>NZ_JAMYUV010000064.1:0-30560 GCF_040323405.1 Mesorhizobium sp. M0048 | reverse complement strand
CGATGGGCCGCCATCACGGGATAGGTGCGCCCGCAGCCCGGCCGCCCGGGCCGAAACCGCCGCCGAAACCCCAAACAAGGGGGCGGAGCTCACAAAGACGAGCCAGGCTGACACCTTTGGGCACATCCAGTCCATCGGCGCGCGAGGCCTTCGATGTGAAAGCGTATTGCGTCGCGAATTTCGGTTTTTCCACCTCGAGCACCGATCGCAATGCAGCCGGGTAGGTCCGGCAGCTAAGCGGAAAAATTGTTTCCGGCTTTTCGATGACTGCCACGTAACGCATTGCGCGACCTCTTCGGTTGGAAATGTCATTATGGCCAGCGGCCGATCATCTACACCGACGTAGTTGAACAGCAGCTCCTCCTGAGATCTTTCCTGCTCTAATGAGCACATCGTCACGGATATTGAGGACGGCTTCGAGTCAACGCTGAGCGCGGGGCGCGGTTCGGTGGGCGAGAGCGTCTACTCCCTCATGCCAGCCTCTTCACCACCAAATCCTCGCTGCGGTCCACTGAGAGCACAGGCTGACCCATCCTCAGGTGTAGCTCGATAGCCGACACGCTTCCCCATAGGGTCCCCGACGTGGCTTGTGACCCACACGTCTCGATCACGCAAAACAGGAGCGCATCATGTCGCAGGCAGAAACAAAAACCCGCACGACTGGTCAGCAGGAGACAAACATGAGCTTGGACAACATTTCACACCCCTCGATCCAGCACTGCGCCGACAGCCTGAACGCCAAGCACAGCAACGGTAGACCGGAGCCCGAATTGGTTCCGTCGCGCTACGCGCTGCAGGTCGGCGACATCGACGTGCTGGTGGTCAGCGATGGAGTGCTGCCGATACCAGCGCCGGTTATGGCATACAACGTCGACCCGGCCCTCCGGGCGGCCTGGCTGGACGACATGTTCCTGCCGCCGGACGTGCTCGAGTGGCCGCTGAACGTGGTCGTCGTACGCAGCGGCGACCGGACCATACTCGTGGACGCCGGGCTGGGGATGGACCCGGACTTGCACTTGCCGAGGGCCGGGCGGTTGGTCTCGCGACTGGAGGCCGCCGGCATCGATCTCGCATCCGTCACCGACGTGGTGCTGACCCATATGCACATGGACCACATTGGCGGGCTGCTCATCGACGGGGTGAAGGACCGGCTGCGTCCGGATCTGCGGATTCACGTGGCGGCCGCCGAGCTCAAGTTCTGGGAGTCGCCCGATTTCTCCCGCGTCTCCAACGGGGTTCCCGGATGCGCTGCGGCGGGCGGCCAGGCGGTTCGTGAACGACTACCACAGCCAGTTGCGGCCGTTTGAGACGGAGCATGAGGTGGCGCCGGGGGTGGTCGTCACGCTCACCGGCGGCCACACCCCCGGGCACAGCGTGGTCCGCCTAGCGTCCGGCGGCGATCGGCTGACCTTCGCCGGCGACGCCGTGTTCCAGGTCGGGTTCGACCAACCCGACTGGCACAACGGCTTCGAACACGACCCCGAGGAGGCGGCCCGCGTCCGGATCAATCTTTTGCGGGAGCTGGCGGCGACCCGCGAGCCGCTGGTGGCCACTCACCTGCCGTTCCCGTCTATCTGCCATGTGGCGGTGGACGGCGATGTCTTTCGTTGCGTGCCGGCTGTCTGGGACTACTGACCCGCGTATTGGGTTAGGGCCGAGCACAGCGTTTGAACGACCGCACGAGCAACGTCGCGAGCTTTGGCCGTTAAAGGTGGGTTGCCGTCAACCCACCTCCAAGCGATGAACTTGCCTATCAGCTATCTCAGCTACATCCGCTCGTAGCCCCGCAAGTATCACACTTCTCGCAAGTCCCGTTCCGCACCATCGTGAAGTTATGGCATTCCGAGCATTCGTTGCCGGTGTAGCCCTGCATCAATGATTGCTGGCGCCGGTTGGCGGCGAGCGCTTTGGCTTCGGCTGCTTCTTTCGCGGCCTCATCGGTGAACAGCTCCGTCGGGTCGGAGGCTTCCGCGTAGACGATGTCCTCGACCAGTTCCCTGGCGCGCTCCTCGTAGTCGCGCTTGTAGGCAATGGCCTCGTCACTGGCCGGCTTCAGCGTCAGCACGTTGGAGCCGGAGAAGGCGGTCGGGGCGGTACGGGCCGGAGTTCCGGAGCCCGAACCAGCAAAGCCCTTGGGCTCGGCACTCATGCCCGACACCAGCTTGACCGGCGAGGCACCGCGGGTGAGACCCTTGGAGAAGGGCGTCGCCTTGCCTTCGTTGATGCCGCGTCCGAGTGCGGTCTTGTCGAAATCCGACTGGTCGACATGGGCGAGGTCGTGGCGGCCGAGGTAGGAGACGGCAAGTTCGCGGAACACATAGTCGAGGATCGACGTGGCGTTCTTGATGGCGTCGTTACCCTGCACCATGCCAGCCGGCTCGAATTTGGTGAAGGTGAAGGCTTCGACGAATTCCTCGAGCGGCACGCCATATTGCAAGCCGAGCGAGATCGCGATGGCGAAGTTGTTCATCATCGCCCGGAAGGCGGCACCTTCCTTGTGCATGTCGATGAAGATCTCACCGAGGCGGCCGTCATCGAATTCGCCGGTCCTGAGATAGACCTTGTGGCCGCCGACGACCGCCTTCTGGGTATAGCCCTTGCGGCGGTTCGGCAGTTTCTCGCGATCGCGGTAGAGACGCTCGACGACGCGCTCGACGATCTTCTCGGTCACCTGCACGGCGCGCTGCGCGGCCGGTGCCGCGATCAGCTGCTCGACCGCTTCGTCCTCGTCCTCCTCGCCGTTGGCGAGCAGCGAGGCGTTGAGCGGCTGCGACAGCTTCGAGCCGTCGCGATAGAGCGCGTTGGCCTTCAGCGCCAGCTTCCACGACAGCATGTAGGCGCCCTTGGCGTCTTCCACCGTCGCGTCGTTCGGCATGTTGATGGTCTTGGAAATGGCGCCGGAAATGAAGGGCTGTGCCGCCGCCATCATCATGATGTGGCTGTTGATCGACAGCGAACGCTTGCCGATCTTGCCGCACGGGCTGGCGCAGTCGAACACAGGCAGGTGTTCGGCCTTCAGGAACGGCGCGCCTTCCAGCGTCATCGCTCCGCAGACATGGATGTTGGCGGCCTCGATGTCCTTCTTCGAGAAACCCAGCGCCGGCAGCATCTCGAACGAGAAATCATTGAGCTGCTCGTCGGTGAAGCCGAACGTCTCCTTCACCCAGTCGCCGCCCAGCGTCCACTGGTTGAAGACGAACTTGATGTCGAAGGCCGACTTCAGCGCGGCATTGAGTGCGGCGATCTTTTCGTCGGTAAAGCCTTTTGCCTTGAGCGAGCCGGGGTTGATGCCGGGCGCCTGGTTGAGATTGCCGTGGCCGACGGCATAGGCCTCGATCTCGGCGATCTGGCTCTCGGAATAGCCAAGCGTGCGCAACGCTTCCGGCACGGCGCGGTTGATGATCTTGAAATAGCCGCCGCCGGCCAGCTTCTTGAATTTCACCAGCGCGAAGTCGGGCTCGATGCCGGTGGTGTCGCAATCCATCACCAGGCCGATCGTGCCGGTCGGTGCGATCACCGTTGCCTGTGCGTTGCGGTAGCCATGCTCCTCGCCAAGCTCGATGGCGCGGTCCCAGGCGGCCTTGGCATGGTCGGCAAGCTCCTGCTGCCTGAGATCCGAGGCGACCAGCGGCACCGGGTTGACGGCAAGCTTCTCGTAGCCGTCCCTTTCGCCGTAGGCCGCGCGGCGGTGGTTGCGCATGACACGCAGCATGTTCTGCGCATTGCGGTCGTAGTCGGGGAAGGCGCCGAGCTCGGCGGCCATTTCAGCCGAAGTGGCATAGGCGGTGCCGGTCATGATCGCGGTGAGGGCGGCGCAAATGGCGCGGCCCTCGTCGGAATCGTAAGGAATGCCCGAGGTCATCAGCAGGCCGCCGATGTTGGCGTAGCCGAGGCCGAGCGTGCGGTACTCGTAGGAAAGCTTGGCGATCTCCTTCGACGGGAACTGCGCCATCATGACGGAGATTTCCAGCACCATGGTCCACAGCCGCACCGTGTGCTCGTAGGCAGCGATGTCGATGGTGCCGTCGGCGTTGCGATAGGGCAGTAGGTTGATCGAGGCCAGATTGCAGGCGGTGTCGTCGAGGAACATGTATTCCGAGCACGGGTTGGACGCCCGGATCGCACCGGCCGAGGCGCAGGTGTGCCAGTCGTTCATCGTCGTGTTGAAATGCAGGCCCGGATCGGCCGACGCCCAGGCGGCATAGCCGATCTTTTCCCAAAGATCGCGCGCCTTCAGCGTCTTCAGCACCTTGCCGTCCTTGCGGGCGGTGAGATGCCAGTCGCCGTCCTGCTCGACGGCGCGCAGGAAATCGTCCTTCAGCGACACCGAATTGTTGGAATTCTGGCCGGAAACGGTGAGATAGGCGTCCGAATCCCAGTCTGTGTCGTAGGTCTTGAACGACATCGAGGTGTAGCCCTGCTTGGCAAACTGGATGACGCGGTAGATGTAGTTCTCCGGCACCGCGTCCTTCTTGGCCGCCTTGATCTCGCGCTTCAGCGCGGTGTTGACCGCCGGATCGAAGCAATCGTCGCCATTGCCTTCGCAGTTGATGCAGGCCTTCATGATCGCTTCGAGATGCTTCTTGACGATCTTCGAGCCGGTGACCAGCGAGGCGACCTTCTGCTCCTCGTTGACCTTCCAGTCGATGAATTCCTGGATATCGGGGTGGTCGGCGTCGACGATGACCATTTTCGCCGCGCGGCGCGTCGTGCCGCCCGACTTGATAGCGCCCGCCGCGCGGTCGCCGATCTTGAGGAAGCTCATCAGCCCCGACGAGCGGCCGCCGCCCGACAGCTTTTCGCCTTCGCCGCGCAGGAACGAGAAGTTCGAGCCGGTGCCGGAGCCATATTTGAACAGGCGCGCCTCACGGACCCACAAATCCATGATGCCGCCCTCGTTGACGAGGTCGTCCTGCACGCCCTGAATGAAGCAGGCATGCGGCTGCGGATGCTCGTAGGAAGACTTCGACTTGGTCAGCTTGCCGGTGAACGGGTCGACATAGAAATGGCCCTGGCTCGGACCGTCGATGCCATAGGCCCAGTGCAGGCCGGTGTTGAACCATTGCGGCGAATTCGGCGCGACGCGCTGGGTGGCCAGCATATAGGCGAGCTCGTCGCGGAAGGCGCGCGCGTCTTCCTCCGACTTGAAGTAGCCGCCCTTCCAGCCCCAATAGGTCCAGGTGCCGGCAAGCCGGTCGAAGACCTGGCGGGCGTCGGTCTCGGAACCGTAGCGCTCGGCTTCCGGCAGCTTGGCCAGTTCAGCCTCGTCGGCCACGGAGCGCCACAGGAAGGAGGGAACCTGCGTCTCTTCGACCTTCTTCAGCCGTGCCGGGACGCCAGCCTTGCGGAAATATTTCTGCGCCAGGATATCGGCGGCAACCTGGGAGAACTGCGCCGGCACGTCGATGTTGTCCAAGCGGAACACCACCGAGCCATCCGGATTCTTGATCTCAGAAAGCGCCTTGCGGAATTCGATCTCCGCGTAAGCTGATTGCCCTGGCTTGGTGAAACGACGCTCGATGCGCATTGGTCCGGTCCCTTTTGTCTACATATAGCGCTTTTCCCAGAGGATTTCTGCCCTCTTGACGAAACGCGCATGCCCGCCGTCTGCCGGCGTTCGAAAACCCCGGCTCTCATCGTCACAGTCTCCGCCGCCCTGCCGGTCGAACCTCTTACGAGGCCGCTGTCCAACGCGCTCACGGACCCTGTGGGTCCCTCAAAACTGAAAACTTTTTGTAACGCCCTCGGTCGAGGGAAATTCACATTATCTAGCGTCGAACCTACCTGCAAACACTAAATATAGTATTAACAGACAATTTATTCAAGTCCGACAATCCTCCCCTTTCGCTCCCCAAGGCTTCAAAATCCCACGCCTTCGCCAGCCTCGTAAACAGGCGGGAATGCGGATCAAAACGCACATATTCCGGGAAAAAGACCGGCCTCGAAACTTTTCCGGTCGCGCTCTCAACAGGAGCGCATGGCCTATAAAAGGCGACTCGTTTTGCGCCGTCAAGGATTCGTTTGCGTAGCTTTTATGACCCCAACATCTTGTGTGTCACATATGTGGATAACGGGGATAGAAGCGGAGCGCAGCGAGGAAGGTTCGGCGCCGCGCGGAGGTGCTTCGGCGATGGCGTTCGCGGCACCTGACCGCGGCTATGCGCCGCCCGGGCTCAGGAGAACCGGCGTGGATCGGCGCAGAAATGGGCGATGATCTGGCGAAGGTCCGGTTCATGCACCATGCCCACAGCCTCGGCGGCGCTGACCCACTTGCGGGTGCGTGCCCGCTTTTCCTTCCACCGGTCGGCGACTTTGTCGACCTGCAGCGGGAACACCAGAACCTCGCACGGCACTTCCTCGCCAGAATCCAGCACCTTGGCGTAGAAATAGCGGCCGGCCTCGTGATGCGAGATCGTGCCGCGCAGCCCGGCCTCCTCGCCGGCTTCGCGCGCCGCCGCTTCGCAAAGCGGCTCCTTCGCTTCCGGCCAGCCCTTGGGAAGCACCCAACGGCCGGTATCGCGGCTGGTGATCAGCATGATTTCGATGCCGTCCCCGCTATCGCGCCAAGGCAACGCTGCAACCTGCAGGCGGGACGGCACCGCGCCGAAGAGTCGCTGGACCCTTTCGGCCAGATGGTTGTGCGTCGTTGGCCTCGTCAACATCGGAGAAGCTTGCCCCAGCTTCCAGAATCATTTGCCGTCTCATGAATCTTACGGCTAAATGTTTCATGGACCAGCGAAATTCTGCCGATTTGCGCCGGTCTCGCCCAAATGGGGCGGCCGCGCGAGCATCACGCCGGCATTTCTCGGCTGCGGATGGTGCCTTGGGCGGGCTGGTTGCAATAAGCGGCGGTGCCGCGAATCAGCCGGCGTGGTCGTCGGCGATCGGCTTCTGGTAGGTGAAGCCCATGTCCCACGGAAAATAAATCCAGGTGTCCTGGCTGACCTCGGTGACGAAGGTGTCGACCAGCGGCCTGCCTTTCGGCTTGGCGTAGACGGTGGCGAAGTGCGCCTTGGGCATCATCGCGCGCACGATGCCCGCCGTCTTGCCGGTGTCGGTAAGGTCGTCGATGATCAGCACGCCGGCCCCGTCATCCACGAGCAGCGCCGGCGTGACCTCCTTGAGCACCTGCAACTGCCCCTGGCTGGTGTAGTCGTGGTAGGACGCGACGCAGACCGTCTCGATGATGCGGATGCCAAGCTCGCGCGAAATAATGGCGGCCGGAACCAGGCCGCCGCGCGTGATACAGACGATCGCCTTCCATTGCCCCTTGTTGGCGCCGGCAAGCCGCCAGGCGAGCGCGCGCGCATCGCGGTGGAACTGGTCCCAGGAGACCGGGAAGGCTTTTTCGGGCAGGGACATCTTTCGCGCACTCCGCAAAGCGCGCATCGCGCGCAGACACTATGGAATGCGCGCGGAATTAACTGGAAAGGCTTGGCTTTGGCAAGGGGAGTGGAAAGCTATCCCTGTGAAGCTACCGCGACAGGAAAGCCGCCACCGGTGCGGTGCGCAGCACCGTCCGCGTGACCCCGCCGAACAGCAGCTGGCGCAGCCAGGAATGGCTGTAGGCGCCGAGCACGAGCAGGTCCGCACCCGTTTCGGCGACCCTGGTCTGGATGATGTCGTCGACCGAGGCGCCGCCGGACCTCAGCACCGAGACGCTGACGGTCGCGCCGTGCCTGGACAGCGAGGCGGCGATCTCTGCGCCGGCCGTTTCCGGCGCCTCGTCGAGCGTATCCGGCGGGTCGATGACGACGATGTCCGTCTTTTCAGCCTCGATGATGAAGGGCAGGGCATCGAAGGCCGCACGCGCGGCTTCCTTGCTGCCGTTCCAGGCGAGCAGCACATGCTTGAAGCTGGTCACCAGCGGACCCGAATGCGGCACCACCAGCACCGGCCGGCCGGCATCGTAGACCAGCGTGTCGACGTCGGCGCTCGGGTCGCTGCCCGATTCGCGCTGCGCGGCGATGATCAGGTCCGCGGTGCGAACGGTCGAGATGCCGGTCAGCGCGCTGTCGCCGGAAAAACTCTCGAGGCTGCGCCATTCGAACGACAGGCCGGAATTCTCGACGCGATTGTGAAAGGCGGCCTGCAACTTCTCGGCGCGCTCCCGGTTCATGTCGGCCGAAACCTGCAGGAACTCGGTGTCCGGAAAGCCGGTGGCCGAGGTGTAGGGCACGGGCAGCGCCTCGGCATGAATGCCGATCAGATGGCTCTGGAACCGGCTGGCCAGCGGGATCGCGCAGTCGAGCACGCGCTCGGCGTCCTGTTCGTTCTGCAGTATGGCGACGATGGTCTTGAATCGCATGGCCGTCCGTCACTCCTTACGGCGATCCCATCGTGACAAACGTCACTGCGTGATGCTTGGTTCCGTCACGCCGGCCGATCAGCCCGCCTTGTTTGCCTTGATCAAACCCGCCACCATAGCCTCTACGTCGGCGCGTGCGGAGTCCAGCGCCTGCCGGCTGCGGGCGCGCACCACCAGTTCCGTCCAGAATTTGCCGTCGCCATATTTCGGATAGGAGCCGATGATCGTTTCCGGATGCGCCTTCTGGATGTCGCCCAGCGGCCCGCCGATCAGGCCTTCGCCGAACGGACATTCCACGGTGGCCGACAGCATTTTGGTGCCGGCCCGCAACGTCGGCACGACATTGTCGAGCATCGCCTGGAAAATCGCCGGCACGCCGGCCATGACATGGACGTTGCCGATGCGAAAGCCCGGCGCAACCGACACTGGGTTGTCGATGTGGTCTGCCCCGCGCGGCATCCGCGCCATGCGCTTGCGCGCTTCCGTGTATTCGATGCCGCGGGCAGCATAGCTTGCCTCCAGCAGGGCGTAGGCCCTGGCGTCGTATTCGCATGGCACGCCGAAGGCCTTGGCAACCGAATCGGCGGTGATGTCGTCATGCGTCGGGCCGATGCCGCCGGTGGTGAAGACATAGGTGTAGCGGGTGCGCAGCGCATTCACCGCAGCGACGATCTCGTCTTCCTCGTCCGCAACGATGCGCACTTCCTTCAGGTCGATGCCGATCGCCGTCATGATATCGGCGAGGTGGCCAATGTTCTTGTCCTTGGTGCGGCCGGACAGAATCTCGTCGCCGATGACGAGCATGGCGGCGGTGACGATTTCGGTCATGGCAGGCTCCGGCAAACGGGTCGCCTGAGATAGCGCGGCGGACGGCCGGCGGCAATGCCGCCAAACGACGGATCCACCTGTGCCACCTCCCTTGCAGTGGACCCTTCGGCGGGTGATGCTGCGTGCCGGTTTGGAGCCTTGAGCAAGACATGCCGGTACCGATTCTTCCATGGCTGCCCGGCGCGCTGGTTCTGCTGGTGCTCGTCGTGGCAGCCTATCCTCTGCTGGCGACACGGCGGATCGCGGCGAAAGCCGAAAGGCTGGTGCCGGCCAGCGGGAAATTCATCGAGATCGACGGCAACCGCATTCATTATGTCGAGACGGGCGAGGGCCGGCCGATCGTCTTCCTGCACGGTCTCGGCGCGCAGCTTCATCATTTCCGCCACACGCTGTTCGGAATTTTCGGCTCGAACTATCGGCTGATTGCGCTCGACCGTCCGGGCTCCGGCTATTCGGTGCGGGCCACGGGCGCCAGCGGGCGGTTGCCCGAGCAGGCCGAAATCGTGCGGCGCTTCATCGAAATGCTGGGACTGGAAAAGCCGCTGATCGTCGGCCATTCGCTGGGCGGAGCCATCGCACTGACGCTGGCTGTCGAGCATCCCGAGGCGATTTCCGGTGTCGCCTTGCTGGCGCCGCTGACCCATATGGAGCCGGACGCGCGCGAGAAGTTCGGCCCGCTTTACATCAACTCGCCGTTGCGGCGCCGGATCATGGCTCATACGATGGCGATCCCGGCGGCTCTCAAATATGCAGAACGCACGTTGGCCTTCATCTTCGCGCCACAGACGGCGCCGGCCGACTATATGGTCGAGGGCGGCGGCTGGTGCGGACTGAGGCCAAGCCATTTCTACGCAACAGCGACCGATGTCGTGGCCATCGCGCATGACCTTGGCCGCATCGAGCAACGCTATGGTGAAATCACCATGCCGGCCGGCATTCTGTTTGGTGCTTCCGACCGCGTGCTGGGCATCGGTATCCACGGCTGGCCGGTGATGGAAAAGATCAGCGGGCTCGATTTCGAGCCGGTCGAGGGGCTTGGCCACATGCCGCAATTCGTCGAGCCGGAACGGGTCGTCGCTTTCATCGAACGCATTGCCGACCGCGCATTTGCGCCGAAGTCCGACACCGGCAGCTGACACCCTCCCGGACGCGGTATCGGCCGGCAGGGTGCCGCCCCGCGCATCCCGGCCGCCGGGAATACCTCCGAACCTAATCAGGATATCGGCTATTCCTTCACGGCTCCGGTCATCGAGGAAACATAGTGCTCGACAAAGAACGAATAGAGCACCACCACCGGCAGCGAGCCGATCAGCGCTCCCGCCATCAGCGCCCCCCATTCATAGACGTCCGAGCGCACCAGCTCTGTGAGCACGCCGACCGGCACAGTCTTGTTTTCGGACGACTGGATGAAGGTCAAGGCGTAGATGAACTCGTTCCATGACAGCGTGAATGCGAAGATGCCAGCGGAAATCAGGCCCGGCACCGACAGCGGCAGCACGATCTTGGTGAGGATCTGCCAGCGGCTCGCCCCGTCGATCAGCGCGCATTCTTCCAGCTCGAACGGGATCGAGCGGAAGTAACCCATCAACAGCCATGTGCAGAACGGGATCAGGAAGGTCGGATAGGTGAGGATGAGAGCGAAGGGCGTGTCGTAAAGCCCAAGGTTGAACACCATCACCGACAGCGGAATGAACAGGATCGAAGGCGGCACGAGATAGGCGAGGAACACCGCGAGGCCGACCTGACGCGCCCCGGAGAACCTCAAGCGCTCGATCGCATAGGCAGCGAACACCGCAGCCAGCAGCGACAGGAAGGTGGCGGCGGTCGAGATGATGATCGTGTTGAGCAGCCAGCCCGGATAGGACGTCTCGAAGAGCAGGTAGCGGATATGCTCGAGCGTCGGATGCACCACCCAGAACGGGTTGAAATTGGCGTAATCGGTCATCTCGAGATTGGGCTTAACCGCCGTGATCGTCATCCAGTAGAACGGAAACAACAGCACGATGACGAATATCAGCAACGGCAGGTAGACCGTCACCACGCGGCGCGGCACGCTCTGCAGGTAGCCCATGCCGCCTTCGTCGAGTTCCGGGCGTTTGCTCGTTTCGATCGCGGTCATGTCAATCTCCGCCGCCCTGCTGCCATTTGCGCCGTTGCAGGCCAAAGTAGCTGAACAGGATCGCCGCCAGCAGGAACGGGATCATGGCGACTGCGATCGCGGCGCCTTCGCCAAGCTGGCCTCCGGAAATGCCGCGCTGGAACGACAGCGTCGCCATCAGGTGGGTGGCATTCACCGGCCCGCCGCGGGTCAGCACATAGATCAGCTGGAAGTCGGTGAATGTGAACAGCACCGAAAACGTCATGGTGATGGCGATGATCGGCGTCAGCAGCGGCAGCGTCACATAGCGGAACAATTGCCAGCGGCTGGCGCCGTCGAGCGTGGCGGCCTCGTAGAGCGACTGCGGAATCGTCTGCAGGCCGGCAAGCAGCGTGATCGCGACGAAAGGAATGCCGCGCCAGACATTGGCGGCGATGACCGAAGCCCGCGCATTCTCGGGATCGCCGAGGAAATTGATGCGATGGTCGATCAGGCCCATTTCCATAAGCGCCCAGGACAGGATCGAGAACTGCGAATCGTAGATCCACCAGAAGGCGATCGCCGACAGCACCGTCGGCACCACCCAGGGGAGCAAGACGATCGCGCGGAAGAACGATTTGAACGGCAGGTTCTGGTTGAGGATAAGCGCCAGCCAGAGGCCGAGCACGAACTTCAGGATCGAGGCGCTGATCGTATAAAGCAAGGTGTTGAAAACGGAGAGCCAGAAGACGGCGTCGTCCCACAGATATTCGTAATTCTCGATGCCGATGAAGATGCCGGGGCGGCCGATGCGAGCATCGGTGAAGCCGAGCCAGACGCCGAGCCCGAGCGGATAGGTCAGGAAGACCAGCAGCAGTGCCGCCGCCGGCAGCATGAAGCCGAAGCCAAGCGCGTTTCGGCTATCGGCCAAGGTCGCCAGGATGCGAGACAAGATCGAGGGACGCGGCTGAACGGCGGCGGAGGTCACGGCCATGGGTCGGCTCCTCTAAGGTTTCGTAAACGGCCGGGCGGCCATGCGCGATTCGAAGCCGGGCAGCATGGCTGCCCGGCCGAGCCGGCTCAAACGCGATAGTAGCGGTTGGCGCGCTTTTCGGCCTCTTCCATCGCCTCTTGTGGCGTCGCCTGGCCGGTCACCGCCTTGGCGAACATGTCGACCAGCACATAGTCGGCCATGGTCGCCGCCGAGGCATAACCGAGCGGGCCGGCATAGCCGTTGGGCCGCAGCGTCGCCGAGGCCTTGGCGTAAGCGGCATTGTTCGGATCGGCCGTCCAAACCGGGTTGTTGTCAAAGGCTTTGAGCGTCTGGCAGCAATAGCCTGCCGACGACGTGATCCACTGCGACATTTGCGGATCCTCGAACATGAACTGCAGGTAGGCCTTGGCCGCGTTGGGGTAGGGCGTGTAGTCGAAGATCACGGCCGTGGTCACCTGGAACAGCTCGACGGATTTCCCGACCGGGCCGATCGGCAGGTTGGTGGTGCGGATGTCCTTGGCTATTTCAGCCAGCTTCGGATCCTTGTCCTTGTTGATCTTGGCGGTGTTGTAGGCCGAAATGCCGTTGGCGATGACGCTCAATTCGCCGGCCAGGAAGGCGCGGTTGTTGTTGACGTCGAGCCAGCTTTCAGTGCCGGGAATGAAGGTCTTGTAGAGTTGCTGCGCGTATTCGATCGCCTTCAGCGTCTCGGGGCTGTTGATCGTCACCTTGCTGTTCTCGTCGACCATCTGGCCGCCATGGCTCCACAGCAGCCAGTGCGCGTAGTTGTTGCCGTCGCCGACGCCGTGGCCGTGCGTGAAGCCGGCCGGGTGCCCCTTCGCCTGCAATGCCTTGCAAAGCTCGAGCAGGCCTGCCGTGTCCTTTGGAAATTCTGAGAAGCCGGCTTCCTTCACCCAGCTTTCGCGATAGACGATGGCATTGCCGATGGTCGCCAGCGGCAGGCCGAGGAACTTGCCTTGCCGTGTCGCATATTGGTGCGGTCCGTCGTGCCAGCCGCCATATTTCGAGCCGAGATATTCGCCTAGTTCCGTCACATCGTGCAGTTTGTCAGGATATTGGTGCGGGTCGTCGAACCAGACGAACATCAGGTCCGGGCCGGAGCCGACATTGGCGGCGACCGCCGCCTTGGGGCGAATGTCCTCCCAGCTTTCCTTGTCGACGCGGACCTCGACGCCGGTCGCTTCGGTGAAGCGCTTGGTGTTGGCCAGCCATTGATCCTCGTCGCCCTGCACGAAAGGCGACCAGCGCAGCAGCCTGAGCTTGGCGCCGTCCTCGGGCTTGTATTTCAACCCCTCCTGAGCAAAGGCGGGAGAGCCGATGAACCGGCTTCCCAAGGCTCCCGCCGCTGCGCCGGCGGTGGTGCGGATCACGTCACGTCTGGTGAATTTCATGTTCGCTTCCTCCTGCTTATTGTCCTTGCCGTCCTACTGCCCGATGGGTGTTTCGAACCGCTGTCCGGTTTTGCCGTGAAAGAGATGGATGAGGCCAGGCTCGGCCGTAAGCCGGATGGTTTCGCCCGGCGTGAAGGAATGCCGTTCCCGGAAATTGGCGACGATCTCCTCGCCGCCGGCGGTTCGGCCGATGAGCTGCACTTCGGACCCTGTCGGCTCGACCACCGCGACGGTGACCGGAATGCCCTGATGGTCGGACAGCCGTAAATGCTCGGGCCGTATCCCCAGCACGACCGGCTCACCATTGCCGATGGAAAGTGCCGAGGCCAACGGGACCGAAATCCCTCCGGCGCCGCGAAACGACGGCGAGCCGTCGCTTACGATCTCGCCCCTGAGCATATTCATGGCGGGCGACCCGATGAAGCTGGCGACAAAGAGGTTGTTCGGCCGGTCATAGAGCTCGAGTGGCGGCCCGATCTGCTCGACGATGCCGTCATGCATGACGACGATCTTGTCGGCCATGGTCATCGCCTCGATCTGGTCGTGGGTGACGTAGACCGTCGTCGTCTTCAGGCGCTGGTGCAGTTCCTTGATCTCGGCGCGCATCTGCACCCGGAGCTTGGCATCGAGATTGGACAGCGGCTCGTCGAACAGGAAAACCTGCGGGTCGCGCACGATCGCCCGGCCCATGGCGACGCGTTGGCGCTGGCCGCCGGAAAGCTGGCGGGGATAACGGTCGAGCAATGGCACCAGTCCCAGGATCTCGGCCGCACGCCGCACGCCGGCATCGCTCTCCGTCTTGGGAACGCCCTTGAGCATCAGTGAGAACGCCATGTTCTCGGCAACCGTCATATGCGGGTAGAGCGCATAGTTCTGGAAGACCATGGCGACGTCGCGCTCCTTTGGCGCAACGTTGTTGACCACACGTTTGCCGATCGCGATCTGGCCGCGCGAGATCTTTTCCAGGCCGGCGATCATTCTGAGAAGGGTCGACTTTCCGCAACCCGAAGGTCCGACCAGCGTGACGAACTCGCCGTCGTTTATATCGACGCTGACCCCGTGCAGGACCTCGACGGTCCCAAATGATTTGTAGACATCGCCGATTGCGACAGACGCCATCGATCTCCTCCCGATTGATTCCTGCAACGACTTCGAAGGAAACCGCTTTCTGCCTGGCCCGCGGCGACGCCCAGGCTCCTCCCCGGTCACGCGCGATGTAAGACGGTAGCGCTACCAAACCGACCTGTAAAGCACGCCGGCATCACTGGGATATCGACACGCCCTAATCCGAAACCTCGGTCTGCGGCCGGTCGCGGCCGTCGGCGAGCTCGTCGTGCCAGTTGCCGTCGGCGTCCTCGTACTGGATGCCGTCGGTGTTGCCGGCGACCTGCTGTTCGGCCGAAGCGATCTCGGCGGCGCGCAAGGCGTCCTGATGGGTGGGGAACGTTTCGGAGAATGTCGAGCCGACCTTGTAGGCCCAGCCTCCGTCATGCTCAACGATCTTGTAGGTCAGTTTCGCCATGAAACCCTCCGGTTGAAAGCCCGTTGCCTCAATGCAGCCTGTCGTCGGCCAGCCTGTCGTCTGGCAGCCTGTCGTCTGCGACCAGCACGTCCGATTCCCTGGCGGCTTCGATCAGTGCCCGGCGCGCATCCGCCGTCGAACGATAACCTTCCAGCACTTTTAGGCAAGTGTCGAGGGCATCACGATGACGGGGCCCGCGATTGAGTGGCCAGACCGTCATCAGGCACTCCGCCGCCTCCTGGGCGCTGCGGATGTGGCGATACTTGCCGACATGGCCGAGTTCGACCACGACCGGCTTTTCAAATGGCTTGCTGTCCATCATCGCCGCCAACGCGGAGCGGCCGATTTGGTTGCAACTGCTATTTTAGCTCAGGCGAAAATAGCTCAATAGCCGCAGCCATTGCGCAGCCAGCGCGCATTCGCCCAGCCGGTGCGGCCGCCGAAATCGACCTGGTACCAGTTTCCGCGCCGGTCGAAGATCTCGGTTTGGTCGCCGTTGAACAATTGCCCGATCATGCGTGACGACGAGTTCGGTCGGGCCCGAACGGCGAGAAAGCCACTTCCGGTTGCCAGATTGTAGTGCTTGGAAAGACCGTGAACCGTACCTTCGCAATATTGCGCCCCGGCCGGCGTCGATGCGGCGAACGACAGCCCGGCCACGACCGCGGCGGCAGCCGCAATGGAAATCCCCCTGAACGACATATCTCTGCTCCCCCAACCCGCCGCGCCCAGCCGCGGCCCCGGCCACTCTACACCGGCAGAGGATCAGTGCGAAGCTGTGCTGGCCCGCCCAGCGAGACGAACCCGCCGTCAGTTCGCCGCCTTCGTCCAGTGCTGCATCGTCGTCACCGAGCGGGCAAGCTGCGGCGCCGGGTGGATTTTTTCGCCGAAGGTGGCCGCGGCGCGCCAGCCCCAGCGCGGATCGGCAAGAAAGGCGCGCGCCAGCGCCACCATGTCGGCGCGGCCGTCGGCGACGATCGCCTCGGCCTGTTTCGGATCGTCGATCAGGCCGACGGCCCGCGTCGGGATGCCGACGGCCTTACGCACCGCTTCGGCCAGATGCACCTGGTAGCCGGGCCCAGAGGGCAGCTTCTGCAACGGCGAATTGCCGCCACTCGAGCAGCAGAGATAGGCGACGCCGGCTTCCTTCAGCGCTTTTGTCACTTCGATCGCATCCTCGACGTCGAAGCCGCCATCGACCCATTCCTTGATCGACAGACGCGCGCCCAGCATCAGCCTGGGGACCGCCTTCTTTACCGCCTTGGCGATCTCGACGGCGAAACGCATGCGGTTTTCCAGCGAGCCGCCCCAGCGGTCGGTACGCCGGTTGGAAAGCGGCGACAGAAACTGGAAGATCAGATAGCCATGCGCGGCATGCAGCTCGATGAAGTCGAAGCCGGCGCGCTCGGCCCGCCGCGCCGCGTCGGCGAAGCGTTCGATGATTTGCAGGATCTCGTCGTCCTCCAGCGCCCGCGGCACCTGCCAGCCGGTGTCGTAGGCGATAGCCGAGGCCGATACGATCGGCCACGGGTCCTGATCGGCGTGCAGCGGGCCGCCGCCCTCCCAGGGTTTTCGGTTGGAGGCCTTGCGTCCGGCATGGGCAAGTTGCGTACCGAATTTCGTGCCCGGCGCGGCGACGCGCTTGGCTGCATCCAGCGTGCGTCGCGCCGCCGCCTCATTGTCCTCGGAATAGAGGCCGAGACAGCCATGCGAGATGCGGCCGCGCCGTTCGACATCGGTCATCTCGACGGTGACCATGCCGGCGCCCGACATCGCCAGGTTCATCCAGTGATAGAGATGCCAATCGCTGGCCGAGCCGTCCTCGGCCGAATACTGGCACATCGGCGCGACCGCGATGCGGTTGGGGAAGGTGAGGCCATCGAGGGTGATCGGCTGGAAAAGCGATGAGGTCATAAAAAACTCCGGAAAGGGTTGCCGCTATTTAGGCAGCCGACTGTGCCAGCGCCAGACACGAGACGGTGAAACGGCCGCTGGACCAATTGGTGGACCGATTGCACGAACGGCCGTTCGCGGCTACGCCTTGCCGCGGCAGCAGAGAGTCCACCATGGAAGATCGCATTCGCATCCGCTCTGAGGAAATCCTTTCCGACGAATGGGCGGTTTTGAAAAAGACCGTCTTCGATTATCGCCGGCGCGACGGCAAATGGGAAACGCACACCCGCCAGACCTACGATCGCGGCGACGGTGCGGTGATCCTGCCTTTCGATCCCGAGCGGTCGACGGTGCTTCTGGTGCGGCAGTTCCGCTACCCGGCCTACGTCACCGGCCACAAGGAGCCGCTGATCGAGGCCTGCGCCGGCCTGCTCGACGAAGACGATCCCGAAACCTGCATCCGCAAGGAGGCCGAGGAGGAACTCGGCTACCGCCTGAAGGACGTGCAGCGGCTGTTTTCGCCCTATATGAGCCCCGGCAGCGTGACCGAGCGGCTCTGGTTCTTCGTCGCCCGCTATTCGCCCGCCGACCGCATTTCCGACGGCGGCGGCGCGCATGACGAAGGCGAGGACATCGAGGTTTTGGAAATGCCGCTCGACGAGGCGCTGGCCGGCATCCACGATGGTCGGATCATCGACGCCAAGACGATTATTTTAATCCAGCATTTGAAGCTGAACCCGATTGGGAGGTGAGGGGGCCAGAACCGGGTCGAGCGCCCTGGTCTCCAGTTACGAAGGGTATCAAACGAAGACCAATCTGGTGCGGACGACGGGAATCGAACCCGTACGATCAGAGATCGAGGGATTTTAAGTCCCTTGCGTCTACCAATTCCGCCACGTCCGCAGGCCAGCCCTTTTCAGCCGCCAGCCAAAGGCCGTCAAGCCGTCTTCTGCCGTCGACAAATCTGGCACTGGAAGCTAGCGAGGGCCAATCACCCACGGAGATACAAACAAAATCGTTTCACCTGGAGATGTTTTTAGCGACAGCTTCCGAGGCTACCGCGAATGCGTGTCCCCCGTTCGCAGGATGCGTTCGGGCGCTCTGGCCTGATAGACTCCAATCGGCAAGTGGATCGGCGCGCCGATACTCGACGCCGTCGTCTACAGACACTGGGAGATTGTCATGCTCAAGCTTGCCTCTGCCCTGGCACTGCTGCTTGTTGGGACGGCGCCTCTGTCTGCTGACGAGATGCCGATGAACGCCAAAGACATCAAATGGGGTCCTGCTCCTGCTGTCATTCCTGCTGGGGCGGAAATGGCTGTTGTCGCTGGAGATCCCTCAAAGGACGGCGCCTTTGTGCTGCGGTTGAAGACACCCGCAGGCTACAAAATTGCCGCACATAATCATCCCACCACGGAATACATGACGGTGCTTTCCGGCAACTTCCATTTTGGAATGGGCGATAAGCTCGACGAGGCGAAAGGCGTCGAACTGACTGCTGGCGGCTTCGGCGTCGCACCGGCCGGAATGAATCACTTCGCCTGGACGACAAGCGATACGATCGTAGAGGTTCATGGCGAGGGGCCATTCAAGATCACCTACGTCAACCCGGCAGACGACCCGAGCAAGAAGTGACAGTTCGGGATCGAATTGATTGAACCGGCCGAAGGCTGGAACGATGGAGTGCGTCACACTCCGCGACCGTCGATTCAGTAAGATCCGCTAACGCGGCGAAAGCTGATTAGCCGGAATCATATTCCGCTTGGGCCATTTTGCCATGAACGACGCTAAAACAAAAAACCCGCCTCGGCGGGCGGGTCGTTGGAGCCAATTAGCACCATAGCCAAATTAGTAGCATAGCTGCCGGCACAAAGCAAGAACAAAGTTGCTGCGGCCGGCACAAAATGCCCTTGGCGATTGGCGAAAGCCGTGGCGCATCAATCTCCCTCCTTGAGGGGGAGATGGCCGGTAGGCCAGAGGGGGTCGTCGCGCGTGGATCGGCGACCCCCTCTGTCGCCTTCGGCGACATCTCCCCCTCAAGGGGGGAGAGCTGCAACTTCGCCGTCCGCGCTTGCTTCCTCGCTGGTCAAAACCCTCGCGGCTTGGCACAGTCGGGCAAACGGGAGCCTGTTGATGCCGA
Organism: Mesorhizobium sp. M0048; assembly: GCF_040323405.1. Lineage (NCBI taxonomy): Bacteria > Pseudomonadati > Pseudomonadota > Alphaproteobacteria > Hyphomicrobiales > Phyllobacteriaceae > Mesorhizobium > Mesorhizobium sp. M0048. The sequence continues at coordinate 11,386 of NZ_JAMYUV010000064.1, read as the reverse complement.
AGACCGCCAACGCGACAAAACCAAAACCCTGGGCCGAGATGGCGACGCATCTGGTCGATGTCGCCATGGGCCGCAAGCCCGCCGATCTCGTCATCCGCAACGGGCGCTGGGTCAACGTTCATTCCGGCGAGATCATCGCCGGCACCGACATCGCCATCGCCGGCGGTCGCTTTGCCTATTGCGGGCCGAATGCCGGCCACGCCATCGGCCAGGGCACCAAGGTGGTCGATGCCGGCGGCCGCTATCTGGTGCCGGGGCTTTGCGACGCGCATATGCATGTCGAGAGCGGCATGGTGACGGTGACGGAATTCTGCCGCGCGGTGATCCCGCACGGCACCACATCGATGTTCATCGATCCGCATGAGATCGCCAACGTGCTCGGCCTGCCGGGCGTGCGGCTGATGCATGACGAGGCGGTCGCCATGCCGGTCAACGTGCATGTGCAGATGCCGTCCTGTGTGCCGTCGGCACCGGGGCTGGAGCATGCCGGCGCTGAGCTGACCGTCGCCGATGTTGCCGAGGCGATGACCTGGGAAAACATTATCGGGCTCGGCGAGGTGATGAATTTTCCGGGCGTCGCCGCCAATGATCCGGTGATGTCGGGCGAGATCGCGGCGACGGTGAGGGCCGGCAAGACTGTCGGCGGGCACTATGCCTCGCGCGATCTCGGCCTGCCGTTCCACGGCTATGTCGCCGGCGGCGCCGAGGACGATCATGAAGGCACGCGCGCCGAGGATGCCATCGCCCGCGTCCGCCAGGGCATGAAGGCGATGCTGCGGCTGGGCTCGGCCTGGTATGACGTGGCCTCGCAGATCAAGGCGGTGACGGAGAGCGGGCTCGACCCGCGCAGCTTCATCCTGTGCACCGACGACAGCCACTCCGGAACGCTGGTGCACGAAGGCCATATGGACCGGGTCGTGCGCCACGCCATCAGCCAGGGCTTGAAGCCGGTGACGGCGATCCAGATGGCGACGCTCAACACCGCCCAGCATTTCCGGCTGGAGCGCGAGATCGGCTCGATCGCGCCGGGACGGCTCGCCGATCTGCTGATCGTCTCCGACCTCGCCGAAATGACCATCGACGAGGTCTATGGCCGCGGCGTCAGGCTGGCCAAGGGCGGCAAGCTCGAAGTCGACATTCCGGCCTACAATTATCCGCGGACGGCGAAGAACACCGTCAAGCTCGGCAAGAAGCTCAAGGCAGGCGATTTCGATATCGCGGCACCCATGGGCGCCAACGAAGTGCGGGTGCGGGTCATCGGCGTCATCGAAAACCAGGCGCCGACGCGGGCGCTGGAAGCCGATCTTGCCGTCGAGGACGGGCTGGTCGCCATGGATCGCCGCAACGATGTCTGCCAGATCGCGCTGGTCGAACGCCACAAGGGCACCGGCGGCGTCACCAACGCCTTCGTCTCCGGCTTCGGCTATATCGGCGACTGCGCCATGGCCTCCAGCGTGGCGCATGATGCCCACCACATCATCGTCGTTGGCACCAACAAGCAGGACATGGCATTGGCGGTGAACCGGCTGGGCGAGGTCGGCGGCGGCGTCGTGCTGTTCTCCAAGGGCAAGGAACTGGCGCTGGTCGAAATGCCGATCGCCGGGCTGATGTCGGACGAGCGGGCGGAAATCGTCGCCGCCAAGGCCGACAAACTCAGCGACGCCATGCGCCAGATGGGCTGCTCGCTCAACAACGCCTACATGCAGCACTCGCTGCTGGCGCTGGTCGTCATCCCGGAGTTGAGGATTTCCGATGTCGGCCTGATCGACGTGACAACTTTTCAGAAGGTTGATTTGTTCGTTTAGCGCTGTCGATATGCCGGCCTGCAAATGGCAATTTTCTGCGCTTCCGGCGGTCCCTTCAGGGGTAAATCGCGTACCCTGAAGATTAGCCGAACATCCGTCGCTTCGTCATCCCAGGGCGGAGCAGGAGCGAAGCGACGTCGCGAAGACCCTGGGATCCATGCCGTTACATCTGTGGCGCACGAAGGCGGATCAGAATCGAACGCCTCTTGGCTCCGGCAGGCAATCCAGCGATGCCGAAAGGTAACTGACGCTGTTGCGGATACAAGCCATTCCGAACCGCTGCAATCTTCGGCAGATGTAACGGCATGGATCCCAGGGTCTGCGCTCCGCTTCGCGTTCGCTCCGCCCTAGGATGACGAAGGCATGGTGGCTTAGGTTTAATCGCCAGCGTCGGCGATTAGCGGCTGCAGGCCGATCGACAGCGATCGCTCACCCGCCGGTGGCGATGGTCAGCACTTTGAACGGCGTGGTGATGACGATTTCGGCGACCGAGCCGACGGCCTTGCCGAGGCCCTGGCCGAGATTGTCGAGCTGGGCCGGCGCGGTCTCATCGGAGGCGAGGCCGGCCGGCGCGCGCAGGCGGTCGCCGAGCAGCTGCACCAGGAACGGGTTATCGGCGAATTTGGCGTGGTTCAGCCGGTCGCCGCCCTTGGTCTTGGTCAGGTCGACCACCGAGACGCCATAGCTGGCGAGGTCGGCCGCGTCGCCATAATCGCCAACGCGCGGCTTGTCGCCGGAGATCAGGGTCGACAGCCTGAGCGCCCGGTCGTCGCCCGAAAGCAGCACGGCGAACGGCTTGTCGGGCTTGCCGTAGCGGATCATCTGCTTCTTGAACACGTCTACGTCGATGTCGGGCGAAGCCAGGATGACGTAGCCGAGCTTGCCGCCGAGGTCGCGGTCGCCGGTGATGGCAAGCTGCCGCAACGCTTCCATCGTCACCCAGGTCCCCATCGAATGGGCAATGATGTCGATGCTCTTGGCGCGGCTCTTGGCGAGCATGCGCAGCGTCGCTTCGAGATCGTCGCGCGCCGCATTGGCGCTTTCCTTGTCGTAGATGTAGCCGGTCGTCTTGCCGCTCGACGCCCACGAAAACAGCACCGGCGTGCCCGGATATTTCGTGTCGTGCGCGATCTGCGTCAGCCGGTAGATGCCGTCGTCGAAACCGTTGTTGAAGCCGTGCACGAAAACCAGCGCGCGGTCGCCGCGCATGGCGATGTCGGCGCCGACAGCCTTGGCGAATTGCGGCGCGCCTTCGTAGAAGGTGACGCCGGTCGCCGTGAAATCCTTCGCCGGATTGCTGTTGGCCGAGCCCTTGACCCGCTCGATGGCGCCGACCTGGTGCACCTTCGGCACCGTCACCTCGACGCTGGCAAAGCTGGTGCTCGGCGAACGGTCGCCGTCGAACACCTGCCGGGGCTCCTTCGTTGCCCTTTGCCGGGTTGTGGCGACGAAGATCTTGTGCGTCGCCGCAATGTCCGAAGCAGGCACGATGATCGTCGTCTTGTTGAGCAGATCGTGCGTGTTCTGACCGGCGCAGCCGGTAATCGCGAGCGCGAACGCAACGACGAGGAAGATCTTCGAAGGCACGATCACGCGGGCTCCCGCAAAGGCGACGTCGAGCCGGAGACGTCTTGGCCTATTCGATAGAGGCAGAGGCCGGCACGGTCCAGTTCAAACTGTTCCGATGGTGCGGCAATGGTCAACAACGACTGCCGCGCAATGCAGCTATTGTCCGACCGAGGCAATCCGGTCGGTCACCTCGCGGTCGCTGGCAAACCCGTCATCCTCGCGCAGCTTCTGGCCGATCAACTGCACCAATTCCGGATTGTCGGCGAATTTGGTGTGGTTGAAACGGTCGGCTCCCTTGACGCTGGAGAGGTCGACGACCGACACGCCATAGCTGGCGAGGTCGGCAGCGTCCTTGTAGTCGCCGGCGGGCGGCCGCGCGCCGGGGATGAGGCCGGGCAGCCGGACCCCCCGGGCGGCGTGGGAGGGGCGCAGGCTGAACGGCTTGTCCGGCTTGCCGTAGCGGCGCATCTGGCTCTTGAACACGTCGACGTCGATGTCGGGCGAGGCCAGCACGACGTCGCCGAGCTTGCCGCCGAGATCGCGGTCGCCGGTGATGGCGAGTTGGCGCAGCGCCTCCATGGTAACCCAGGTCCCCAGCGAATGGGCGACGATGTCGATGCGCCGCGCGCCGGTCTGCGCCAGCATTCTCAACGTCACTTCCAGCTGGTCGCGGGCAACGCTGGCGCTTTCCTTGTCGTAGACATAGTCGGTGGTCTTGGCGCCCGACGCCCAGGAAAACAGCACCGGCGTGCCCGGATAGCCGGAATCATGGGTGATCTGGGTGACGCGGTAGACGGCGTCGTCGAAGCCGGTGTTGTAGCCGTGGACGAAGACCATGACGCGGCCCCCGCGCGCCGCGATGTCGGCGCTGAGCGCGCTGGAGAATTTCGGCTGGGTGTCGTAGCCGACGACCTCGGAAGCCATGAAGTATTTGGCCGGATCGTCCGACTTGCCGCGCGAGCGCCGCTCGATCTGGCCTGTCTTGTGGATGCCGGGGACGGTGACGTTGACGCGGGCATAGTTCAGCGTCGCCGACCGCTCGCCGTCGAAGACCTTGTTGGGATCGTCGGAGCGCTTGCGCGTCGTTGCGATGAAGATCGAGTGGTTGCCGGCGATTTCCGTCACCGGCACCGCCATCATGGCGCTGCCGAGCAGTTCCTCGGTTTGGCGGCCGCCGCAGCCGGCGAGCAGCGCGGCAAGGACAATGATGCAAATCGTCTTCAAGGGCACCTAAGCAATTCCACTCCGGCCTGACCAAAGGCCATCCACCTCCGCCGCCCCTCCCGGACAGGCGAAGTGCGGCAGAAGTAAGTCGCGGATGCCGAAATGCGCTCAGTGCCTCGCGACGGCCATCGCACTGTTGCGCGAAAGCCAGAACGGCGGCAGGAACGCCGGGATGTTGGAAAACGGCAGCACTTCCGGCTTCAGTCTTATGCCAAGCACGTCGCGCATGAAGGCGCGGCGCGCCTCGATGCGGCGCCAGGCTTCGGGATAGCGCGCCGCGATCTCTTCGCGCAGCGCCTCGTCGGCCAGCGCGATGCCGTCCTCGATGTTGGTGGTGAAATAAGCGGTGCCGGTCGCCGGGATGATGTCGACCTGCAAGGCCATGCCCGACCTCAATCTGATGTCGGAGCCGGAAAATACCGGCGAATGCATCCATTCGTCGATATGGACGAGATGGCCGGGATTGAGCGACACGCCGAAGAACGGATCGCCGATCCGGTCGTGCACCGCCTGCCACAGCGCGCCGCCGGGAACGCCGATGCCGACCGTCTCATACCAGTCGACGACGGCGCAGAAATAGGGCGCGACCAGTTTCTCGACATAGTCCTGGATGCCCCTCGGAAGCTCGGCCGCATCCTCGACCAGAAAACCGGCGCGGGCGTTGAGCGAGCCCTGGATGCCATAGGCCATGGTGATCGGGTCGCCGCGCTTGATGACGTCAAGACGCGGGCTTGGCAGGCCATAGGGCGCGCGCCTGCCGGCCGACAGCATCGGGTGACAGCATTGCGGCAGCCCGTTAATGCCCATCAGCCGCGCCGCCTGCAATTCGGTCATGCCGGGTTCGATGACCTGTAGGACATTGCGCAGGCCTTGCGAGGAATAGGTCGCGGCGAATTCGAACGCGGCCAACTGGTCGGCCTCGTTAATGGCGCGCAGGCCGTCGGCAGGGTTCATCAAAAGGTTCGCCGCGTTGACGATCACACCCCTGTCGCCGGCAAGCGTGCGTAGCGTGTCGGCGATGAAGGACGGCAGGTCGAGCGTCGTTTCACCAAAACCGGCATCGCCGGGGCCGAACGGTTTCCAGCCGATGGCGCCGATGCGCTGGCCGGCTTTCAGGCCGCAATCGGCAAGAATGTTGGGAAGCGCCTGCGAGCGGTCGCGCGGCTGCGCCGGCAGCGAAAAGGTCTGGTAGAGCACGCGCTCGTACGGCCCGTCGCAGATCTCGGCATAGCCCCAGCCCTCATTGCCGACCAGCAGTTTCGGCGGCTTGCCGGGAACGATGACCAGCAGCGTCTCCTCGAAGCGCGGATCGTAGCCGCAGAGATAGGCGACATTGGCGGCATGTTCGCGGTCGCCATAGACGACGAACGCGTCGAACCCCGCTTCGCCGCCGCATGCAACCAGTGCCGCGATGCGGGCCTCATAGGTGGCGCGCGGGACCAGCGGCATCACCGTCGGCTCGCCGAACTCCGGCAGCGACACGGTTTTCTGGGCCACCGATGCGACAGGCATGAACAGACGCTCCTAACGGCCAGCGAGGTTTTGGGAACACCCTTTCAGGGTGGCCGGACAATGGCTTCGTGAAGCCGGATATGCAATAGCGGGGCCGAATTCGGCTAGCCTGTGGGGTGCTCTTGCCATGACCAGTTTCTCCTCTCGCGTCGCTGCCGCCGCTGCCGCGATCCGCGAGATCTTTCCGGAAACGCCGCTGCAGGAAAACGACTATCTGTCGAAGAAGAGCGGCGCGCGGGTGCTGCTGAAGCGCGAGGACCTGACGCCGGTGCGCTCCTACAAGATCCGCGGCGCCTTCAACTTCTTCCGCAAGACGCTTGCCGCCGGCAACGCTGCCGAGCTGTTCGTCTGCGCCTCGGCCGGCAATCACGCGCAGGGCTTTGCCTTCGTCTGCCGCCATTTCGGCAAGAAGGGCGTCGTCTTCATGCCGGTGACCACGCCGCAGCAGAAGATCGACAAGACGCGGCTGTTCGGCGGCGAGTTCGTCGAGATCAGGCTGGTCGGCGATTTTTTCGACGACTGCTACCGCGCGGCACTCGAATTCACCGAAACTGCCGGCGCGCACATGGTGCCGCCTTTCGACCACAAGGACATCATCGAAGGGCAGGCGACCGTCGCCTACGAGATATCAGGCCAGATGCCCGGCGCGCGCATGCCCGACATCATTATGCTGCCGGTCGGCGGCGGTGGCCTTGCCGCCGGCGTCACCCATTATTTCGCCGACCAGCTGCGTGAAACACGTTTCGTCTTTTGCGAGCCGGCCGGCGCCCCAAGCCTGAGCGAGAGCCTTGCCGCCGGAAAGCGCGTCAAGCTCGCCAAGGTCGACAATTTCGTCGACGGAGCGGCGGTGGCCGAGATCGGCCGCGAGCCGTTGCGCCACCTCAAGGAGTTTGCTGCCGATGCCGTACGGCTGATCCCGGAAAACCGGCTCTGCGCGACCATGATCGAAATGCTCAATGTCGAAGGCGTCGTGCTCGAGCCGGCCGGTGCGCTGGCGATCGATGCGCTCAAGGATTTTTCCAAAAAGGAAATCAGGGGCAAGACCATCGTCGCCGTGGTGTCCGGCGGCAATTTCGATTTCGAGCGGCTGCCGGATGTGAAGGAACGGGCGCTGCGCTTCGAGGGCTTGAAGAAATACTTCATCATCCGCTTTCCGCAGCGGCCCGGCGCGTTGCGCGATTTCCTCGAATTGCTAGGCCCCGACGACGACATCGCCCGCTTCGAATATCTGAAGAAATCGGCGCGCAATTTCGGCTCGGTGCTGATCGGCATCGAAACCAAGGACCGCCGCAATTTCGACCTGCTCAAGGCGAATTTCGACGCCGAGAGCGTCCACTACCAGGACATCACCGACAACGAGACGCTCGCCGGGTTCATTATATGAGCAGCAACGATCTTCCGAACGCCCCGGCGAACGTTTTTATCGCGCTGTTTTCCGGCATCAATGTCGGCGGCAATCGCATCGTCAAGATGGCGGAACTCAGGTCATTTTTTGAGCAGCTCGGCTTCTCCGATATCGCCACCCATGTGCAGAGCGGCAACGCCGTGTTCCGGTCGCCAGACGGCGATGCGGCGATGCTGACCAGGCGGCTGGAAGCGGAATTCGAGAAGAAATGGGGCTTCCATTCGCGCATCATGGTGCGCGATCTCGGCTGGCTCGAGCGGCTGGCGGCGGACAATCCCTATCCGGAAGTGGCCGGCGAGCCGACCAAGCTGCATGCTTATGCGCTGGAGCGCCGGCCGACCGCCGAGGAGGTGGCCCGTCTGGCGGAAAAATGCACCGGGCCCGAACGCTTCGAGATCAAGGGCGACGTGCTCTACCTGCATGCGCCCGACGGCCTCGGCAAATCGGTCTTTGCCAATCTCATCCCGCGCGTTCTGAAGGTGCACTGCACGGCGCGCAACTGGCGCACCGTGCTGATGCTGCTCGAGATGGCCAAGGCCCGCGGTTGACAGGTCGTCTACGCGGCCGGAGCGCGTTTCCAGTCGAATGCCAGCTCTTCACGGAAGGCGAAGCGCTTGATGTGCTCGGCGACGACCGTTTCCAGGCGCTCGAGCGAGCCAGCTTCATCGGTCGTCACCGCAATGTGCAGCGCAGCCGGGTCCGCATCGAGAACCGTGCGGCCGAGCGTCAGATCGATGGTGCCGTGGTTCGGGTCGAATTCGACGGGAAACTTGTGCGCCCAATGTTTGCACAGCTGCTGCAGATAGCGGCTGGCATGTTCGGTGGCGACGTCGACATGGCTGGCCGGCATGAATGAATTCTCCTTGGGAAGGCGGACGCGAAAACCGAACCGGGGCCCGCCTGCGTCCGCTCAAGATAGCGTGATCGGTTACCAGCTGCCGGTGTTCGGCATCGACGCCCACGGCTCGGCCTTCGGCTTGGCCGGACCTTTCTGCAACAGCTCGATCGAGATGCCGTCCGGCGATTTGACGAACGCCATGTTGCCGTCGCGCGGCGGCCGGTTGATGGTAACGCCATTGTCCATCAGCCGCTGGCAGGTGGCGTAGATGTCGTCGACCTCATAGGCAAGATGGCCGAAATTGCGGCCGCCCTTGTAGTCTTCCGGGTCCCAATTGTAGGTCAGCTCGATCAGCGGCGCCTTTTCGGAGATGCCGCTCTGCTCGTCTTCGGGCGCGGCGAGGAAGATCAGCGTGTAGCGGCCCTGCTCGTTTTCATGGCGGCGCACCTCCTTGAGGCCAAGCTTGTTGCAGTAGAAATCGAGCGAAGCATCGATGTCGGCGATGCGGACCATGGTGTGCAGATAGCGCATGATTTCCTCCTTATGTTGCGTTGCGGCGCACCATAGGGGCGGCCCGGCCAAAGGGCAATCGGCCACGCTTGCCAGCGCCGGCAAACGGCAAATCCGCTATTCCTGTACGGAACCGTGAAAAAAGGCACGTCAGGTCTTGCACACACCGGAAGCGGCGGTGTTAATCTGATACCAAGAATCAGTTGCAGTGTTTCTTGAAAAAGGGGGCGTTCTTATGGGGGAAAAGGCCTCTTTCATGGGGCGGGACGGGGCCGGTAACGATGCGTTGAAGCGGGATGAGAGCGCCGATACGGCCGATCTCGTCGAAGTCGCCGGCGCCATCAAATGGTTCGACGTGGCCAAGGGCTACGGTTTCATCCTTCCCGATGATGGTACTTCGGGCGACATCCTCCTCCACGTGACATGCCTTCGAAAGGACGGTTTTCAGACCGCGCTTGAAGGCGCCCGCGTCGTCTGCCTGGTCAAGCAGGGCGAGCGCGGGCTGCAGGCCTTCCGCGTGCTCTCGATGGATGTCACCACGGCGATCCATCCGGCGGAGATGCAGGAGCAGCGCACCCATGTCGCGGTGACGCCGGAAAGCGGCCTCGAACGGGCGCTGGTGAAATGGTTCAACCGCACCAAAGGGTTCGGCTTTCTGACCCGGGGCGAGGGCACCGAGGATATTTTCGTCCACATGGAGACGCTGCGCCGCTACGGCATCACCGAACTCCGCCCGGGCCAGGTGGTGCTGGTCCGCTTCGGACGCGGCGACAAAGGCCTTATGGCTGCCGAAATTCACCCCGATATGGGTACCTTGCCGGTCTCGCATTAGTTCCGGTCGAGGATTTCATATGGCTCACAGGAACCGGCTGACGGCGGGCGCGCTCTGCGCCGGGATTTTCCTCATCGTCGCCGCAAGTGCCTTCTTCTATTTTCAGCAACCGAGTTCGGCCGGCGGCAAGGCGATGATCCTTCCCGTCGACCCGGCGCCGCTGGTCGCGGTGACGAAGGCCGGCGAGCGTTCTTTCTCCGTCGAAATTGCCGACACGCCCGCCGAGCGCGAGGCCGGCCTGATGTTCCGCCGGCACATGGCCGACAATCACGGCATGCTGTTCGTGTTCGGTGCGCCGCAGGATGTGAGCTTCTGGATGAAGAACACGCCGATGCCGCTCGACCTGATCTTCGTCGGCCAGGACGGCCGGATCCGGGCGATCAAGCAGGGCGAGCCGCAGTCGGAGGCGATCATCTCGCCGGACGAACCGGTGCGCTTCGTGCTCGAGCTCAAGGCAGGCACCGCCGCCAAAAAGGGCATTAAGGACGGCGACCTGCTGCGCCATCCGGCCATCGGCACGGCGCCTGGGCCGGCCATGCCGCCGCCCGACAAGGGCGACGCGCCGAGTGTCGATTCCGACTGAACGAACGGGCAGGATCTTCGGCCGATGCAGTTCTTCTCCCATGATGGTTTCGACCTTGCTTTCCTTGATCGCCAACCGGCGTCGGGGCAGGGCGATCCGGTGCTGATGATCCACGGCTTTGCCTCGAGCCATTACGTCAACTGGGTGTCGCCCGGCTGGTTCAAGACGCTGAACGATGCCGGCTACCGTGCGATCGCCTTCGACAATCGCGGCCATGGCTCGTCGTCGAAGAGCTATGACGAAGCCGACTACACGCCGGCAAAAATGGCGTCCGACGCGGCAGCGCTTTTGAACCATCTCGGCATCGAACGCGCCCATGTCATGGGTTATTCGATGGGCGCGCGCATATCGGCGTTCCTGGCGCTCTCCAACCCGGACAAGGTGGCGACGCTGGTCTTCGGCGGTCTCGGCGTCGGCATGGTCGACGGCGTTGGCGACTGGGATCCGATAGCCGATGCCCTCCTGGCCGAGGATCCGGCAGGCACCAGCGACCCGCGCGGCCGCTCGTTCCGCGCCTTCGCCGATCAGACCCGCAGTGATCGCCGGGCTCTCGCCGCCTGCATCGCCACCTCGCGCGAATTGCTGAGCGAGGCCGACATTGCCCGCATTGCCCAGCCGACGCTGATCGCCGTCGGCACCAAGGACGACATCGGCGGCTCGCCGGATGAACTCGCCGCTCTGATGCCCAACGCCAGGGCTTTTCACATCGAAGGCCGCGACCATATGCTGGCGGTCGGCGACAAGACCTTCAAGCAGCGCGTGCTGGAGTTTTATGCCGAGCATCCGCGTTGATGGACGGCTCCCAAAGCGGCCATTGCGCCTGAAGCTGGGGTCCTTAGCGGTTTTGCAACGATACAGGAGTAAATAAGCGCGACGTGTGGATCGGTTCAAACCCGCCATGCGCTGAACGGAGGGCAAGGGGGTATCATGGCACAATGGGGAAGGACCGACGCCGCTTTGCCGGGCGTCATTGCAAAAAGCACGTTCGGCGAATGGTCCGTTGTTCTAGAGCACGTCCTGTGATCGATGAATCGATTGTGATGTGACGGCTGCGTTTTGTGCTGATTCAACATCCACCTCGATGGAGGTGGACGATGGGAAGAGCATT
>NZ_JAMYUV010000063.1:0-31072 GCF_040323405.1 Mesorhizobium sp. M0048 | reverse complement strand
CTTGCCGACCTGCAGGTCGGCAAGTTGCGCCTGGGCCTGCGCAAGGGCCGCCTCGGCTTGTGCGATGGCGATCTTGGCGTCGGCGTTTTCCAACGTCACCACCGGCGTGCCGGGCGCGACGCGGTCGCCGCGCTTGACCGCAATCGTCTCGACCTGCGCCACCTCGATCGGCGCGAGCAGGACGTAGTCGCCCTCGACGTAGCCGACGGCGAGCGGTGCTGCCGGCGCGCAGGCGCTGAAAAGCTGGGCGGCAAGCGGCAAAGAACAGAGCAGGCTCATGATCCACGATCCTTCCGGACAGCCAAATCGCGCCGAGCTAAAATCGCGCTGAGATTGTCGGTTATTGTTGCCGCGATCTTGCCGGCCTCATCATCGCCGATCTTGCGCCAGCCCATCCGGCGCATAACCGCCTCGCGGCCGATGCGGAAATAGACGACCTGCCCGATCAGCGTGAATACGGTGAGTTTTGTGCGCTCGCTCTCGGCCGGCTCGCCTGTCGCCTGTTCCCAGATCAGGCAGAGGCGGTGATGCGCCGGTTCGAACACGCCGTCATAGATACGGTCGAGCGCCGCGGTAGGATGCGACAGCTCGCGCAGGACGAACTGTACAATCTCGCCGGCTTCCGGCCTTGCCGCGATGAAGGCGACCATCCGCTCCAGTGCGACGGCTAAATGTGCCCGCGCGGCCTCGGTGTCCGCCAATGCTGCGACCGGCGCCTGCAGATTGCCGATCGCCTGGCCGGCAACGGTCTGGATGGTGTCGACGATGTAGTCGGCTGCCGCGTTGCGGAGCCCTTCCTTGCCGCCGAAATGATAGGCGATCGAGCCGATATTGGCCTTGGCCTCAGCCGCGATCTGGCGCGTCGACGTTCCGTCGAAACCCTGGCGTCCGAACAGCTTCAGCGCCGCGCGCACGAGTGCCGTCCGCGTCATGTCTGCGGCGGTCTTGGGCCCCTCATGAGGAAGGCTGCTGGCGCTGGGCGATTTGATCATCATCGACAATTTAATCAATCGAATGATTAAAGTCAACTGCGATCAAGCGGCTTGCCAACTCTGGCCGTGCGCGCTCTAGTGCGTGGCCATGGGCAAGGAAATCGAGCGTAAATTCCTGGTCTCAGGTGAGGAATGGCGGGCAATGGTCGAGGCGGACACTCATATCCGTCAATTCTACCTTCTCGCCGAACCCAGCCGTACGGTGCGTGTGCGCATCAGCAATGATGCCGCCGCCAAGCTGACGCTCAAGTTCGGCAGCCAGGCACGCCAACGCGATGAATTCGAATATCCGATGCCTTTGGCGGAGGCGCAGGAGATGCAGGCCTTTGCCATCGGACATGTCATCGAGAAGACACGCCATCATGTTAGACACCGCGGCTATCTCTACGAAGTCGATGTCTTCGGCGGGACGCTTGCGGGGTTGGTGATCGCCGAGCTCGAGACGCCGGAGGATGTACCGGACGAAATGCTGCCAGATTGGCTCGGCCGTGAAGTCACCGGCGAGCCGAGATTTTACAACGCGTCGCTCGCCCTTGGGGGGATTGCGGAGATCGTCGCATGAGCTTTCGTATCGATCCGCACATCTCGCTGACCGGCGAGATCAGACGCATTCTCGCCGAGGAGATCGGCAAGGCGCTTGTCCATCTGGACGCCGCGCGTGACAGGCCCGAACAGGGGCTGCACAACTGTCGCAAACGGCTGAAGAATGTCCGCGCCTTGCTGCGCCTTGTCCGTTCCGGAGACGAAACATTCTGCGTGACTGAGAATCAATGCTACCGCCAGGTGGCGGCCCTGCTTGCCGGCCCGCGCGAGGCGACCGCACTGGTGGAAACAATCGACCGGCTAGCGGCAAGCTTTCCCGAGCAAAGTGCCGGCGGTGGCCTCGATGCCGTTCGCGACCGGCTCGTCGCGCGCCTTCATGAACTGCATGGCGGAGCAGGCCTCGATGCTGCGATAGGCGCGGCGATCGCCGCTTGCGAGGAAGGTGTCGGCCGGATCGACAAGCTCGCTCTGCCCGACCAGCCGGAGCAGGCTGCCGACGTGCTCGCCGAAGGCGCGCGCGCCACTTTGCGCCGCGCCAGGAAAGCGCTGGACAAGGCGGCTTCGCGCGGCGAAGCCGATGACTTTCACGACCTGCGCAAGGCGGCCAAGACGCATGGCATGCACCTGTCGCTGCTCGGCCGGCTGTGGCCGACGCCGATCAAGGCCCGGCGCAAGGCCGTCGATGAATTGGGCGAGCGGCTCGGCGAACTGCACGACGTGTTCGTCATGCGCGCGCTTCTCGATGCCGAGGACCAGCCGCTCGGTCCCCCTGAGGACACGCGGTTGCTTGCCAAGCTGCTGAAGCGCTCGGAAAAGAGCCTGAAAAAAACCTGCCTCGCCGAGGCGGCCGAGCTTTTCGGCGACCGTCCGAAGCGCTCGACAAGGAAGCTTGCCCGCAAGGTGCGCGACGATCTCACAGCGGTATCGCACGAAGACGCCGGCGCGCCTGGCGTGGGCTGATCATGGTGTAATTTGCCGCCCTGTGATAATCGCCGTCTGGCATGACCGAGCCCGGCGACACGCTTCTGGACCGACTTGGCCGCTGGCTTGCCGGCCGGCTGCAGGAGGAATCGTCCGGCTACGAGCCTTACACGCCGTCGGACGCTATTCGCGCAGGGAAATTCTGCACATCCGCCATCACTCGCTCGACACGCCGCGCGACTTCGACCTGTCGCCCTATTTCCGCATCAGCAAGCCGACCGTCTAATATGGTTTCGACTACCGGCAGATGATTTGGGACGACAAGCCCTGGATTACCAACGCCGAAACAAGGGTTCAGAGTGGCGGCTAGGCCGGCAGCGGCCGTCGTGTCTTTGCGGCGGCCCGGCCGGGTGTCCGCGCGCCGGCGTCGCGCGGATGCGGTCCGATCGGCATGATCGCCGGGAATGGCGTCGCGCCGAAAGCGAAGGTCCATTTGTAGCCGACCAACCCGTCTTCCGGCGTCGTGTGCTGATCGTGATGCGCAAGCAATTTGGCGCGCTCGGCCAGTTCCTCCGCCTCCCGCCTGACCATTTCCGCCGTCTCGGGCCGCATCCGCCTGGAGAAGCTGACGAATGTCGCCTCGCGCTCCAGATGCGTGATGGCCCAGCCGATGAAGTTCTTGTTGGTCACCTCGAACAGTGGCCGCAATGGCCCGTCGAAATTCCACTGGATTGGCGTCTCGACCAGCAGCCTGGCCGACAGGCCGCGACCGAGCGCGACCAGCCCCAACTCCTCGAGGTCTCGCAGATAGAGGAACATCGAAGCCTCGCTCAACCCCTGTGAGCGCATGATGCCTTCGGGCGTAAATTTTTCCGAAAGCATGACGAAGATGAACAGCAGTGCCGGCCGGCCGGCGAGCTTGCGCTCGATCTCCGGCGCGACGTGGTTGGCAGGTCCTGGTCCTCTGTTCATAGAGCCGAGCACGTTCTCCAACTCCACGCCGGCGGCAGCGCAGATCTCCATCAGCCGGTCGAGCTTGCAGTTGCGCTCGTGGAAGATGCGCTTCACCGTCGGCTCGGAAACGCCCATTCGCTCGGCAAGGACGCGGTAGGTCACGCCCTTGGCCTTCAGCGTCCGCTTCAGCGCGTCGAAGATCAGGCCGTTCACGGGATGCACCTCTTTTGCACGATTTGGTATCAACCTCCGGTACTAGTCCCGATAGATCTTCCCGGAAAGTATCGAAAGGCCTAGCTCTCCGCCAGTCCATTACAGGAGACTAGCCATGAAAAGCCTCTTCACACCGATACTTCTCGCCATCTTCGGCATCGCGACTGCGCCGGCAGTTCAGGCCGCTGAACTCTGGCGCGCCAGCGGCCTCGAGCAACCTGAATCGGCGCTGTTCGACGCCGCCGGCCAGCGCGTTATCGTCTCGAACATCGTCGGCAATCCCGGCGAAGCCGACGGCAACGGCTATCTGTCGGTTCTGTCGATGGACGGCAAGCTGGTCACACAACACTGGACCGACGGCATGGACGCGCCCAAGGGCATGGCGATTGCCGGCGGCAAACTCTACGTCGCCGACATCACCCATGTGCGCGTCGTCGATCTCCAAAGCGGCAAGCTAGCGTCGACGATCGACGTGCCGAACGCTGTCTTTCTCAACGACATGACCGCTGATGCATCCGGCAAGGTCTACGTCACGGATATGCTTGCCGATACGATCTATCGCATCGACGGCGACCGGCTCGAACTGTTCATCAAGGATGCGGCGCTCGCTTCGCCGAATGGCATCTTCGCCGATGGCGGCCGGCTGATCGTCGCTTCGTGGGGCAAGGGCATCAAGCCCGACTTCAGCACCGCGGAGCCGGGCGGCCTGCTCTCGGTCGATCTCGCCACCAAGGCCGTTTCGCCTCTGGCTGGCGCGGAAAACTTTGCCAACCTCGATGGCGTCGTTGCCATCGGCGGCAGCATCTACGCCACTGCCTATATGACCGGCACGCTCTACCGCTACAAAGCCGGCGGTACGCCGCAAGTGGTTGCGACGTTCAAGCCGGGCAGCGCCGATATCGGCACAGATGGCAAGTCGACAATCTTCGTGCCGCTGATGAACGAGGGCGAGGTCTCAGCGTTGGGCCTCGACTAAGCCGGCAGTTGCCAGCTCAGGCGGCGGGCGCGGCTTTCTTCAGCTGCGCCCGCGCATCCGTGATCGATGCGGCATAAGTCACCAGCGGCCGCTTGACACCGTGGTTGATCAGCATGCGGCGTGTCTGCGGTGAAGCGCCTGAGATAATAAAGCGAACGCCGGCGCGCTTGGCCTTGTGGGCCGCGCCCTCGATGACATTGGCCGCCGTCGAATCGAAGAACGGCACCGCCGAACAGTCGAGGATGAAGTTCTTGCGCTGGTCGGCGATGCGGTCCAGCACCGTGCCGACGGTCGAGGCGGCGCCGAAGAAAAAGGCGCCCGATATCCGGTAGACCACGGTGTCGGCATCGCTCGCCTCGCTGGAATCATAAGCGCTGGCTCGGTCGGCGACGTCTTCCTGCACCAAGGATTGATGGTCCGCCTCCACCGCGATGCTCTTGGCCATGCGGTCGATGAACAGGATCGAGCCTAGCGCGAAGCCGACGACGATGCCTTCGGTCAGGTCGCGGAAGATGACGATCAGGAACGTCGCCATCAGTACCAGCGCATCGCCGCGCGAGGCGCGCAGCAAGGTGGCGAAGGCCTGTTTCTCGAACATGTTCCAGCACACCACCGCCAGCACGCCGGCAAGTGCTGCAAGCGGGATATAGCTGGCCAGCGGTGCCGCCGCCAGCATCAGAGCAAGCAGAATGGCCGAGTGCATCATGCCTGAGACCGGTCCATGCGCGCCGGCCCGTACATTGGTCGCGGTGCGGGCAATGGTGCCAGTGGTGCATATGCCGCCGAACAAGGCGGAGGCGATATTGGCGAAGCCTTGCGCCACCAACTCGCAATTGGAGCGATGCCGCCTTCCGGTCATGCCGTCGGCGACGACGGCCGACAGCAGCGATTCGATCGCCCCGAGCAGCGCAAAGGCGATGGCGTCCGGCAGCACGTCGATTATCCTGTCGAGGCTGAGCGGCGGGAAGGCCGGCCATTGCAGGCTGCGCGGGATGCCGCCGAAGCGCGTGCCGATCGTCTCGGCCGGCATGGCGAGCAATGCGACGACGAGGGATGCCAGTCCGATGGCAATCAGCATAGCCGGCCACTTCGGCCGAAACCGCTTCAACATCGCAATGGTGATGATGGTCAGTGCCGCCACCGCAGTTGCGGCGAGGTTGATTGTTCCGGCCGCTTCGCCGATGGCCATCAGCTTCGGCACCAGCGGCCCTGGCTCCTTGCCGGCGAGCTTCAGCCCGAACAGTTCGACGATCTGGCCGGAGAAGATGATGACAGCGATGCCGGCGGTGAAGCCGACGGTCACCGGGTAGGGGATGAATTTGATGTAGGTGCCAAGTCTGAGATAGCCGATGGCAAGCAGGAACACGCCGGCCATCATCGTCGCCAGCAGCAAGCCGTCGACGCCAACCCGCGCCACCGTCGCCGCCACAAGCACAACGAAGGCGCCGGCCGGGCCGCCGATCTGGAAACGGCTGCCGCCAAGCGCCGAGACCAGGAATCCGCCAATGATCGAGGTGTAGAGCCCGCGCTCCGGCGTCACGCCTGAAGCAATGGCAATTGCCATCGACAACGGCAGCGCAACGATGGCGACAGTCAGCCCGGCGATGGCATCCGCCTTGAAATGCGTGAGCGTGTAGCCCTCGCGCAGCACCGTCACCAGCTTCGGGGTGAACAGTTCGGAAAATGTCGGCCGCGCCGGTTGATGCACTGCCCGCTGCGTCTGATCCATCGAGTGCCTTCCGCATGAAACCAAGGAGCGGCGGGATCGTCGGCAGGACTGTCGGCGGTCGCCGTCGCGACTTGGAGCGGCGTGCGTCCAAATAGGCGCACAGATACGCCCCAACACTTTTGACCCGCGCATCGGACTATCCGAAAATCGAATTTGATTTTCGGCGATGCGGCAGTAGCGTCAGCCTTGCGGGTTCTGCGGCGTGACAGGCTTGAGGCGAACGCCCCTGCCGCCACGCTCGCTCGCCTGGTTCTCGCCGATCAGCTCGACCCCGGCCTCTTCAAGGGCCTGGATGACCCTCATCAGCGTATCGACCACGCCCCGGACCACGCCGTCGCTCGCTTCCATGCGCTGAATGGTTGGAAGCGAAACCCCGGCGCGCTCGGCGAGGGTCTTCTGATCGATGCCGGCCAGCGCCCTCGCGGCACGCATCTGCGCGGCAGTGATCATCGGTCAAAACCCCGTCTGAGTTCTGCAGTATCACGTATAATACCTTCATAATGATGGGTCAAACATCATCTTGCATATGTGAAACATGCAACAGTCTTTGCCAGCCGGTGCGCTGGCATGCTACAAACCTCGACATCGTTAGGCGGGACATCCATTGCGGTACCGATTTCACAGGTACGACCTTAAAAGGGATGAGCAGGTGAAGACATTCAAAGCGTTGGCGACCTCGACAGTCTTGCTGTCGATGGTTTTCCTGCTGGCAGGCTGCGGACATGGCCTGATCAACAGGCTGATTTGAAGTAGTCCGGCCGACGTCAGGTGCCGTCGGCCCGCCCTAGCCATCGCTGCAGCAATCGTGCCGCCAGCCAGCACAGCATCGCCCAGGCAAAGCCGGCGCACCAGCCGGCCAGCACGTCGGACGGCCAGTGGACGCCGAGATAGATGCGGCTGATGCCGACCAGCACCGTCGTCAGCACCGCCAGCACGAGCACATAGATCTTCGTTGTGCGCCCGGGCAAAAACCGTGCCGCCATGCTGCCCAGAGTCAAATACGTCACCGCCGACAGCATGGCGTGGCCGCTCGGAAACGAAAGCGATGCCACATCGGCGAGATGCGAGACCAGATCGGGGCGCGGCCGGTCGATATCGAATTTCAGCACGCTTGACAGGAGCTGGCCGCCCGCCACTGCGACGAACATGAGAAGCGCCGCGCCTGGCCTGCGGATAAGGAGCAGATAGACGATCATTGCTGCCGTGATCAGCACCAGTACGCTGGCGCTGCCGAGGCTGGTGACGTCGCGCATCGCTCCTTCCAGCCACGCCGGTCCGATCGGATTGTCGGGCTGGCCGGCCTTGCGGAAGGCAAGCAGGATTTCGGTGTCGAAGGCATGCGGCGTGGTCGCCCGCGCCAGCTCCATCAGTTCTTCGAACCCCCACAGCCCGCCGGCAATGACCAGCCCGGCCAGCAGAACCGGGAACTCCAGCCAGTTGCGCAGTCTGCTTGCAATCTTCTTCATCGGCCCGATCGCAGCTACAGCCTTTGCAGATAGGGCCCGAGCGTGATCAGCGCCACAGCTGCGATGGCAAGCACAATGCCGGTTGCCTGCAAGGCATTGACGCGCTCGCCGAAGAAGACCAGCGCCACCACATTCACCGACACCAGCTGGATCACCGCCGACAGGCTGAACGACACCGACATGCCGAATTCACGGATCAGCCTCAGCATGATCAGATTGCCCAGCGAATAGAGCGCCAACGTCAGCACGATCTTGCCGAGGCTCGGCGCCAGCCCCCACTGTTTTGCGGCCATGGCCGCCAGCAGAAAGATCACCGTCGAAACGCAGAGCTGCCCAAGTCCCCAGAAACTCACTTTTGTTCCTCCCGATGCGGTCCCTACGCGCCTGCCGCAGCTCTTGTTTCCGAAGCGCCGGTCGCGGTCAAGCGGGGCTGATGTTGGATACGAAATCGCAGGTGGCAATTAGCCGGCATGTCATCAAACTGTGACCTGCCGGTAATACCGGATTGGCCAGGCAACACGCTCCAGCAATCCATCCAGCCAGAGGCAGGCCCCCATGACTGAACAGCGCTCGACCGAACATCGCACCCCTGACGCCCATTTCCGCACCAGCCTGCTCGAGGAAAACGATGGGCCAGGAGCCAATCCCACCGACAACCGCACCATGGGTGAGATCATCGCCGCGCGGTTCTCGCGCCGCGGCTTCCTCAAGGGCTCGCTTGCCGTCTCGGCCATAGCCGCTACCGTTAGCCCGCTGGCGCTGATCGCCGCCGACAACGCCCGCGCCGCCGAAGGCTCCGCTTTCGCTTTCGACGAGCTCGAGGCCGGCATCGACGACAAGCATCACGTCGCACCTGGCTATGACGCCGACGTGCTGCTGCGCTGGGGCGATCCCCTGTTCGCCGATTCGCCGGAATTCGATCCGACAAAACAGTCGGCGGAAGCCCAGGCCAGACAATTCGGCTACAACAACGACTATGTCGGTTATATCCCGATCGGCGGCTCGGCCGAGCATGGCCTGCTGGTCGTCAACCACGAATACACCAATCCGCATCTGATGTTCCCGGGCCTCGTCACCATCGTCGATGGCAAAGCCAAGCAGGCGCCCCTCAGCAAGGAGCAAGTCGATGTCGAGATGGCCGCGCATGGCGGCACCATTGTCGAGATCCGCAAAGAAGCCGGCAAATGGCAGGTCGTGCGCGACGGCAAGCTCAACCGCCGCATCACCTCCAACACCGAGATGGCACTGTCGGGTCCCGTCGCCGGCCACGACCGCGTCAAGACCAGCGCCGACCCGAGCGGCACGAAGGTCATCGGCACCCTCAACAACTGCGCCGGCGGCGTCACGCCGTGGGGCACCTATGTCATGGCCGAGGAGAACATCCACGGCTATTTCTCGGGCGAGCTGCCGCAGAGCCATAACGAGGCGGCCAATTACAAGCGCCTCGGCATTCCCGAAGGCGCCTATGAATGGGCGGCGCATCACGACCGTTTCGATATCGGCAAGGAGCCGAACGAGCCGAACCGCTTCGGCTGGATCGTCGAGGTCGACGTCCAGGATCCGACGTCGGTGCCGAGGAAGCGCACCGCCATGGGCCGCTTCAAGCATGAGGGCGCAGAATCGATCGTCGCCAAGGATGGCCGTGTCGTCTTCTACCTCGGCGACGACGAGCGCTTCGACTATGTCTATAAGTTCGTCACCACAGGCAAGTTCAATCCGGACGATCGCGCCGCCAACATGAATTTGCTCGACGACGGCACCTTGCATGTCGCCAAGTTCGCCGAGGACGGTTCAATCGAATGGCTGCCGATCGTCTTCGGCCAGGGACCGCTGACAGCGGCAAACGGCTTTGCCAGCCAGGCCGACGTGCTGATCGAGACGCGCCGTGCCGCCGACCTGCTTGGCGCCACCAAGATGGACCGCCCGGAAGACATCCAGCCCAATGCCGCCAATGGCAAGGTCTATGTCATGCTGACCAACAATTCGAAGCGCAAGGCCGACCAGGTCGACGCCGCCAATCCGCGCGCCGAAAACGCCTTTGGCCATATCATTGAGATCGTCGAGGATGGCGGTGATTTCGCTGCGACCAAGGGCAAGTGGGAAATCCTGCTGAAATGCGGCGATCCCGCCGTGGCCGAAATCGGCGCCACCTTCTCCACCGCAACCACTGCCAATGGCTGGTTCGGCATGCCGGACAATTGCGCGGTCGATTCGGCCGGCCGCCTCTGGGTTGCTACCGACGGCCAGGGCCCGAAGGCCACAGGCCGCACCGACGGCCTGTGGGCGGTCGACACGGAAGGCCCGGCGCGGGCGACCTCAAAGCTGTTCTTCCGTGTGCCGATCGGCGCCGAAATGTGTGGTCCCCTGTTTGCGCCGGACGACCAGACTGCTTTCGTTGCCGTCCAGCATCCAGGCGACGGTGGCGAGGACTGGGAGGCTTTTGGGCGTCCCTCCTATTATGAGGATTTGTCGACCCGCTGGCCTGACTTCAAGCCGGACATGCCGGTGCGCCCGGCGGTCGTTGCCATCACCAGGCAAGGCGGCGGCAAGATCGCGGTCTGAGACGCAGGAAGGCCTTGCAGTCTCGAGGAAGGATTTCGGTGGATGCGAAATCCTTCCTTTCCTGATATGGGATGCATCCATGCTGCGCATCATGCGCCGACTAATCATTCGGTGCGCTGAACCACGGCCACATTCATTGTGCTTCGCAACCTGAAGCCAATGGACTCGTATAGTCTGATGGCCGTGGCGTTGCTGGCATAGGCGTGGAGATAGGGAACTTCGCCGCGCGCCACTATCCGGTTTGCCACGAACAGGGACAGCAGCTTGCCTAGGCCACCGCCGCGAAATTCCGGATGTGAGCACACCCCGCTGAGTTCGGTATAGCCAGGTTGCTTCATGCGCTCGCCGGCCATTGCCACAAGTCTGCCCTCGATTTTCACGCCCCAAAAATCGCCCAGGCTCAAGGCTTCGAGCGTGAATGGGCCAGGCTTGGTGAGCAATGCCAGGGCGAGCATCTCAGCCGCATCGTCTCGGGTCAGATGTTGCACACGTTGGTCAGACACGGTTTGCAACGGCCGCTCGGCAATCATTTGAACCCCGGCTGCGGTCGAAGTCGCAAAAAGCCCCGCGGGCAGAGCAATGGCGTCCGACTGAAGCAGAATGACACTCTCGCCCGCGGAGACAAGCTGTTCGAGCGTCCGCAGGCTTTCCGCGTCGTCGGCGCCAGTGGCGGCGAATGGAACAATCGACGGCCGATACTGCCTGGCGAGGTCATTACCTTGCGCGAACGCCCGATGTCGCGTCTGAAGTGCGCTCCAGATAGGGCGGTCGAGCAGGTGTCTCATTACGCCGCGCCCTCCGGATTTTTCACTCGACGGTCGAGAGGAGCCGCGGCGAGGCCGTCCTCGATGGCGGTCAGCTGCTCAAGAAGCGGCCCCGAAAGATCCGCGCACAAATCCGCAACGGCGTTTTCGATGCGCGGCCAGACCTCGCGCTTTGCGACATCGACCAGCCGCCGGCCGTCCCGAGTGAGAGAGACAATCCTGCGCCGCTGGTCATCGGTCGACTGACTGACCTCGAGCAATCCCAGTCCGGCCAGAAGCGAGACGCTTCGCGTTATACCTGGCTGCGCGATGCCGAGCGATTGCGCCAGTTCCCCGACAGGCAGCGGGCCCAGCCTGTCGAGCGCGGCCAGCAGTGGGTACTGGCTCGCCTGAACCGGAACATCCAGCCGGTCGAGCAGGCGCTGCGCCTCCGCTTGCAGTTGCTCGCCTATACGCTTCATCCTGCTGCCCAGGCACAAGAAGCCAAGCGATCGTATGATGTCTTCCATAAACCAATCCGTCTCGCGAAAAACAATAACACAATATATAACAAAACATGAAGATCAAGGGCATCGTCGCAAGGGCTGCACTCAGCGCTGTTTCCGTTGACTGATAAGGCTGCTTTGCCTGGCAGGCCAGTCGATCAGTTGCGCAGCCGGTAGCCGGTCCTGAAGATCCAGGCGACGATTGCTATGCAGACGAGCAGGAAAACAACCGTCATGCCGAGGCTGACGCCGACCGAAACGTCGGACTTGCCGTAAAAACTCCAGCGGAAGCCACTGACCAGGTAGACGACCGGGTTGAACAGCGTCACCGTGCGCCAGATGCCCGGCAGCATGTTGATCGAATAGAAGCTGCCGCCGAGGAAGGTCAGCGGCGTGATGATCAGCAGCGGCACCAGCTGCAGCTGCTCGAAGCTCTTCGCCCAGATGCCGATGATGAAGCCGAACAGGCTGAAGGTCACCGCCGTCAGCACCAGGAAGGCGAGCATCCAGAACGGATGCTCGATGTGAAGCGGCACGAACAGCGAGGCCGTCGCCAGGATGATCAGGCCAAGCACGATCGACTTTGTCGCCGCACCCCCGACATAGGCGATGACGATCTCCAGATAGGACACAGGTGCCGACAGCAATTCGTAGATCGAGCCGACGAATTTCGGAAAATAGATGGCGAAAGAAGCGTTGGAGATCGACTGCGTCAGCAGCGACAGCATGATCAGCCCCGGCACGATGAAGGCGCCGTAGCTGATGCCGTCGATCTCGGTGATGCGTGAGCCGATGGCCGAGCCGAAGACGACGAAATAGAGCGACGTCGAAATGACCGGCGAAACAATGCTCTGCAGCACCGTGCGAAGGGCGCGCGCCATCTCCACCCGATAGATCGCCCATACCGCATGAAGGTTCATGACCGCGCGCGGGTTCATGCCGGTTTCCTCACCAGATTGACGAAGATCTCCTCGAGCGAGCTGTTTTCCGTGTCGATGTCGCGGAACTGGATGCCGGCCGCCTCGAGCTCGCGGATCAACGAGGCGACGCCCGGCCGTTCGCTCTGGTTGTCATAAGTATAGGTCAGCTGCCCGCCATCCGGCGAAAGCTCCAGCGCGTAGCGCGAAAAGGCGTCGGGAACGGTGGCCAGGGGACTGCGCAGTTCCAGCACAAGCCGCTTGCGGCCGAGCTTGCGCATCAGCTCGGCCTTGTCCTCGACCAGCACGATCTCGCCGCGGTTGATGACGCCGACGCGGTCGGCCATCGCCTCCGCTTCTTCGATGTAGTGCGTGGTCAGGATGATGGTGACGCCGTCTTCGCGCAGCCGGCGCACCATAGCCCACATGTCCTGGCGCAGCTCGACATCGACGCCTGCCGTCGGTTCGTCGAGGAACAGGATGCGCGGCTCGTGCGACAACGCCTTGGCAATCATCAGCCGGCGCTTCATGCCGCCGGACAGCGTGATCGCCTTGGCGTCCTTCTTGTCCCAGAGCGACAGGTCGCGCAGCACTTTTTCGACGAACGCCTTGTCCGCCGGTTTGCCGAACAGGCCGCGGCTATAATTGACCGTCGCCCACACGCTCTCGAAGGCGTCGATGGTCAGTTCCTGCGGAACCAGCCCGATCAAGCTGCGCGCCGCGCGGTAGTCGCGGTTGATGTCATGGCCGTCGACGGTGACGGAACCCGACGAACGGTTGACGATGCCGCAGACGATCGAGATCAGCGTCGTCTTGCCGGCGCCGTTCGGACCGAGCAGCGCAAAGATCTCGCCGCGCACTATATCGAGATTGATCTCCTTCAGCGCCTTGAAGCCGGTGGCGTAGGTCTTGGTGACCCCGGAAATCGAGATGATCGGCTGCATGGCTGAAAACGGCTGCTTGAAACAGAGTTGTTGATTTAATCCGCTGAATGTCGGTTCGCAAATCCGGATGTCAATGCCGCTCCTGACAGTTCTGGACATCGAGGTTTGCCGGAATAGGCGACACCTGCCAGGTCGTCCAGCCAAATTCCATGCAAAAACAGATTCACCGACACTGCGGCGTTCCGCCTCGCGGCGGGACGCCGCTTTGACCGTCCCGCGCATGAAGCCTATCCTTGTACAAACAAGCAGCAGCCGGAGCCGCCATGGACCCGCTCATTCTGTCGCGCATTCAGTTCGGCGCGAACATTTCGTTCCACATCCTGTTCCCGGCGATCACCATCGCGCTCGGCTGGGTGCTGCTGTTCTTCAAGCTCCGCTACAACGCGACAGGCGATTCGGCCTGGATGCGCGCTTATTTCACCTGGGTTAAGGTATTCGCGCTGTCCTTCGCCATGGGTGTGGTTTCCGGCGTCACCATGAGTTTTCAGTTCGGCACCAACTGGCCGGGCTATATGGAGACGGTCGGCAACATTGCCGGCCCGCTACTGGCCTACGAGATCCTGACCGCCTTTTTCCTCGAGGCGGCGTTCCTCGGCATCATGCTGTTCGGCTTCCGCCGCGTCTCGAACCGCGTCCATACGCTGGCGACGGTGCTGGTGGCCGGCGGCACCACCTTGTCCGCCTTCTGGATCATAGCACTCAATTCGTGGATGCAGACGCCGGCCGGCTTCGAGATGCGCGATGGTGTAGCGCACGCCACCGACTGGTGGGCCGTTGTCTTCAATCCGTCCATGCCCTACCGGCTCGTCCATATGCTGCTTGCTTCGGGGCTGACCGTCTCGTTCCTGATCGCCGGCCTGTCGGCGCTGCGCTATCTCTACGGCGATCGTTCGGAATCGATGTGGAAGGCGCTGCGCACCGGCGTCTTCACCGCCGCGATCCTGATCCCGATCCAGATCTTCGCCGGCGACCAGCACGGCCTCAACACGCTCGAACACCAGCCGCAGAAGATCGCCGCCATGGAGGCCAACTGGAACACCGGTCCCAACGTGCCGCTGGTGCTGTTTGCGCTTCCCGATGAAGCGGCGAGCGAGAACAGGTTCGAGCTCACCATTCCCGACGGCGCCAGCCTCATCCTCAGGCACAGCGCCGGCGGCGTCGTGCCGGGGCTGAACGATTATGCCGGCAACCATCCGCCGGTATTTCCGGTGTTCTGGGGCTTTCGCATCATGGTCGGCACCGGCCTCCTTATGCTCGCCGTCTCCTGGTCGGCGGCCTTCTTCCTCAAGCGCCGCCACAGCCTGCCCAAGCCGCTGGCGCTCGTCATGGTGCCTATGGCGCTGTCCGGCTGGCTGGCGACGCTGGCCGGCTGGTACACCACTGAGATCGGCCGCCAGCCCTGGCTGGTCACCGGCGTGCTGCGTACCGCCGATGCTGTCGGGCCGGTCGCCGGCAGCCATGTCGCGCTGTCGCTCGCGGTCTACCTCATCCTCTACGTGCTGCTCTTGGTCGCCTATCTCAGCGTGTTGGTGCATCTGGCATTGAAGGCGGCGAAGGATGGAGACACCTCGCCGCTGCCGGGCGTCATGAACAGGCCGCTGTCGCAGCCGGTTGCGCAACCAGGAGAAACATCATGAGCTTCGACTGGCCGACCCTGCTGCCTCTGATCTTCGCCGGGCTGATGGGCCTCGCCATCCTGATCTACGTCATCCTCGACGGCTTCGATCTCGGCATCGGCATCCTGTTCGCCGCAGCCGAAGGCACCGAACAGGATACGATGATCGCCGCCATCGGCCCGTTCTGGGACGCCAACGAGACCTGGCTGGTGCTGGCGGTCGGCCTGCTGCTGGTCGCCTTCCCGCTGGCGCACGGCACCATCCTGACCGCGCTCTACATTCCGGTTTTCGTACTGCTGGTCGGCTTGATCCTGCGCGGCGTCGCCTTCGATTTCCGCGCCAAGGTGCCGGCCGGCAGGAAGCACCGCTGGAACCGCATCTTCTTCCTCGGCTCGGTCATCGCGTCGCTGGCGCAGGGCTATATGCTCGGCGTCTATGTGCTCGGCCTCGACGTCGGCCCTGGCGGCATGGCGTTCGGCGCGCTGGTGGCGCTCTGCCTTGCCGCGGCCTACGCGGCGATGGGCGCGGCCTGGGTCATCTACAAGACGGAAGGCGATCTGCAGAAGAAGGCGGTGCTGTGGCTGCGCACGGCGCTGGTGCTGACCGCGCTCGGCATGGTCGCGGTATCGCTGGCCACGCCCTTTGCCAGCGCGCGCATCTTCGACAAATGGTTCGTCTGGCCGGCCATGCTCTATTTGTCGCCGCTGCCGATCCTGTCGGCAGTGCTGTTCCTGTGGCTGTGGCGCCAGACCTTCCATATGCCGAAACCCGGCGACCGCCACGCGCTGCTCCCGTTCCTGACATTGGCCGCGATCTTCACGCTCGGCTTTGCCGGCCTCGCCTGGTCTTTCTACCCCTTCGTGGTGCCCGACCGGCTGACCATCTGGCAGGCTGCTTCGGCACCCGAAAGCCTGGCCGTCATCCTGGTCGGCACGGCCGTCGTGCTGCCGATCATCATCTTCTATTCGTTCTTTGCCTACCGCGTGTTCGGTGGCAAGGCGACGGATCTGACCTATGACTGACCGGCATCGCCGTCGCCGCCTGAAACAGAATATTCATCTTCAAGCGGAATAACCTTCTCTGGCCGGCCCAGCAGAATCGCCGGCAAGAAGAAGGGCAACAGAATGAACCCCTTTTCTGCGGCAGGACAGGATCGGCTGTTGCTTTTGCTGATCCGGACAGTCGCGCTGATCGGCGCACTCGCGCTTGCCGGCCTGCTGCCGGCCATGCCGCAGGCGCATGCCCAGGACGCGGCCAACTGGACGGGCGTGTGGGACACGAAATGGCGCGGCGGCGGCGCCCAGATCAAGTTCGAGCAGACCGGCGCCGACGTAAAGGGCGTGTACCCGCTTTATAACGGCCGTATCGAGGCAAAGGCCGAAGGCGACAAGCTTGTCGGCCACTGGTTCGAAGGCGACCGCCAGGGCGCCTTCACCTTCGTCCAATCGCCTGACGGCGGCAGCTTCATGGGCCGCTTCGATGCCGCCACCGCCGAATGGTGGACAGGTGTGCGCGTCAGCGCCGTCGAGGACGTGCGTGTCGACCAGTCGAGCCCGATGAGCACCATGCGCTCGTTCCTGCAGACGATGAACGAGAGCGGCGCCGACAACGTGCCGCGCGCCACCGGCGGCGGCATGGGTCTTGCCGGTCTGGCGGCGGGTCTCGTCGACGTCACCGAGGCCGACCGCGGCGGCCTCAACATGCCCGATTACACCAAGCTGCTGTTCACCGTCATCGACAACGCGACGTTCCGTCTGTGGAGCCTGCCGCATGACATTATTTCCAGCGACGAGGTGACGGCGACGCTGCCGCAATACGGCACCAGGGTCTCCTTCGCCGTCACTTTTCGCCGCAAGAATGGCGACTGGTTCATCGTCGGGCCGCCACTTGGCCAGCTTCAGGCCAAGCTCGCCGAATTCCAGGAAGCGCGTGGCGAAGCCGTAGACATGGTCGACGATCCGAGCAGGCTCGCCTCGCCGCGCGATACGTTCAAGGTGCTGTTGAGCGGCCTCACCGAAGCCGGCGATCCGGCACAGGCGGCGCTCGACCTGCGCAACTACAGTCAGGCGGTGCGTGGCGACGAGGCGTTCCTGCTCGAGCGCTATCTCAAAAAGGTCATCGACCGCATCGGCTACGTCTATTGGCAGGAGATCCCCGACGATCCGAAGAGCAACACCCCCTTCGTCTATTTCGAGCATCCCGCCGGCAACATCGTCATCGGCCCGGTCGAGACTGACCCCGACGGCACCGGCAAGCGCAAGATCTGGCAGTTCACGCCCGAGACGCTCGCCCACATCCGCGCGCTCTACGCCGACGTCGAAGACGTGCCGGTGGCGCCGGAATTCGCCGCCTTCGCCAGCACCGACCCGTTCTTTATCGCCCGTGGCCTCGCCCGCGAGATCAGCCCCGGCCTGCTCACCCGCGCCGGCCCGATGGAGCACTGGCAATGGTGGATGCTCGGCCTTGCCGCACTGGCCGGCATCGTCTTCGGCTTCATCGCCAATGCGCTGATTTCCTTGTTTGTGCGAAGGACGGACAGCCCGGCCTTCTTCCGCATCGTCGAATGGGCGGTGCGCTCGATCGTGCTTGGCTTCTTCCTGCTGTTGACGCTGCGCCCGCTCGGTCTGCCGCAAGTGGTCGCCGCCCCGGTCAAGGCAATCGCCTGGAGCCTGATCGTGATCGGCGCCGTGCCGGTGGTCTGGCATCTGATCGGCAAGGTCGCCGAACACTATCGCGGACTGTGGCAAGTGCCCGGCTATCACGACACGCTGATTTCGCTGTCCACCGGCGTCGCACGCGTCGCCGTGCTGGTCGTCGCCTTCCTGCTGTTGGCCGAAGTGCTCGCCATCCCCTACGAAGGCGTCATCGCCGGTCTCGGCATCGGCGGTCTGGCGGTGGCGCTGGCCGCGCAGCCGACGCTGCAGAACTTCCTCTCCGGCCTGACGCTCTATGCCGACCGGCCGGTAAGCGTCGGCGACTTCTGCAAGTTCGGCGACCAGTCCGGCACGATCGAGCATATCGGCATGCGCTCGACGCGCATCAGGTCGCTCGACCGCACCATCATCTCGGTGCCGAACTCGGATTTCGCCGGCATGCAGATCGAGAACTACGCCCATCGCGACCGCACCCGGTTCGCGACGACGCTGCAGCTGCGCTACGAGACGACGCCCGATCAGCTGCGTTACGTCCTGGCCGAGCTGCGCAAGCTGCTGATTGCCCATCCGCGCGTTATCGATGAGCCGTGCCGCGTGCGCTTTGCCGGCTTCGGCGCCTATTCGCTCGATATCGACGTGTTCACTTATATCAAAACCGCCGACGTGGCCGATTTTCAAGCCATCCGCGAGGACATCCTGTTGTCCATGATCAACGTCATGGATGATGCCGGCGCGCAGTTCGCCTTCCCTTCGTCACTGGAATACAGAGCCACCGACCTTCCGGTCGACGACGAAAAACGCATCGCCGCGGAGAAAAGGGTCGGCGATTGGCGCGAGGCGCAAAATCTGCCTTTCCCCGACTTCAGCCAGATCGACAAATTCGCCCTCAACAACACGCTTGCCTACCCGCCTGAGGGCTCGGCGCATTATCGCGAGACAGAGCCCGACCCGGACTCGGCCGAGGCAAAGGCGACGCTGGAGAAAGTGCGCTGGAGCCTGCCCTGGAAAAAGGGGAGGTAGTTTCGAGACGTTGGCGGGACAGCACCCCCCTCTGGCCTGCCGGCCATCTCCCCCGCAAGGGGGGAGATTAGCAGTTTCAGCGCTCCGCTCGTCCTGAACGTTGGAGATTTGGCGAAGGTCGAGGTGATAGCCGATCTCCCCCCTTGCGGGGGAGATGTCCGGCAGGACAGAGGGGGTGCGAAGGATCGCCGACGCTTATTCTCCGTCGCGCCCGCCGGCGCAAAAGCTCAGCTCTTGTTGGCGGCCAGCATCAGCACCGGCTTTTCGCTGTAGAGGTTGGGGAACAGCCGCTTCAGGTTCTCGACCTTGGGCAAATCGTTATAGACGATATAGGGATAGGTCGGGTTGAGCGTGAGAAAGTCCTGGTGGTAGTCCTCGGCCGGATAGAAGCTCTTGCCGGTCTCCAGCGTCGTCACGATCGGCTTAGGAAACACCTTGGCCTTGTCGAGCTGGGCGATATAGCTTTCGGCGATCTTTTTCTGCGTGTCGTTTTCGGCAAAGATCGTCGAACGGTACTGTGTGCCGCTGTCCGGCCCCTGGTAGTTCAGTTGCGTCGGATTGTGCGCCACCGAGAAATACACCTGCAGCAGCTGGCCGTAAGTAACCTTGGACGGCTCGTAGGTGATCTCGACGGATTCGGCATGGCCCGTCCGGCTGGTGCCGACCATTTCATAGACGGCCGTGTCCTTGTCGCCGCCGGCATAGCCGGAGACGGCGCTGGTGACACCCTTGACGTGCTGGAACACGCCTTGCACACCCCAGAAGCAGCCGCCGGCGAAGACCGCCTTTTCGGTGCCGGCGGTGGCCTTCTCGTCCATTGCCGGCGGCGGGATCACCACCGCGTCTTCGGCCGAGACTGCCGGGGTCTGCCAGAATACGGCGGCGGCGGCCGTGAGGATGAGCGCGGCAGCTGCTGCTTTTGCGAAAATCGACGATCGTTTCACGGCTGCGGTCATGTCTGATCTCCCATGATGTGGTGTGGATTATACGACGGATAGGTCCGCCGGGCTCTCACATTGCTGTGCGCATCGCCTATTTGGCCGGAGCCATGGCATCGCAGGCCTTGGTCGCCTCCGCCTTCTTCATGGCGTCCGTCTCGGCGTCGGCCTTGTTCATGCAGTCGGCCTTCATCGGATCTGTCGCCTTCATCGCGGTCGTGGCCATTGCGTCAGCCGCCATGGCGCCGGCCGGCTTCATTGCATCCGTTGCCGGCTTCATGGCGCCCGTTGCCGGCTTCATAGCGTTTGTCGCCATCGCCGGCTTCATCGCATCTTCGGCCCGCGCCGCGCCTCCTGCGAACAGCGCCGTTGAGCAAAGTGCGAAGGCGAGTGCCGCCAGGGTCGGGCGATTGGTCAAGATGATCTCCTAGGGTTTGGCAGGGGTTGACGGCATGCGGCGGCGCCGCTGCGCGTTGGGGGAATTTCGCGCGGGTTTCTAATTCGTAGCGGCAGCAAGGATCGGCCCGCCGCCCGGCACCTGTACCAGCACCGCCGTGCTAAGGCCGCCCGTCGTCGCCGGCAGCGGCAGCGCGGTAGCGTCGCCGGTCCAATTGCCCAGCCTGGTCAGCGAATGCACGACATTGGCGTGCGGCAGCGTGCGGCCGGTGTTTTCTCCGCGCGCCACCGGCACCTCGACGACGCCCTTGCCGTAACGCACCAACCAGACGTCGGCCTTGCCGCCGGGAACCGGACCGGCGCCGATGCTGACCGTCCCGTCGGCGAGCGACAGCGAAGGTCCGTCGGCGTGGCCGCCGCTCGAAATCAGCTGCTCGATCTCGCCCGGCCTGGCGCCGACCGCATCGGCCTTGCCGTTGACCACCACTTGCGGCGTGAACGGGCCGGAACGGCCGAGCGACGGTTCATAGCGGACCTGGCGCTGCGTGAATTCTTCTTTGCCGAATGTGTCCTTCCAGCCGAGATAGTCCCAGTAGGTGACGTTGAAGGACAGCGCCAGCACGCCGGGCCGGTCCTTGACCTTGATCAGATTGGCGTTGGCCGGCGGGCAGGACGAGCAGCCCTGGCTGGTGAACAGCTCGACGACGGTCTGCGTCTGGCCGGCGGCCGCGCCGGTTGCCGACAGCACAGTTGCCGAAAACAGCATTGCGGCGAGCCCCTTCAGGGCTGTGCTGCGTCTCGATCCGGTCATCGCTGTTCTCCTGTGCGGTTCCATGTCCACACTTCGCCGCCAACACACGGTTCGTTACAGCATCACCGCTTCGTGATCGTTCGCAGCTCTCCCTTCCCCTTGTGGGAGAAGGTGGATCGGCGCGAAACGCCGAGACGGTTGAGGGGTGCTGGAAGAAATGAGGCGTCGGCGTCCCCTGGAACACCCCTCATCCGACCGAGCTTTGCTCGGCCGTCTTCTCCTACAGGGGGCGAAGGGAAGACGGTCGCTCGCAACCAACACGCCACCCGGTGTGACCGGGCGGCGGTGTGATGGACGGGCAGCCTAAGCGGGCCGATATGCCCTCGCACTCAGCTGCGGCGGCCTATTGTGTCAACAGCGTTTCCGATGCCCGCTGATTGAAGGCGCACTTGCCGGTTACTGTGTAGAAAAAGTCCGCGTTGGAATCGGTGATGGTCGGAGATGTCGGCACCGGCGATCCCCCGTCTTCCCACGCTTGTGTGCTGGTCTGGCCGCACGGCACCAATGTAAAGATATCGACCGTTTGGCCACTGGCGATCTCGACGCCGTCCGCGTAGAGGCGGTTCGATGTCGCCGGATCGTTCGATTTGAGCACCGTTGGATTGCCTGACTGCACATCCATCTGCAGGTAGAGCTGGTCCATCTGGCTGACGTCGATCACCGCGCCGGCACCGGTCGCGGGGTACATGGTGTTGACGCAGGTGGTCGCATATTTCTTGCCGTTGGAAGCGGTCTGGGTGATCGTGGTGCTGGGCAGCCCATAAAAGCTGAGCACCGTGGTGGTCGTACACACCTGCTGCTGGACCGTAGTGATCGTCGCTCCGTTGATGGTGGAGACGGTCGCCGTGCCATAGCCTTTCGGATCGCCATAACCGTTGTATGTGTAGGTGATCTTCATCAGCTTGTTGGCCACCGTGTCCCCGAATTTGGTGCCGTAGAGCGTCATTGTCTTGCCCCACCAGCCCGAGACCTTGGTCACCTTGAACGTGGCTTGCACCAATGCCGGCCGCTTTGTCACTGCCGACGCAACGCCGACCTGCACCGTGTTGATCCTGGCGATCTGCATGAAATTCGTCGGCATGGCAAAGCCGGCCGAAGCCTTGATGCTGGCGGCGCCGTCGGTGGCGACGACGAAGCTGTCGAGCTTGGCCGTGCCTTGCCCGCCATTGGCCAGGTATACCTCCTGCAGTTTTACCTGACGGTCCGCCAATGAGGTGTCCGTCGCAAGCGTCGTGATCGACAGCGACGCTGCATCGAGGGCGTTCTGCATCGATGCCCTGGTTGAAACCGCCGAGGTATAGTCGATGGAAAAGCCCAATGCGGCAACCATCGGGATAAGCAGGATGGCGAGCATCGGCGCGAACGAGCCGCTCACCGATCTGAGAAATTTGCGTGCTGACAGCGGCATTCCGATCCCCCCGAAACGGCGATAGACCGGTGGGCTACCACGCCGGGCGCAAACTATGCTCTAATCTCATGGATCAAAGTTTAACGACTTTGCCGCCTTGCCGCCGCACCCCCGCCCCGCCGCTTGCCGATATACCGTGCCCCTGCTAAAGCGCGCCGCATGACCACGCCGATCAAGAACATCCGCAACTTCTCCATCGTTGCCCATATCGACCATGGCAAATCCACGCTTGCCGACCGGCTGATCCAGTCGACCGGCGGGCTGGAGCTGCGCGACATGAAGGAGCAGGTGCTGGACTCGATGGACATCGAGCGCGAGCGCGGCATCACCATCAAGGCGCAGACGGTGCGGCTGAAATACCGCGCCAACAATGGTGAGGATTATATCCTCAACCTGATCGACACGCCCGGCCATGTCGACTTCGCTTATGAAGTGTCGCGCTCGCTCGCCGCCTGCGAGGGCTCGCTGCTGGTCGTCGATGCCTCGCAAGGGGTCGAGGCGCAGACGCTGGCCAATGTCTACCAGGCCATCGACAACAACCACGAGATCGTCGTGGTGCTGAACAAGGTCGACCTGCCCGCCGCCGAGCCCGAGCGCATCCGCGAGCAGGTCGAGGAGGTGATCGGCATCGACGCCTCCAACGCCGTGCTGATCTCGGCCAAGACCGGGCTCGGCATTCCCGACGTGCTCGAAGCCATCGTCAACGATTTGCCGCCGCCGCGCGAGGGCGACATCGCGGCTCCGCTGAAGGCGATGCTGGTCGACTCCTGGTACGACGCCTATCTCGGCGTCATCGTGCTGGTGCGCATCATCGACGGCGTGCTGAAGAAGGGCCAGACCATCCGCATGATGGGCACCGGCGCCAGATACCTGGTCGAGCGCACCGGCGTCTTCACGCCCGCCCGCATCAATGTCGACGAGCTCGGCCCCGGCGAGTTCGGTTTCTTCACCGGCTCGATCAAGGAGGTTGCAGATACCCGCGTCGGCGACACCATCACCGAGGACAAGCGCCCGACGGCACAAGCCCTGCCCGGCTTCAAGCCGGCGCAGCCGGTGGTGTTCTGCGGCCTGTTCCCGGTCGACGCCGCCGATTTCGAAGACCTGCGCGCCGCCGTCGGCAAACTGCGCCTCAACGACGCCTCCTTCTCGTTCGAAATGGAAACCAGTGCCGCGCTCGGCTTCGGCTATCGCTGCGGCTTCCTCGGCCTGCTGCATCTTGAAATCATCCAGGAGCGGCTGGAGCGCGAGTTCAACCTCGACCTTATCGCCACCGCGCCCAGCGTCGTCTACCGCCTGCTGTTGAACGACGGCACGGTCAAGGAACTGCACAACCCGGCCGACATGCCCGACGTGGTCAAGATCTCGGCCATCGAGGAGCCATGGATCCGCGCCACCATCCTGACCCCCGACGACTATCTCGGCGGCATCCTGAAGCTATGCCAGGACCGGCGCGGCATCCAGGCCGACCTGTCCTATGTCGGCAAGCGCGCCATGCTGATATACGATTTGCCGCTCAACGAGGTGGTCTTCGACTTCTACGACCGTCTGAAGTCGATCTCCAAGGGCTATGCCTCCTTCGACTATCACCTGACCGACTATCGCGAGGGCGACCTGGTGAAAATGTCGATCCTGGTCAATGAGGAGCCGGTCGACGCGCTGTCGATGCTGGTCCACCGCACGGCGGCGGAAAAGCGCGGCCGCCAGATGTGCGAGAAGCTGAAGGAACTGATCCCGCACCATCTGTTCAAGATCCCGATCCAGGCGGCGATCGGCGGCAAGGTCATCGCCCGCGAAACGATCTCGGCGCTGCGCAAGGACGTCACCGCCAAATGCTACGGCGGCGACGTCTCGCGCAAGCGCAAGCTGCTCGACAAGCAGAAAGAGGGCAAGAAGCGGATGCGCCAGTTCGGCAAGGTGGATATCCCGCAGGAGGCGTTTATCCAGGCGCTGAAGATGGGCGATTGAGAAGCCGGTCGGCTTCTCGTCTACCAAAGCAGGCGGTTAGCTTCGTATTGAACATCGCGCAACGCAACCCTGAATGCGATCGCGTTCGAGCGGATTTCTACAACCTTGGCCGGGTTTGGCGCACGACCTTTGACGTCGAAATCGTCACCAGAAATTGAGCGTCGAAAATTTGCGTATGCCGGCGCTATTCTCAGCTCTGCTTTGGCCCCTTTCGACCCGAGGAAAGAAAGGATGGTAGAAATATCGTGGATTTGGCATACCAGTTCCTGTTCCTCATGAATCTTGTCTCCACCTTTTGCGCCCCACACCATATAAGACAGCTCAACGCATTTTAATATTATACTCTCCATCTCAGCATAAAGATCATCAAATATCTTTTTATTTCTGGAAATCTTGTCAGAAATAATGACGAAAATATGAGAAACGATTGCTGCCGAGAGACCTCCTATAAAAGAGACAATAAAAAGATTGGCGAATTCTTTCATTTCGAGCGCCTTTGAGACACCTCGATATAGTGATAGATATCATCCTGGTAAATTTTGTACTGATCCGACGCAACTATCTTAACGCGTTGAGTGAATTGATCTCGCGTCCATCCCATCTTCCTTGCAAGACCGGCAAAAGCCTCGTCAAGAAAAGATGACGGATACCCTCGTGTTCCATCTAGGATTACAGTAACAGGAGAACCCTTGCTGAGGGCAGGAATGAGGAGCCGTTCACGAAAATCCTCGCCGCTGAATGGGCCATCGGTTAAATACCGTCCACCAGGAGTAGCCGAAAAATCCTCTGCCACCCGAATGGTCTGCATTGGCCCCTTCCCTATCAGACTTTGGATATTTGCCACTGAATCAGTGTTCCGCCAAGGCTAAGCGGACGACCGATACGTCCGATTTCGCTTGCGCCGCTTGTGTACCTAACTTCACCATGGCCACTCAGGATGCGCAAGTGTCCCCGCACGTGGTCAAATAGGCGCATCATAATTGGCAGGCCCTTCCCTCGCTCGACCTGACCAGTTCGGGTTCGTCCAGCTTGCATGGCGGCAGCAATCATCGAGCTGTCATCATTTGCCCCGAATGCAGCCAAGATACCCTTTATTTGCTCCCAGAGCCCCGAGCGAGGCAGAGTTGCAGGGATTCCGACGCCCATGTCATAGACTGCCGCCGTTAGAACCTTGGCACGTTCACTATAAGCCCCACACATCAACCAGGTTCCCGACGAAACGCCGTGCCAACCTGAATTGTCAGGATATGCGTGATGTTTTACATTGTTTAGCGCCTCAACCAGCCCATCGAAGATGAATTTCTCAGCTTCGATTGACCCAACGATCGCCGATAGGTGGTCAAGTAGATCACTACATGCGGTTGGAGTGACGCCTACGCCGCTTCTATATTTAATAAACTTAAAAAAGGGGGGTTCACTAGGACTGGGCTCCGGGCGTTGATCGGGCGTCTCGAGGAACTCGAAAAGCCCGAAATCTCTAAGCATCCTTGAAATCAAGGGATCCCAGTCGTCTTGCATAACAGGCACAAGCTTGCGCTGAGTAAATATCTGCCATCTATATAACTCCGCAGCCAAAACAAGTGCTGCGCCGGGCGTTATCTTCTTAATAGAACGAAAATCAACACCAAGCGCACTAGCCGATGTCGGCGGTATGTTATATGCGCGATCTCTCAAATGTTGGAAGAAGCTCACAACATTATCGTAGTCCCCTCTCAACGAAAAAGTTTCTGGAGGAATGATCAATTCTCTCCTAAAAGTTCTATTTTGCCGGACGTATACGAATTGTGGAGGTGCTGCTTTTTGCTCAGGTGAGCTTACTCGTTGAATGATCGACTGCTGCTGAATTGCGGAGTTTGCAAACAAATCCTCGCTGACTCGAAGGAGTTTGCGTCGCCGTGATCGAGAACGCCGGGTTTCATTTTTTTGTCTGGCCAGAAACCAATTCAAACGGCGAATAGTAAGTTTCTTCAAATCGAGTCCCCCCGACAAATCTCTTACCAATTAGAGAGGGTCAGGTACAAATTGTTTATCCTAACTTGAACTACCTGAATGCTACGCGACCATAGCACCTGGGATATTGCTCAGTGCTACCTCGGCCTCGAGGTCTCCTACTTTCCCTTCCATTCTCCCCATGTCAGCGCCCATCGAATCCGCAACAGCGCGTCCCGCAACACCTACTAGGTAATCGCGCCGTTTATCAGCGCGACTGTTGTCAGGCTGTTGTGGAGGGCGCTTTCGCCCGATACCGCGCGAGGCTGAACAAGCGATAGCCTAACGCCATCCGCTTCGCAGGCGCGGCCTCTGGACACCGGACCACCCTTTGAGAACACTCCGCCCTGCAGTACCTTGCGTGCCTAGGGGAGATCGATCTCAATGCGCTCCATCTCGGACACCATCGCCGCGATCGGCCTCGCCATCGGCGGCGCCTTCGGCCTCGCTGGCACCTTCGTGGCAAGCGCGCCACTCCGCGAAACACTCTGGACGATCGACGGTGTCGCACTCGTCGTGGCGACCGCGCTGTTGACCATGAAGTATCAGCGGCAGGGCAATGACTGCGTGGCGGCCGGATTTCTGACCTTCCTCGCCGGCGAGAGCCTGCTGCTTGCCGGCAACGCGGCGGGGCTTGAGGCCAGCGTGCCCTCCTATGTCGGCGGTATCTCGCTCTGGGCGGCGGCGCTGGTCATGGTCAGCGCGCCGAAAACCTTCGCCCTGTGGATGCGACTCACCGCTGTCGTGGCCGCTCTGCTGTTTGTCGTCTCAGTGGGCCTGATCCTGTGGGGCGCGCCTTTGCTGCCGACGTCGGCGCCGCTGCCCGCTGCCGGATATCCCTTCCTGGTGCTCACATTCATCGGCTGGATCTGGACGCTGCTGAAGCCCGGGCGTTGAGCCCGGTCGGACCGCCCCCTCTCCGGCCGCTTCGCGGCCACCTCTCCCCCACCTTGTTCCCACCTTGTGGGGGCGAGGAACCCAAGCCTTGTGAGGCTTCGGCGATTGGCATTCCTCGCCCCGGGGAGAGGTGGTTTGCGAAGCTAACCGGAGAGGGGTCTTGCTTAGCAACCTCGCGCACCACGCGATGCGCAAATGGCGCAACCCCCTTCCACCCATCCCGCCGCCATGCCATGTTCCCCCTCGCGGCCGGGCAGGCCGTTTTCATTCCGGGGGGAATCATCATGTTGTCCTACGCTTTCGCGCGCCGCGCTGCCGTCGCGCTCTGTCTTGCCGCATTGTTCGCGCCGGCGGCTTATGCCGGCGATGTCACGTTCGAGATAAAAAACAGCCATCCCAACGCCATGCGCGTCGAGCTCTACAGCCAGGACCGCGACCATGTCTGGCCGGGCAACAATCAGGATTATTATCTCAACGACGGCGAGACCAAGTCGATCCCGCTGTCCTGCAATGACGGCGAATCGATCTGCTATGGCGCCTGGGTCGATGGCGACGACAGCACCTATTGGGGCGTCGGTCCCGGCAACACGGAAAAATGCGACTATTGCTGCTACACCTGCAGCGGCGGCGAGACCGAAGAGATCGATCTAGTTCCGTGACGTGGCAAATCTCCCCCCTTGAGGGGGAGATGGCCGGCAGGCCAGAGGGATCGCCGCGCGTGGAGCGCCATCCTGTCCTGCAGTAGCAGGCCGAGCCCAGTCGGGCCGACCCCCTCTGTCGCCTTCGGCGACATCTCCCCCTCAAGGGGGGAGATCAGGCGCCCAGCCTCTCAGGCAGCTTGACGCCGTCCCGGCCGCCGCCGTAGCGTGACCCCTTCAGCAAGGAGATGCACCCATGGCAGTGGTCGAAGGCGAAAAAATCGATATCGGCTTTTCCGGGCGCCGCTGCATCCATTCGCGCAATTGCGTGCTTGGCGATCCGCGTGTCTTCGTGCCCAATGCGCCCGGCCAATGGATCCACCCCGAGGCGGCCAGCGTCGAGAAGATCGTGGCGCTCGCCGAAGCCTGCCCGTCCGGCGCCATCACCTATGTCCGCAAGGATGGCGGGCCGCAGGAGCAGCCGCCGGTGGTCAACACCGTGCGCATAAGGGAAAACGGTCCGCTGGCGCTGCATGCCGAGATCGTGCTTGGCGGCGAAACGTTTTACCGCGCCACGCTCTGCCGCTGCGGCGCCTCGGAAAACAAGCCGTTCTGCGACGGCAGCCACGCCAAGGCAGGCTTCACCGCCACGGGCGAGCCGGCGCTGAAGGATACGCCGGCGCTGGAGGCGCGCAATGGCCCGCTGACCGTCACACCGACCACCAACGGCCCACTCAAGCTGGAGGGCAATGTCGAAATCGTCACCGGCACCGGCCACACGGTCGACCGCACGCAACGCACCTTCCTCTGCCGCTGCGGCCACTCCGCCAACAAGCCGTTCTGCGATGGCTCGCACAAGCGCGTGGGGTTTGTGGGGTAGGGGCCGCCGCTATCTCCCTCCTTGAGGGGGAGATGTCGCCGAAGGCGACAGAGGGGGTCGGTGCGTCCTGACGCCAACGCCATCGCGGCCAGAGAATGCCGGCGCTCCACGCGAGACGACCCCCTCTGGCCTGCCGGCCATCTCCCCCTCGAGGGGGGAGATTACGCTGCCTTGGCCCAGCGCTCGTGCCTTTATCGGCCCGTTCATATCCGCTAAGGGGCGGAGACGAATTCTCCGGACCCAAATATGACCGCCAAGCCCAAACCCTCACCCCTGTTCCTCGGCATCGACACCGGCGGCACCTATACCGACGCCGTGCTGTGGTCGGAAGCCGGCGGCCCTAACGGCAAAGTGCTGGCCAAGGCCAAGGCGCTGACCACGCGCCATGATCTGGCGGTCGGCATCTCCGGCGCGGTCGATGCGGTGCTCGAAATGGCCGGCACCGACCCGGCAGCGATCAAACTGGTATCTATGTCGACGACGCTAGCCACCAACGCGCTGGTCGAGGGCCAGGGCGGCCGCGTGGCGCTGGTGATGATCGGCTTTGCCGAGGGCGACCTTGCCCGCGACGGGCTGAAGGCGGCGCTTGGCACCGACCCGGTGGTGTTCTGCCCCGGCGGCCACGATGTCCACGGCAATGCGGCAAAGCTCGATCTGTCCGGGCTGGAGGCAGCTTTGCCGGAACTGGAAAAGTCGGTGTCCGGCTTTGCCGTCTGCGCCTATTTCGCCACCCGCAACCCGGCGCATGAGCTAAGCGCGCGGAACCTGATCCGCGACAGGACCGGCCTGCCGGTCACCGCCAGCCACGAACTGTCGGCCAAGCTCGGCGGCCCGCGCCGGGCGCTGACGACATTGCTCAACGCCAGGCTGATCTCGATGATCGACCGGCTGGTCGCGGCAACCGAAGGCTTTTTGGCCGCGCGCAACATCGCCGCCCCGCTGATGGTGGTGCGCGGCGACGGCGCTCTGGTCTCGGCCGCCTTTGCCCGCCAGCGGCCGATCGAGACCATCCTGTCCGGCCCGGCCGCCAGCCTCGTCGGTGCCCGCCACATGACCGGCCTCGACGATGCCGTGGTCTCCGATATCGGCGGCACCACCACCGACGTCGCCGTGCTCGACAAGGGCCGGCCGCGGCTCGATCCGGAAGGCGCCACCGTCGGCGGGTTCCGCACCATGGTCGAAGCCGTCGCCATGCGCACCTTTGGCCTCGGCGGCGATTCCGAAGTGGCGCTGGAGGACGGCGCGCTCAATCCGAGAATCCTGCTCGGCCCGCGCCGCCTGGTGCCGCTGGCGCTGGCCGGCTTGATGCATGGCGAGGCCGTCACATCAGAGCTCGAACGCCAGCTGCGCGCGCCCAACCCCGGCCGCATGGATGGCCGGCTGGCGGTGCGCACCGGCGTGCCGGAGCGGCTGGCGGCCGGACTGACCGGCGCCGAAGCCAAGCTTTACGAGCTGATCGGTGCTGTGCCGCAGGCTCTCGACAGATTGCTGACCTCGAACGCCCAGAACGCCACCTTGAACCGGCTGGTATCGCGCGGGCTGGTGCATGTCGCCGGCTTCACGCCGTCGGACGCCGCGCATGTGCTGGGCAGGCAGGCCAATTGGGATGCGGCCGCGGCACGTCTGGGTGCCGAGCTGTTCGCGCGCAGGCGCGACGGCCGCGGCCAGTTCATCGCCGCCTCGCCGGAGGCGATCTCGGAACGGGTGCTGACCGCGCTGACCCGCCTGTCGGCCGAAGTCATCCTCGAAACCGCCTTTGCCGAGGACGGGCTGGATGGCGCTGCGACCGTCGCCCATGCCCTGGTCCAGCGCGCCGTCGACGCGCATCCCGGCATCGCCCGGCTCAGCGTCGCGCTCGACCGTCCAGTGATCGGCCTCGGCGCCTCGGCGCCGCTGCATTATGCCGGCCTGGCCGAGCTGGTCGGCAATCGATGCGTGGTGCCGCAGGATACCGATGTCGCCAACGCGCTCGGCGCCGTCGTCGGCCAGGTCCGGGTTTCGGCCGAGGCGCGGGTCAGCCAGCCCAAGGAAGGCCTGTTCCGCGTCGCCTCCGGTGAAAGCGTGCGCGATTTCAACGACGAAGCAGCGGCGATCGCCGCAGCGGAGAAAGATGTGCGGGCGATTGCCGCTGGACGGGCGAAGGACGCCGGCACCGACAGCGCCGAGATCGAAATCGCCAGCGAGTTCCGCGTCTCCACAGTAGAGGGGCAGCGCATGTTCATCGAGGCGCATGTCGTGGCGGTGGCGTCGGGACGGCCAAGGATTGCGGTGTGAGCGCGTAATCTCCCCCCTGTTTGGACCGGGGACATCGCGAACAGGTGTGCGAGGACATCGCGAACAGTTTGGCGCGCTTTGCGCTGGGGGGTTCGGGATGCCATTCGAGGACACGAGCGC
>NZ_JAMYUV010000062.1:0-33113 GCF_040323405.1 Mesorhizobium sp. M0048 | reverse complement strand
GACCTGGAACAGAGAACCTTGCAGACCATCGACAACCCGTTCGGCACGAGGTTGTCACCCATGTCTTAGGTACATTCTGTTACCCATGTCTCCGGGTCGTACCGCGCAATTATGGCGCACCCGACAGGATTCGAACCTGTGACCTCTGCCTTCGGAGGGCAGCGCTCTATCCAGCTGAGCTACGGGTGCCTTCAGGATCGGTGATCCCAAAAACGAACCAGCCGGTAAACCGGCCAGCCACGGCTTCTTAGCGGAAGCAGGCGCCGGCTTCAA
This sequence comes from Mesorhizobium sp. M0048, assembly GCF_040323405.1. Classification (NCBI taxonomy): domain Bacteria; kingdom Pseudomonadati; phylum Pseudomonadota; class Alphaproteobacteria; order Hyphomicrobiales; family Phyllobacteriaceae; genus Mesorhizobium; species Mesorhizobium sp. M0048. The sequence goes on along the minus strand of NZ_JAMYUV010000062.1, from coordinate 32,840 downwards.
CGGGCAATCGCCAGCGGGCTCAAGTTGCCGTAGCAGCCCGGGGGAGACAGACACCGTCCCGTCCGGCGCCAGCCCCTGCTCATTCGGTCATGCTAAGCACTGCCTTGCCGCTGATGCTGCGTTGCCGCAGCGCGTCGAGGGCTTGGCCGACGTCCCGCCACGGCACGGTGAGGACTACGCGCGTTTCGAGACGGCCGGCTGCGATCAGCGCGAGCAGCGAGGCGATGTCGGCGCCAACCTCCGGACCGGAAGCGTAGTAGGCGAAGGTCTGCAGCCGCGCGCCTTCGTGACCCGGAACGAACTGGCGGAAGCCGATGGGCGTGAGTTCGCCGCTGCTCGAGCCGAACATGACGACGGTCCCGCCGGGCGCGATCCGTTCGATCGCGTGGGCGAGGCTATCGCCGCCCACCGATTCGGTAATCAGCGAGAACAGTCCTTCGGCCAGCTCGATCGTTTCGACGACCCGCTCGGCTCCGAGGCCGCGGAGATCGTCGGCATGCCGTTCAGCGGCGACCGCCACCACCGACGCGCCCTGCTGGCGGGCGATCTGGATCTGGAAACGGCCGACCGCGCCGCTTGCGCCGGTAATCAGGACCCGCTGGCCGGCCAGGTCGCCGCCGAGGCGCAGGGTCCGCAGCGCGGTCGTGCCCGCGACCGGAACAGTGGCGGCGGAGACGAAGCTGACGTCGTCCGGCAGGACGGCGAGGTGGTCGGTCGGAACGGCGACCCGTTCGGCCCACCCGGCCTCGTCGACCAGAGCCGCAACCCGGGCGCCGACGGCCGGCCCGGAGCCGTCGGCCGCGGCGCGCTCGACAATTCCGGCGACGTCCTGGCCAGGCACCCAGCCGTTCGGACGGATGTTGAGCAGGCGCAGTTCGCCGCGGTTCAGCGAGACTGCCCGGACCGAGACCAGCGCCTCGTGCGGGGCGGGCTCGGGTTCGTCAAGCTCGGCGAGCTTCAACCCTGTGGCGCTGTTGAGAGAGGTGACTAAAGCGAGCATGGCGTCATGGCTCCTCGGATGTGCCCGGCTTGGCGGGACAGGCGCGGGGCGGAGGGTCTCGGAGCCCAGCCGCACGTCGAGGCAGCGGGCCGCCAAGCCGTCGCCGTCTCCGATGGCCGCTGACGATGCGATCCACCGCCCGGTCTTTCAGCACGGCCACCGGGCGTCTGAACAATCTTTCTCATCGTCTTTGCAGGCTCCTGACCCGTTCGCGGTCGGAGCCTATCGACTTTGCGGATGGAAGAATTTAGCTATCATGTCACGTGATCGCTAAAATCAGTCAAAATGAGACAGCCGCTTCGCTACCCCTGGCCGAATTTCGATCCCGATGACGTCCTTGCACCGGCAATTGCCGTGCGCGTTGACGTTCCCGAGACCAGGGCGGAGGTGCCGGACCACCGCCACCGCAAGGCGCAACTCGTCTTCGCGCTGGGAGGTGGCGTCACATGTCGCGTTCCCAGCGGCCTGTGGATGGTGCCGCCTCATTGCGGGGTGTGGATTCCGGGTGGCATGCAGCACAGCAACGTCGCGACCGCCAATGCTCGGATTTTTTTCGTCTATATCGAACCGGGAGCTGCCGACCTGCCGGACCGGTGCTGCACGCTTTCGATCTCGCCGTTGCTGCGCGAGCTCATCATCGAGCTGGCGGATCGCGGTGAGGACGATGATAGGAGGGGCGAGCTCCTGACCAGGGTACTGCTCACCGAACTGCCGCGCATGCCTGTCCAGCAGCTACATTTGCCGATCTCGTCCGAGCCGCGCTTGAGGCGCATCGCCGCGGCGCTGGCGGAAGATGCTGCCGACCGAAGCACCCTGGCGGAATGGGCCAATCGCGTCGCGCTCAGCGAGAGCAGTCTCGCACGTCTCGTGGTCAAGGAGACAGGGCTGACCTTCGGGCGCTGGCGCCAGCAATTGCACTTGATCGTCGCGATGCGCGAGCTGGCCTCCGGCGCCAGCGTGCAGCAGGTTTCGGCCGATCTCGGCTATGAATCGGTCACCGCCTTCATCACCATGTTCAAGAAAGCGCTTGGCAAGCCACCGGCAAAGTATCTCAGCAGTGTCGCGCAAAACGGCGGTTCTGCGTTTGTCGACTGATGAGCCCCCGATCCGCCGCCCACCCGGACGTCAACGCTCACTGCTGCTCGGCATACAGCAGCCGCGTCGTCGCATTCGCCGTCGCCGTCGACAGGCTGCGCTGGATCAGCGCCTCGACGTGGTCGTTGCGCTGGCGAGCGCTGTCGGCGCCCATCACCACGATGATTAGCCTGTGCCCGTCTGCATTATAGGAGGTGACGATGTTGAAGCCCGAAGCCCTGATATAGCCGGTCTTGATGCCGTCGACGCCGCGCACCCGGCCGAGCATGTCGTTGTGGCCGCGCACCAGCCTGCCGCGGAACATGAAGTCGCTGTCGGAGAAATAGTGGAAATGCTGCGGGAAGCGGGTGTGCAGCGCCATACCGAGCACCGCCATGTCACGCGCCGTCGTGTGCTGGTCGCCATCCGGCAGGCCCGAGGCGTTGCGGAAGACGGTGCTGCTCATGCCGATCTGGCGCGCCTTGGCGGTCATCATGCCGGCGAACGCCTCTTCGCTGCCGCCGAGATATTCGGCAACGGCGACCGCCACGTCATTGGCCGATTTGACGACGATGGCGCGGATCGCCGAATCGACGTCGATCGTCTCGCCGCGCCTGAACCGCAGCTTGGTCGGCGGCTGCCGCGCGGCGTTGTCCGATACAGGAATTTGCGTCTCCTTGCTGATCCGCCCCGACTCCAGCGCCTCGAAAAGAAGGTAGAGCGTCATCATCTTGGTCAGTGACGCCGGATAGCGTGGCGCCGTGGAATTGACCTCGAACAGCGTCTTGCCTGTGCCGGCGTCGATGACCATCGCGGCATATTTCTGCGGCGGCGCCGGCACGGCCAGCACGCTGTCGGGCGGCGTCACCGTCGTGCAGCCGGCAGCAAACAGCAGCAGCGCCAGCACCGCGACGTAATTGTGGATGAGCGAAAAGAAGCGCAAGGCGGACAAGTCAGTTCCGAAGGCAGGCTGTTTCTGAGACGAGGCGAAGCTATCCTACCGCAAAGGCGCAGTCCATTTGGTTAATATCGGTCGGGGCCCTGGATTGGTGCCCTGTCCACAGGCCGACATGGCCGCTGTGCCGAGCCGGCTGATGAGAATTGCCGGCCACCACGCTTGCGCAACCGGCGGCGAGTGGGCTTTGTTGGCCCCGGCAGAATCGGTAGGTGCACATGGATACGGTCACGATCACGGCAAAAGGCATTTCGGTATCGGTCGATCTTGCCGTCGGCCATCTCGCCGACATGGCGGTCGATATCGATGGCCGTCGGCTGAAGCCGCTGCATCGCGCACCCTGGGTCGGCGAGCCGCGCGAGACGCTGCCGAAAGATCTGCCTGAAGGTACCGTCCACCTGTCCGGCGATTTCCTGTGCGCGCCGTTCTCGGTCAGCGACGTCGAAGCGGCACCTTTGCATGGCTGGCCGGCCAATAGTCGCTGGGACGTCGTCGACAGCGCGGCAACGGTCGATGGCTGGCGCGCCGTCTTGCGGCTGCAGCGCCGGGTCATCGGCGCAACCGTCGACAAGATCCTGATCGTGCGCGACGATCATCCCTTTCTCTATCAGGAACACGTCTTTTCCGGCGGGGCCGGCGCCATTCCGGTCGCCCATCACCCGATGACGGTGATGAAAGCCGGCGGCAGCCTGGCCTTCTCGCCGAAGCGCCTTGCCGCGACGCCGAACGAAGCGCCGGAGCCCGATCCGGCCCGCGGCCGCTCTTTTCTCGCCTACCCGGCGCGCAGCACCGACCTGACGCGCTTTCCCGCCGCCGACGGCGGCACGATCGACCTGACCGCCTATCGCATGGACCAGCTGCGTGAGGACTTCGTCACGCTGGTCGAGGCCGACCATGGCGGACCGGGCTGGACCGCGCTGGCGCGCCAGGCGGAAGCCGACCTCGTGCTGGTGCTGAAGAACCCGGCCGAACTGCCGGTCACCATGCTGTGGGTCAGCAATGGCGGGCGCGATTACGCGCCATGGAGCGGCCGCCACCGCGGCGTGCTCGGCATCGAGGACGGCCGCACGGCCGTCGGCCATGCCGCCTCGCTCGGCGACAACTGGCTGAAGCATGAAGGCGTGGCGACCGCCTTAGCCCTTGCCGAAGGGCACCGCTTTTCGTTCCGCCATGTCATCGGCGCACTGCCATGGCCATCCGGCGAGCCGCCGCGCGACGTCACGACCTCGCCGGGCCGCATGCGCATCCTGGCGGCTGACGGTGCCGAGCGCGACATCGGCTTCGACAGCGATTTCCTGCGGATCAGCCAGTCCCGGCCCGATTGAAAGCCTGGCACAAGCCGCGTTTGAAATTTTCGAAAACTGCCGCCAAAATGCGCCAGAACCATCTTAACGGATGCCAATGTCTGAGATCGCCCATCTCGCCGCTACCATTTTCAAGCGCGCCGGCAAGGCGCCGCGCTTCATTGTTGCCATTGCGGGTCCGCCCGGCGCCGGCAAGTCGACATTGTCGGCAGGCTTGCATGACCTGCTGCCGGAAGGCACGGCGGAAGTCGTGCCGATGGACGGGTTCCACTACGATGACGTCGTGCTCGAGCGGCGCGGCCTTCGCCAGCGAAAAGGTGCCCCGGAAACCTTTGATTTTGCCGGCTTCGAAGCGCTGCTGAAGCGCATCCGCGCCGGCGAGCCGGATATCGCCATCCCGGTGTTCGACCGCAGCATGGAGCTGTCGCGCGCTGCCGCTGCGATCATCGCCGCCGAGACCAAATTTATCCTGGTCGAAGGCAATTACCTGCTGCTCGACGAAGAGCCATGGACGCGGCTGGCGCCGCTGTTCGACTACTCGATCTTCGTCGACGTGCCGCGCGCCGAGCTCGAGCGCCGACTGCTCGAGCGATGGCACGAGCACGGCCGGTCTGACGAGGACGCGCGCGCCTGGATTGCTTCCAACGACATGCCGAACATCGATCGCGTGCTTGCCCGTCGGCGGCCCGCCGACCTGGTGGTCGGTGGACAGGCCTGATCTGGTAAGGACTGTTCGGCCGGAACCTTAACACTTTCAGGCCGTTATCCCGGACACGGCAATTGTGCCGCATGAGGGAACGGTTCGATGGAAACCATGGCAAGAAAGCCTGCGCCCGCCAAGGGCAAGGCAACACGATCAAAAATCACTCGAGCGAAAACCAGCGCCGGCCCGGCAGGGGCGGCCCGCTCCAAGGATGCGGCAAAGCCCAGCTTTGGCAAGGCGGCGCCGAAAAAGGTGATGCCTGCCGCGGCCAAAGCCGCTGCACCCAAGCCCAAAAGATCGGCAAGCAGCAGAGGATCGATCGCAGGCAGCGCAATGCGCACAGTTAAGGCAACGGCCAATGTCGCCGCCGGTGCCGTGCTTGCGACCGCCAAAGGTGCGGCGTCGCTTGCCGCTTCCGTAGTCGGCAAGGGCGGCTCGAAATCCCGGACCAAGGCAAAATAGCCGGGGCAGTCAGGGTTTTGATCAGGCTCTGGCGGGAATGGTGAGACCCCTCTGCACCGCCGGCCGGGCAAGGCCGCGCTTCAGCCATGCGCCCACGCCGGGGAAATCGTCGAAACCGACGAGGTCCCGCGCCTCGTAAAAGCCGATCAGATTGCGCACCCATCCAAGCATCGAAATGTCGGCGATGGTGTAATCGTCGCCCATAATCCAGCTGCGGCCCTTGAGCCTCGTTTCGAGGACGCCGATCAGCCGTCGCGACTCGTCGCGATAACGCTCCAGCGGGCGCTTGTCGGCGATTTCGCGCCCGGCGAATTTGTGGAAGAAACCGACTTGGCCGAATATCGGCCCGATGGAAGCCATCTGGAAGAACACCCACTGGATCGTCTCGTAACGCAGCGTTGCGTCTGCCGGGACCAGCTTGCCGGTCTTATCGCTGAGATAAAGCAGGATGGCGCCGGATTCGAACAGGCCGATCGGCTTGCCGCCCGGGCCGTCCGGATCGATCATCGCCGGGATCTTGCCGTTCGGGTTCAAAGACAGGAATTCCGGCGTCCAGCTCTCGTTCTTGCCGATGTCGACGGCATGCGGCTCGTAGGGCAGGCCAAGTTCCTCCAGCGCGATCGATATCTTCACCCCGTTCGGCGTCGGAAACGAATAAAGCTGGATGCGGTCGGGGTGGCTCGCCGGCCAGCGCCTGGCGATCGGAAACGCGGACAGATCGGTCATCGAAACTCCTGGTCGGGGGACCGCGCCGAGCGGCATGGTCATGGCGGGTCGCAGAGAGTTAGGCGCGACGCCTGGCGCGATCAATATGCGCATGGAAAGTTTCACCGGCCCCGGCGAAGGGCCGCAAGGGGTGTGGTCACACGGCCTTGACCGCCAGCACCGCATTGGTGCCGCCGAAGGCGAAGCTGTTGCTCATCGCGGTGCGCACCGCGCGCTCGCGTGCCACGTTCGGCGTGATGTCGAGATCGCAGTCGGTGTCGGCTTCCCGATAATTGGCGGTCGGCGGCACGATGCCTTCGCGGATCGCCATCACGCAGGCGATCATTTCCAGCGCGCCGGATGCGCCGAGGCAGTGGGCATGCATCGATTTGGTCGAGGAGATGGAAAGCTTGTAGGCATGGTCGCCGAACACGCGTTTGATCGCCGCCGTCTCGATCTGGTCGTTGGCCTTGGTGCCGGTGCCATGCGCGTTGAGATAGTCGACGTCCTCGGGATTGAGCCCGGCATCGACGAGGCAGAAGCGCATCGCCGCCTCAGGCCCTTCGATAGTTGGCGCGACGATGTCGGAGGCGTCGGCGGAAAGGCCGACGCCGGCGATTTCGGCAAGGATAGCGGCGCCGCGCGCCATGGCATGCTCATACGTTTCCAGCACCACCATGCCGGCGCCTTCGCCGAGCACGAGCCCCTGGCGGTCGGCCGAAAACGGCCGGCAGGTGTCCGGCGACAATACCCGCAGGGCTTCCCAGCCCTTGAGGATGCCCCAGACCAGTGGCGCATCGGTGCCGCCGGCGACCATGACGTCGGCCCGGCCGAGCCTGATCTGATCGACCGCGGAGGCAATGGCGTGGTTGGATGACGAGCAGGCAGAGGTGATGCCGAACACCGGTCCACGCAGACCAAGATTCATGCTGACATGGCCGGCGGCTGCGCCCGGCATTACTTTCGGTACGGTGAAGATGCCGGCGCGGTTCTTGCCTTCGAGCAGGATGGCGCGATAGTTCTCTTCGATTGCCTCCCAGCCGCAGACGCCGACGCCGACGATGGTGCCCATCCGGTAGGTGTTGGCCGCGTGCGGGTTCAATCCCGCCTGCTGTGCCGCCTCCCGCGCGGCGATCGTCGCCAGAAGGCTGAAGCGGTCCATCGACACGACCTGTTTGCGGTCGATGCCGTGCTCGGGAAGCGCCTTGATTTCGCAGCCGACCTTGACCTTCAGATCATGCAGCAGCGGATTGTCGATCGCGCCGATTGCCGAACGGCCGGCGCGCATCTCATTCCAGATTGCCGGTGCATTGGTGCCGAGGCCGCATAACCCGCCGATGCCCGTGATGACGATCCGCTTGTGCATTCAGTCAGGCTTTTTTCGCGATCAGCGCGCGAACCGCCTCGACCATGTCGCCGACATTCTTCAGATTGCTCCAGGCATCGACCGTGTTCATCTCGATTTCGATGCCATACTCTTCCTCGAGATCGAAGATGATCTCCGTCAGTTCCAGCGAATGGATGCCAAGCGCGGTCAGTTCGGTACCGGTGGTGATTTCCTCGCCGCCCGGCTCGGCATGAGCCTTGATCTTGGCGATGATATCGTTTGCCAGCTGGTCAGCCATTCGGTTTCTTCCCCAACTCTGTCGTTTCCCGACGCCAACTGATCAGCGCCCCTTTTGTCCTCGATTACGTCGTCATCGTCGCCTTTTACCCCCGCCAGGCGCCGGTGACCGTACCAAGGTGGCTCCCTCTATAGAAACCGAAACGCTGTCAAGCAACAAGCTATATATCGACAAAGCCGCCGCAGTGCTTAACGTTGGTGTCGTGGACACGATCGCATATAGCTTGACCTCAGTGCCGCCGGCCCAGCGCGTTGCCGGCGTTGCACGGCTTGGCTGCGACTGGAACGGAGGCCGCACGCGTCTTCGGCGCCTGTACCAGGACGGCTCGGCCAAGATCCGCATGCCGGCAGTCTCGGCCGGTCCGCTCGAAGCCGTCCTGATCAACACTGCCGGCGGGCTGACCGGTGGCGACCGTCTCGCCTGGGAGGTCGATGTCGGTGCCGGCGCGTCCGCAACGATAACGACGCAGGCCTGCGAGAAAATCTACCGCGCCGCATCCGACCGCGCCGAAGTGCGGGTGCAGCTGAGCGCCGGCGAAGGCGGCCGCATTGCCTGGCTGCCGCAGGAAACCATCGTCTTCGACCGCTCGGCCTTTGCCCGCACGCTTGACGTGGAGCTTGCCGCCGGAGCCGATGCGCTGATCCTGGAAGCTACCGTCTTCGGCCGCCTGGCCATGGGTGAACGGGCTTCGCAAGGCCAATTCCATGACCGCTGGCGCGTCCGCCAGGACGGGGCGCTGATTCACGCCGAGGAGTTTCGCATCGGCCCCGACATTGCCGCCACCTTGAATCGTCCGGCGGTTGCCGGCGGCGGCATCGCGGTGGCGACGCTGCTGATGGTGTCGCCGCGGGCAGAAGCTTTGCTCGAGCCGGCCCGGGCCATGGTCGGCGGCCAGGGCGGCGTCAGTTTCTGGAGCGTGCGGAAATCTGGCAAGCTTCTTGCTCGGCTGTTCGCCGAGGACGGCTACCAGCTCCGCAAGCGGCTGGTGCCGCTTGTCGAATTGCTCAACGGACGGGCGGGCCTGCCCAAATTATGGTCACTCTGATTTCGATTGTGCCACTGCAGGAAAACGCATGAATCTGACGCCGAGGGAGAAAGACAAGCTGCTGATCGCCATGGCGGCGATCGTGGCCCGCAAGCGGCTCGAACGCGGCGTCAAGCTCAACCATCCGGAAGCGATCGCGCTGATAACCGATTTCGTCGTCGAGGGTGCCCGCGACGGCCGCGCCGTCGCCGAGCTGATGGAGGCCGGCGCCCACGTCGTCACCCGGGCCCAGGTGATGGAAGGCATTGCCGAAATGATCCACGATGTGCAGGTCGAGGCGACGTTTCCAGACGGCACCAAGCTGGTGACCGTGCACGAGCCGATCAGATAAAACCGCCAAGGAGAGGAAAATGCTTCAGCTGCGTCCGAACTGCGAATGCTGCGACAAGGATCTGCCGCCCGATGCGACGGACGCGGTGATCTGCACCTTCGAATGCACCTTCTGCGCCGACTGCGCACAAAACGTGCTCGGCGGCGCCTGCCCGAATTGCGGCGGCAACTTCTCGGCCCGCCCGATCCGTCCGGCAGCGCTGCTGACGAAATATCCGGCCTCGACCAAGCGCGTCCTCAAGGCAGAAGGCTGCGGTCCGGCCCGCAAGGCGGCGTGAGAGGCATGATGATCTCGAAGATGGAAGCTACGCCGATGATCCCCGCTACGATGAAATGCACGACGCTGTCGGCGGCCCTGCTGCTGGCGGCAGCTATGCCGGCCTATGCCCATGTCGGCGTCGGCACGGTTTCGTCCTTCACCGCCGGCTTCTCCCACCCGCTCTCCGGCCTCGATCATATGACGGTGATGATTGTCGTCGGCCTATGGGCGGCGCTCAGGGGCGGCAAGGCGATCTGGGCATGGCCGCTGGCTTTCGTCGGCGTCATGCTGGCCGGCGGCGCGCTTGGCATGCTGCATGTGCCGATGCCTTTCGTCGAGCCGGCCATATTGGCGTCCGTCGTGGCACTCGGGCTGCTGGTTGCGCTCGCCGTCGATCTTCCCGTCTCGGCCGGCGTCGCCGTCATCGGCCTGTTTGCGCTGTTCCATGGCTACGCCCACGGCACCGAGGTGCCTGAAAATGCCGCTGGGCTTGGCTATACCGCAGGCTTTGCCGTTGCCACCGCGTTGCTCCATGCCGTCGGCATCACGGCTGGTCTCGGCCTCGGCTGGCGCTTCAGTGGGCTTGCCCGCGCCGCTGGCGCCGCCTGTGCCGCGATTGGCGCCGGCCTCGCCTTCGGCATCCTGTGAGGCAGTGATGATCCCCGGCGAAATCATCACGGCAAGCGGCGAGATCGAACTGAACAAGGGACTGCCGACGGTCACCATGAAGGTGGCCAACAGCGGCGACCGGCCGATCCAGGTCGGCAGCCACTATCATTTCTTCGAGACCAATGAAGGGCTGAGATTCGATCGCGACAAGGCGCGGGGCATGCGCCTCGACATCGCCGCCGGCACCGCGATGCGCTTCGAGCCCGGCCAGGAGCGCGATGTTACGCTAGTGCCGTTCGGCGGCAAGCGCGAGGTCTACGGATTTCAGCAGAAGATCATGGGCAAGCTGTGAGATCGAAGGCGTCGAGCAGTTTCGGCTCAGCCGGGCGGCTTGGCCGCCGCATAGATGACGACCTTTCCCGAATCGTCGAATTCAACCGCCAGAACGTCCTCGGTCTGCACTCGCCGCGAGTCGATAGCGTTGAACAGCAATGCGTTCGCCTCGATCTCCTTGCGCAGCTCGGCAATGTCGTCCCGATGTTGCCTGACCTTGCTTTCGATCGCCGGCGGCGGGCCGCCTTCGGTGCGCGCGGCGTCGGTAAGAAACACGATATCGACTTTGTCGAGCTTGGATGTCTTTCGCACGGCAGCGATGTTCTCACGCGTGCGGTCGATCGCCGAGCTGACCTTGCCGGCTTCCGCATTTGTCTTGGTCTCCTCCTGGCCGACCTCCGAGCCGACGATCCGGTTGACGGTCTCGGCGCTGTCGAGGCTCTGCGCGTTCAGCGCGGCGTGCGGAATGCTGGCGGCCAGAAACGCGGTCGCGGCAATGCCATGCAGCCATCTGGTGTCGGAGAAGGTGGTGATCGCCATCGCTCGTTCTCAGGGTCCTTTTCGAGGCTTGTGTCAGGGCGACAGGACCGAAACGAAACGTCCCCCGTGAAGGTTCCCTTTGCGAGGCGGCGGGCTGACCGGGCGCCGGCCCGCCGCCTTGTCTCGTCAGCTCGCTTTCTTGGTGATCAGCGTCAGCGCGCCATTGGTGCTCATGCTGGCGGCGATCACCTGCGCCGAGGTGAGCCCCTTGGCTTCGAGTGCGGACTTGACCTGCGGTGTCGCGTCGATCGAGCCGCGCAGTTTCTGCAGATCGGCGTCGCTGCGCTTGGCGATCACCTCGTTGACCTTGGCTTGAGTGTCCGCCGGCAGATCCTTGATGTCGACGACGTTGATCGCCTGGATGGTGGGCGCCTGTGGCTGCGCTCCGGGCGCGGCAGGAGCAGGCGCGGCCGGCGCCGGACTGGGCTGCTGCGCAGGCTGTTGCTGGGCGCTGGCGGCGGTTGCGAGCACCAGCGTGGCGGCGGCTGCCAGAAGGGTCGTTTTGCGCATGGATGTTCCTTTCCATCGATTGGCAAATGGTCGTTTTGGGGTGACCCGGCCACCTCAAACGCCAAATGGGATCGGAAAGTGTCGCTCAGCGGGTCATTGCGTGATCATAGGATGGCAGCAATGTGGGGCCCGCCTTCGACAAGCGGTATTTTCGGGCTGTATTTCGGGAGCAATTGCTGATGGCTAAAATCACCCGCGCCGCCTATGCGCAGATGTACGGCCCGACCGTTGGCGACAAAGTCCGGCTCGCCGACACCGAGCTGTTCATCGAGGTCGAAAAGGATCTCACCGTTCACGGCGAGGAGGTGAAATTCGGCGGCGGCAAGGTCATCCGCGACGGCATGGGCCAGAGCCAGGTTTCACGCGCGCAAGGCGCGGTCGACACCGTCATCACCAATGCGCTGGTCGTCGATGCCACCGCCGGTATCGTCAAGGCCGACATCGGCTTGAGGGACGGCCGCATCGTCGCGATCGGCAAGGCCGGCAATCCGGATACCCAAGGCGGCGTCACCATCATCATCGGTCCCGGCACCGAGATCATCGCCGGCGAAGGCAAGATCCTGACCGCCGGCGGCTTCGACGCGCATATCCACTTCATCTGCCCGCAGCAGATCGAGGAAGCGCTGATGTCGGGCATCACCACCATGCTCGGCGGCGGCACCGGCCCGGCGCACGGCACGCTGGCGACCACGTGCACGCCGGGGCCGTGGCATCTGGCGCGCATGATCCAGTCTTTCGACGCCTTCCCGATGAATATCGGGCTATCGGGCAAGGGCAACGCGTCGCTACCTGCCGCGCTCGAGGAGATGGTGCTCGCCGGCGCCTGCTCGCTGAAGCTGCATGAGGACTGGGGCACGACACCGGCTGCAATCGACTGCTGCCTGTCGGTCGCCGACGATTACGACGTGCAGGTGATGATCCACACCGACACGCTGAACGAGTCCGGCTTCGTCGAAAACACGGTCGCGGCGATCAAGGGCCGCACCATCCATGCCTTCCACACCGAAGGCGCCGGCGGCGGCCACGCGCCTGACATCATCAAGGTCTGCGGTCTGCCCAACGTCATTCCGTCCTCGACCAATCCGACGCGTCCCTACACGGTCAACACGCTGGCCGAGCACCTCGACATGCTGATGGTCTGTCACCATCTGTCGCCGTCGATCCCCGAAGACATCGCCTTTGCCGAAAGCCGCATCCGCAAGGAAACCATCGCCGCCGAAGACATTCTTCACGACATCGGCGCCTTCTCGATCATCTCGTCGGACAGCCAGGCCATGGGCCGCGTCGGCGAAGTGGCGATCCGCACCTGGCAGACCGCCGACAAGATGAAGCGCCAGCGTGGTTCGCTGCCGCAGGAGACCGGCGACAACGACAATTTCCGCGTCCGCCGCTACATCGCCAAATACACCATCAATCCGGCCATCGCGCATGGCCTGTCGAAGGACATCGGCTCGGTGGCGGTCGGAAAACGCGCCGACCTTGTGCTGTGGAACCCGGCCTTCTTCGGCGTCAAGCCGGACATGGTGCTGATCGGCGGCATGATCGCCGCCGCCCCGATGGGCGATCCCAACGCCTCGATCCCGACGCCGCAGCCGATGCACTATCGGCCGATGTTCGGCGCCTACGGCAAGGCGATGACCAATTCGTCGGTGACCTTCGTTTCGAAGGCCGGGCTCGACGCCGGCCTGCGCGGCAGGCTCGGCGTCGACAAGCAGATGGTGGCCGTCGAGAACACCCGCGGCGGCATCGGCAAGCATTCGATGGTGCTCAACGACGCCACGCCGCATGTCGAGGTCGACCCGGAGACCTATGAGGTCCGCGCCGACGGTGAATTGCTCACCTGCGAGCCGGCAACGGTGCTGCCGATGGCGCAACGCTACTTCCTGTTCTGAACCCTAGGCGTTAGAACGACCGATGTAGAACATGCCGCGCCAGGCCTATGGACCAGCAACTCCCCTACGCCCACGACATCTTCCCGCATATCCGCATTGTCCTGGGCATGGTGATCGGCCTTGGCGTCACCCGCCTGCTGTCGGGGCTCGCCCGCATCGTCCAGCATCCCGGCCAGTACCGGCTCTATCCCGTGCACCTCGCCTGGGTTGCGTCGGTGCTTTTGATGCTGGTGCATTTCTGGTGGTGGGAGTTCGGCCTCTTCCAGATCGAGAATTGGACCTTCGGCAAATACCTGTTCATCATCTTCTACGCCGTCACGCTGTTCCTGCTCTGCGCGCTGCTGTTTCCGGACTCGATGCTGGACTACACTAGCTATGAGGATTTCTTTTATTCGCGCCGGGCCTGGTTCTTCGGCCTGCTGGCGGCGACCTATCTGCTCGACGTGGTCGACACGCTGCTGAAAGGGCCGGCGCATTTCGCCCATTTCGGCGTCGAATATCTGATCCGCACGCCGGTTTTCGTCGCGCTTTGCGTCATTGCGGTCCTGCTGCGCGACCGCCGCTTTCACATCGCCTTTGTCGCCGGCGCGCTCGTCTATCAGGTATCGTTTATCCTGCGGCTCTTCGACACGATTGTTTGAGCGCCATTGGGGCGGCGGACGCGATAGGCTAGGCTTTTGGGAGAGGCAGTTTTTACATGAAGCTCGATATTCGCACCGACTTCACCAAATTCCCGCGCGCAGTCGCCGTCCTGGCCGCAGGCGAAGCCGGAACCACCACGCCATACGACCGGGCGGTGCTTGCCCATGACGAGCGGCATCTGCGCCGTCGTGCCATCGAAACGGCCGGTAGCGACAAGGTGCTGGTCGACCTGCCCGAACCGGTGACGTTGAACCATGGTGACCGGCTGGTGCTGGAGGATGGCCGCCACATCGAGATCATCGCGGCCGAAGAGCCGCTCTACGATATCAGGGGCAGCGACCCGATCCATCTCGCCGAGCTCGCCTGGCACATCGGCAACCGCCATCTCGCCGCCGCCATCGAGGCTAACCGCATCCTCATCCTGCGCGACCATGTCATCAAGGCGATGCTGGAGGGATTGGGCGCCATTGTGAGCGACGTCTCCGAACCGTTCAAGCCGGTGCGCGGCGCCTATTCCGCGCATGGCGGGCACGGCCATGCCCATGCCGAGGCACATGCGCACAGCCACGCCGAAGCGCATTCCCATAGCCATAGCGATTCGCATTCCCACAGCCATTCGCACGACCATGACCATGACTGACCGGCCTTCCAGCGTTGCCCAGCCTTCCAACATTGCTTTGTTGCGGCTGATGGCGTGGCTGTCGCCTTCCTTCCCGGTCGGCGGCTTTTCCTACAGCCATGGCCTGGAACAGGCCGTGCATGCCGGGCTGGTTGCCGACAGCAAAGATCTCGCCGCGTGGCTGGAAACGCTCGTCGAGATGGGTTCGGGCTGGAATGATGCGGTGCTGTTTGCCCAAAGCTGGCGCAGGGCGCGCGAAACCGGCGATCTCGATCAAATCGTCACCCTTGCCGAAGCTCTGGCAGGCTCGCGCGAGCGTCATGCCGAGACGATGCTGCAGGGCGCCGCTTTCCTGAAAGCAGCCTCCGCCTGGCCGTGCCAGGTGCTGGATCGCCTGCCGACCGAATGTGCCTATTGCGTTGCCGTCGGCGCTGTTGCCGGCGATCACGGCATTTCGCTGCGGGACGCCCTGGCCGCCTTCCTGCAGGCCTTCTTCTCAAACCTCGTTCAGGCCGCGATCCGGCTCGGCGTCGTCGGCCAGACCGGCGCCACCGCGCTGCTCGCCGGCTTCGAGCCACTAGCCTTGGCGACCGCAGCCCGCGCTGCCGGCTCGACCCTCGATGATCTCGGCGGCTGCGCTTTTATCTCCGACATCACGGCGATGAAGCACGAGACCCAGTATTCGCGACTGTTCCGCTCATGATCGTCCTCGCTTTCGCCCTCTCGCTCGTCCTGCTGCTGATCACCGCGTTGCATGTCTATTGGGGCATTGGCGGCATCTGGCCGGGCAGGGATGTCGCCTCCTGCGCCCGCGCCGTCATTGGCTTTCATGGCGTCGACGAAATGCCGGCACCCTTCGCCAGCTTCGCCGTTGCCGCCTGCCTTGGCCTGGCGACACTGTGGCCGATGGCGCTCGAGGGCATCTTTGCTACGCCCTTTCCCAAGGCCGGGCTTGCCGCCACGTCGCTGCTCATCGCGCTGGTTTTCCTGGCGCGCGGCATTGCCGGCTTCACGCCGTGGTGGCGCCGGCTAACGCCCGAACAGCCTTTCGCGCGGCTCGATCTGCGTTATTATTCGCCGCTGTGCCTGCTGATCGGGCTTGGGTTCGCCATTCTTGCCGTCACGGAGTTCCCCGCATGATATCGCCCAATGGTCCTCTTCGCATCGGCATTGGCGGCCCGGTCGGCTCGGGCAAGACGACGCTTACCGAAAAGCTCTGCAAGGCACTGCGTGACGAGTTTTCGATTGCCGTCGTCACCAACGACATCTACACCAAGGAAGACGCCATGATGCTGGCCAGGTTGCAGGCCCTGCCCGAGGATCGCATCGTCGGCGTCGAGACCGGCGGCTGTCCGCACACCGCCATCCGCGAGGACGCCTCGATCAATCTGCAGGCGATCGCCGAGATGACCAGAAAATTCCCCGATCTCGACATCGTCTTCATCGAATCGGGCGGCGACAATCTCGCCGCCACCTTCTCGCCGGACCTTGCCGACCTGACGCTCTATGTCATCTCGGTTTGCCAGGGCGAGGAGATCCCGAGGAAGGGCGGACCGGCGATCACCCGGTCCGATTTCCTGGTCATCAACAAGAGCGACCTTGCGCCCTATGTGAACGTCAATCTCGACATCATGGAACGCGACGCTGCCCGCATGCGCGGCAAGCGGCCGTTCGGCTTCACCGACCTGTCGCGCGGCAAGGGGCTGCAGGAGGTGATCGATTTCATCGTCGAGCATGGCGGGCTTCGGGTCGGCGCGGCCACCAGCACGGCGGCATAACGGCGCTCGCCTGTACCAAACGAAACCGGTTGCGCGTGTTCCAGCCGCGCGGCATCCTTGCTTCTTTCACGGAGGTTTACGATGAGCATCACGCGCCTGCAGAAGGAAGTGCTGACCAACCTGCCGTTCTATGAGGAGCGCGTCGACCTCGCTTGCGCCTTCCGCTGGACGGCGCGGCTCAACATGCACGAGGCGGTGGCCAATCATTTCTCACTGGCCGTCAACGACGATGGTTCGCAATTCCTGATGAATCCCAACCAGGTGCATTTCTCGCGCATCAAGGCGAGCGATCTGCTTCTGATCGACGCCAACGATCCCGGCACGCTCTCCGGCCCGAATGCGCCCGATCCGACGGCGTGGGGCCTGCATGGTGCCATTCATCGCAATGTGCGTCATGCGCGCTGCGTCATGCATGTCCACTCGATCCACGCCACCGTGCTTGCCTCGCTCGCCGACTCGACGCTTCCGCCGGTCGACCAGAACTCGGCAATCTTCTTCAACCGCCATGTCGTCGACGCTCATTATGGCGGGCTGGCCTTCGAGGAAGAGGGCGAGCGCTGCTCGCAGCTTCTTGTCGACCCGAAGGTCAAGGTGATGGTGATGGGCAACCATGGCGTGCTGGTCATCGGCGACAGCGTCGCCGACACCTTCAACCGCATGTTCTATTTCGAGCGCGCCGCCGAAACCTATATCAAGGCGCTGTGGACCGGGCGGCCGCTGCGGGTACTGTCGGATGAGATCGCCGAAAAGGCGGCAAGGGAACAGGAAGACTATCCCGGCCAGGCCGAACGCCACCTTTCCGAACTGAAGGCGATCCTCGACGAGCAGGAGCCTGCCTACCGGAGTTGAGCGCGGTCCCGCCGGGCCTGGCTTAAAGCCCGAGTTCGGCTCGCAATTCGTCGGCGCTGTTGATGATTATCGCCCCCGGCGGCCCCTCCATGGGCGCCTCTGGCCAGAAGATCGTCTTCATTCCCGCTGCCAGCCCCGCCGTGGCGCCGGTCACGCTGTCGTCGACCGCCACGGCCTCGGTGGGATCGACGTCGGCCAGCCAGGCGGCGCGCAGGAAAGGTTCGGCATGCGGCTTGCCTTCACGCACGTCGTTCCGGCTGACCGTCTTCATGCCGGGATAGACGAGGCCGACGGCGCGCAGATTGGCATCGACGATCAGCCTGTCCGAGTTGGAGACCACCGCTTGCGGTACGCCAAGCGCGCGCAGCTCGTTGAAGATCTCGATCGCGCCTCTGCGCGGCGTCAGCGTTTGGGCCATCGGCAGATAGTGATCGTATTTGCGCACGATCCAGTCGTCGAAAGGCAGGTCGAGGCCGAACTCGTCGCGCAGCATTTCGTAGACTGGCCATGCGGCGATGCCGAGCACGCGCTCATGCAGGTCGGCCGGCGGTACGATGCCGACACTGTGCAGCGCCGCGATCAGCGCCGCTTCGTGCAGCGGCTCGCTGTCGACCAGCGTGCCGTCCATATCCCAGAAAACCGCTTTCGGCGTCATGCAAGGCTCCATTCTCAAAAATCCCTTAAAGCGTTTGGCGCAGGAGATAAACCGCGGCGTCCCGCTAATGCATGTCGCGCAACAGTGTGCAGCGGTTTTGCGATACGGACATGCATAGAAAGCAAGAGTCTAAAGCGCATCGCATAAGCCCGATTGAACGCGACGCGCTTTGGACCGAGATTGTGCGACCTCCACAGCCTTGCTGTTGCGACGAGACTGGGTCGACCCGCCACTTCGCTCCAAATACCCAAGTCTCAGCCCTAAGCAATTGCTCTTGCAATAGGCAATTGCGCGCAAGTTCATTCCCTGCGAAACTACGGCGCTCCGCCTCTTATGCCCGGCGGGGTTGGGAGGCAGGAACTTGAATTCGCGGCAGGATAGCGGCGGCAACAGGCTGGACGATGCGGCGCGCGCCGGCTGGCTCTATTACGTTGCCGGCAACACCCAGGACCAGATCGCCGCCACGCTTGGCATCTCCCGGCAGACGGCGCAGCGGCTGGTGTCGCTCGCAGTCTCCGAAGGATTGATCAAGGTGCGCGTCGACCATCCGATCGCCAATTGCCTCGACCTTGCGGCACGGCTGAAATCGCGCTTTGCGCTTGATCTGGTCGAGGTGGTGCCCAGCGACCCTTCTTCTTCCTCTACCGTCATCGGCGTCGCCGAGGCGGCGGCGGCCGAGATCGAACGGCGGCTGCGGTCGCCGACGCCGATCGTCATGGCGATCGGCACCGGCCGCACGCTGAAGGCCGCGATCGAGCAACTGCCGCCGATGGAATGCCCGCAGCACAAGGTGGTATCGCTGACCGGCAACATCTCGCCGGACGGCTCGGCCGCCTTCTACAACGTCATCTTCACCATGGCCGACAGGGTCAAGGCGCGCTCGTTTCCGATGCCTTTGCCGGTCATCGCCTCCTCGCCGGAGGAGCGCGAGATGCTGCTGAGCCAGCCGATGATCCAGCCGACGCTGGCGCTTGCGGCCGAGGCCGACGTCACCTTTGTCGGCATAGGCGATCTCGGCCCGAAGGCGCCGCTTTACGAGGACGGCTTCATTTCGGAGGGTGAATTAAAGGCGTTGCAGAAGGCCGGCGGCGTCGCCGAGATCGTCGGCTGGGTGTTCGATCGTGACGGCCGTATGATCGAGGGTATTACCAATGATCGGGTGTCGTCGGCACCGCTGCCGTCGCGCGAAAAGTCGCTGGTGATCGCGCTTGCCATGGGCGACCGCAAGCTGCCGGGCATCTTCGCCGCCGTCAACCGGCGGCTGGTCAACGGCCTGATCACCGATGAGCGGACCGCCGCCGCCTTGCTAGCGGGCGCATGATCTCCGAGCCGCTGGCGGTCGGAAACGATCATGTGAAATCGAAACGCATCTGAATCCCCGATAAAACGAGCGTCACTACTGGTGCCGGCCGCATGGATCGTTGCCGTCGAGAAAGCCCATGTCGCGCTGCAGATGCGGCGGCAGCTCCCGGACGTCGAGATAGGCCCGTTTCCGCGCCGCGTGCCTTGCCAATCCTCGCGCCAACCGTGAAAACCAGCCATGGGCTGGAGCAAGAAGCAGCTTTTCCTGTATTGTGGTCATGATCGTCAGCCTTCGCTATCTCTAGGCGTAATTGATCTTCAATACGGAATATCGGTAGGCCCGGCCGGTGCCGCCAATCAAACGTCGATCACTGCCCATAAGGAGGGCTTATGCCGGAGCTCAGTTCACGACAGCTGGTTTCGCAGCTTCCTCCGCTTCAGGCGATCCGGGTATTCGAAGCGGTGGCGCGGCATCTCTCGTTCACCAAGGCCGCCCAGGAGCTTGGCATGACGCAGGCGGCGGCAAGCTATCAGATCAAGCTTCTGGAGGAGCGCATCGGTGCGCCGTTGTTCCTGCGCCAGCCAAAACAGATCGTGCTGACCGAACCCGGCCAACGCCTAGCGCCCGCGGTCAGCGAAGCATTCGCGCTGTTGAGCGGCGCCTATGCCGCCGCGCGCACCGGCGCCGACGGCGTGCTTTGCGTTTCGACGCTGCTGACCTTTGCCTCCAATTGGCTGGCTCAGCATCTCGGTTCGTTCCAGGTAGCGCATCCGTCGCTGGCGGTGCGCGTCGATACTTCGAACAGGGTTGTCGACTTTGCCAGAGAGGATATCGACATCGCCATCCGCTCCGGCGGCGGCAACTGGCCGGGCGTCGAGACCCATATGCTTTTCAGGGCCGATTTCACGCCGGTCCTTAGTCCAAAGCTCGCGGCAAGCATCGGCGGCGTCAAGGAGCCGGCCGACCTGCTGCGGCTGCCGATCCTCGACCCGGGCGACATCTGGTGGCGGGACTGGTTTGCCGCCGCCGGCCTGCCGGTCGAGGAACTGGCCAAGCGCCCCGGCACCAGCATGGGCGCGCAGGCCTATGAGGCCAATGCCGCGATTGCCGGCCACGGCGTGGCGATCGTCACCAAGGCGCTGTTCAAGGCCGAACTTGCCGACGGCCGCCTGATCCAGCCCTTTGAGCTGGTCGGTGACGACGGCCACGCCTATTGGCTGGTCTATCCGACGGCGCGGCGCAACGTGCCGAAGATCCGCGCCTTCCGCGATTGGATCCTGAGCGAGATCGCTTGCCAATAGGCTGAATCCCAGCAAGCCCGACAGCAAAGCTCCGGGCCCAATCAGCCCGGCTGAAATTCTTCGTCAGACATGCCGCAAACGTCCCGGCTTGTCGCCGCACGAGACCCGGCGTGCTGCGCTGCAGCAACGATTCCGTCTTGACATAATTCATCGCAAGTGAGTAATTGCCCACAGCCAAGGCAAATGCTCATCTTGGTTTATGGGAGGAATTTTGATGAAACTTCGCACGTTCACCCTAGGCCTGTTCTCGGCCAGCGCCCTCGCTTTCGCCGCGCATGCCGAATCCATCACCATCGCCACGGTCAACAATGGCGACATGGTCCGCATGCAGAAGCTGACCGACGACTTCACCGCCAAAAATCCCGACATTCAGCTGCAGTGGGTCACGCTCGAGGAAAACGTCCTGCGCGAGCGCGTCACCACCGACATCGCCACCAAGGGTGGCCAGTACGACGTGATGACCATCGGCACCTATGAGGTGCCGATCTGGGCCAAGCAGAACTGGCTTTTGCCGCTCGACAAGCTCGGTGACGATTATGACGTCAAGGACATCATCCCGGCCATAGCCGGCGGCCTGTCGGTCGACGGCAAGCTCTACGCAGCGCCGTTTTACGGCGAAAGCTCCTTCGTCATGTACCGCAAGGACCTGATGGACAAGGCCGGGCTCAAAATGCCCGATGCACCGACCTGGGACTTCATCAAGCAGGCCGCCGACAAGATGACCGACCGCGCCAACGGCGTGAACGGCGTCTGCCTGCGCGGCAAGGCCGGCTGGGGCGAGAACATGGCCTTCCTGACCGCCATGTCGAACTCCTTCGGCGCGCGCTGGTTCGACGAGAACTGGAAGCCGCAATTCGACCAGCCCGAATGGAAGAACACGCTGCAGTTCTATGTCGACCTGATGAAGGCCGACGGCCCCGAGGGCGCGTCGTCCAACGGCTTCAACGAAAACCTGGCGCTGTTCCAGCAGGGCAAATGCGGCATGTGGATCGACGCTACCGTCGCTGCGTCCTTCGTCTCCGACCCGAAGAACTCGACCGTCGCCGACAAGGTCGGCTATGCGCTGGCCCCGGACAATGGCCTCGGCAAGCGCGGCAATTGGCTGTGGGCCTGGTCGCTGGCCATCCCCGCCGGCACGCAGAAGGCCGACGCCGCTCAAAAGTTCGTTTCCTGGGCGACTTCGAAGCACTATCTCGAACTGGTCGCTTCAAAGGAAGGCTGGGCCAACGTTCCGCCCGGAACGCGCACCTCGCTCTACAACAACCCGGAGTACCAGAAGGCGGCGCCTTTCGCGAAAATGACGCTGGATTCCATCAACGCCGCCGATCCGACGCACCCGACCGTCAAGCCGGTGCCTTATGTCGGCGTCCAGTTCGTCGCCATTCCTGAGTTCCAGGGCCTTGGCACCACTGTCGGCCAGCTCTTCTCGGCGGCCCTTGCCGGCCAGACGAGCGTCGACGACGCCTTGAAGCAGGCACAGGACGCCGCCACCGCGACGATGACCGAGGGCGGGTACATCAAATAAGGCGCCTCCCGGTGCCGGTTGCCCATGGCAGCCGGCACGGGCCGCCCGAATCCCAGTTCGGGCGGCCAACTTTACGCCGCTGAAAAACTTGGCCGACCTCGAAGGGTGACCGTCATGGCTACTCAGCAGATCCGTTCGCTTGCCCGCTTCATGATGGCGCCATCCGTGGTGCTGCTGCTGGTTTGGATGATTGTGCCGCTGGCATTCACGCTGTGGTTCTCCTTCCAGCAGTACAACCCACTCAATCCGATGCGCGACGGCTTCGTCGGGTTTTCGAACTACGCGCTGTTCTATTCCAACCCGGCATTCCTGCAGTCGATCCTCAACACGCTCACCATCGTCGTCAGCGTGCTTTTGATCACGGTGATCGGCGGCATCCTGCTGGCCCTTCTGCTCGACCAGCCGATGTGGGGACAAGGCATCGTCCGCATCCTCGTCATCTCGCCGTTCTTCGTCATGCCTCCGGTGGCGGCGCTTGTCTGGAAGAACATGATCATGCATCCGCAATACGGCGTCTTCGCCGATATTGCGCGTTTCTTCGGCGGGCAGCCGATCGACTGGTTCGGGCAGCACCCGCTCCTGGCGATCATCATCATCGTCGCCTGGCAGTGGCTGCCGTTTGCGACGCTGATCCTCTTGACCGCGCTCCAATCGCTCGACGGCGAGCAGAAGGAAGCCGCCGAAATGGACGGCGCCGGCTTCATCAGCCGCTTCATCTATTTGACGCTGCCGCATATGTCGCGCGCCATAACCGTCGTCATCCTGATCCAGACGATCTTCCTGCTGTCGGTCTATGCCGAGATACTGGTCACCACCAATGGCGGCCCGGGTTATGCCTCCACCAACCTGCCCTTCCTCGTCTACCAGAAGGCATTGCTGGAGTTCAAAATCGGCCAGGCGTCCGCTGGCGGCATCATCGCCGTCATTCTCGCCAACATCGTCGCCTTCTTCGCCATGCGCGCCGTCGGCAAGAACCTGGACAAATAAGGGAGGATAAGATGGCACGTGCAGTCACCACCCAGCACAAGACGATTGCGACCGCGGCCGCCTGGATCGTCGCCCTGCTGATCTTCTTCCCGATCCTCTATACGATCATCACCTCGTTCAAGTCGGAGCAGGAGGCCATCCAGGGCTTCAACCTGTTCCCGTCGGGAACCATGGAGAGCTATTCCGAGGTCCAGGCGCAGAACGGCTATTTCAAATTCTTCCTCAACTCGGTGTTCCTCTCGGTCGGCTCGACCATCCTGGCTCTGCTCGTCGCCATACCGGCGGCATGGTCGATGGCGTTTTCGCCGGGCAAACGCACCAAGGACATCCTGATGTGGATGCTTTCCACCAAGATGATGCCGGCCGTCGCCGTGCTGTTTCCGATCTATCTGATCTTCCGCGACACCGGATTGCTCGACAGCCGCATCGGCCTGATGGTCATGCTGATGCTGATCAACCTGCCGATCGTGGTCTGGATGCTCTACACCTATTTTCGCGAGATCCCTGGCGAGATCCTGGAAGCGGCGCGCATGGACGGCGCATCGCTGTGGAACGAGATAATCTACGTGCTGACGCCGATGGCGGTGCCCGGCATCGCCTCGACCATGCTGCTCAACATCATTCTCGCCTGGAACGAGGCGTTCTGGACGATCCGGCTGACCACCACCGAGGCAGCGCCGCTTACCGCTTTCATCAGCTCCTTCTCCAGTCCGCAGGGGCTGTTCTGGGCCAAGCTTTCGGCCGCCTCGACGCTGGCGATCGCGCCGATCCTGATCATGGGCTGGTTCAGCCAGAAGCAGCTGGTCCGAGGCCTGACATTCGGTGCGGTAAAGTAGCGGGCATCGCCTGACGCAAAACGAAAAGGATAGCCCTTCGGGGGAGGAAACCATGGGAAACATCACGCTCAAGAACGTCTCCAAATCCTTCGGGGCGACGTCCATCATCCCCGGCCTCGATCTGGTCATCGAGGACGGAGAGTTCGTCGTCTTCGTCGGTCCGTCGGGCTGCGGCAAATCCACCCTGTTGCGTCTGATCGCCGGTCTGGAGGATACCAGCGGCGGCACCATCATCATCGATGGCCGCGACGTCACCGGCGAGGCGCCGGCCAAGCGTAAGCTGGCCATGGTGTTCCAGTCCTATGCGCTCTACCCGCACATGACGGTGGCCAAGAACATCGCCTTCCCGCTCAAGATGGCGGGCGAGGACCAGGCGACCATCGACAAGAAGGTGAAGGACGCCGCGCGGATCCTGAACCTCACCAACTACCTCGACCGCCGCCCCGGCCAGCTCTCCGGCGGCCAGCGGCAGCGTGTCGCCATCGGCCGCGCCATCGTCCGCCAGCCATCGGCCTTCCTGTTCGACGAACCGTTGTCCAATCTCGACGCGGCGCTGCGCGGCACCATGCGGCTGGAGATCAGTGAACTGCACCACCAGCTCCAGACCACCATGGTCTACGTCACCCACGACCAGATCGAGGCGATGACCATGGCCGACAAGATCGTCGTGCTCAATGCCGGCAATATCGAGCAGGTCGGCTCGCCGATGGAGCTCTACAAGACGCCGAAGAACCTGTTCGTCGCCGGCTTCATAGGTTCGCCGAAGATGAACCTGATCGAAGGCGCGCCGGCCGCCAAATATGGCGCCAAGACAGTCGGCATCCGCTCGGAGCATATGAACATTTCGAAGACGTCAGGCGACTGGAAGGCGACGGTCGGCGTTGCCGAGCATCTAGGCTCCGACACGTTTTTGCACGTCCAGGCGGATGGCGTCGGGCAGCTGACGGTGCGTGCCGACGGCGAATTGGCCGCCCATCACGGCGACACGATCTATCTGACGCCGGACAAGGCCAAGCTGCATCGTTTCGGCGCCGATGGGAAGGCGATGCTGCAATGAGGCTCCGGGGTAAATCGGCGCTGATCACCGGATCGGCGCGCGGCATCGGCAGGGCGTTTGCCGAAGCCTACATGCGGGAGGGGGCGACCGTCGCCATCGGCGACATCAATCTCGAGGCTGCCGAGAAGGCGGCTTCGGAAATCGGCCGCAATACCTACGCCGTGAAGCTGGACGTCACCGATCTCGCGTCGATCGATGCAGCCGTCAAGGCGGTCGAAACCAGGGCCGGCGGCCTCGATATCTTGATCAACAACGCCGCCCTGTTCGACCTGGCGCCGATCGTCGAGATCACCAAGACAAGCTACGACAAATTGTTTTCGGTCAACGTCGCCGGCACGCTGTTTACGTTGCAGGCCGCCGCCCGTTCTATGATTGCCCGCGGCAAGGGCGGCAAGATCATCAACATGGCAAGCCAGGCCGGGCGCCGCGGCGAGGCGCTGGTCGCCGTCTACTGCGCCACCAAGGCGGCGGTCATCTCGCTCACCCAGTCGGCAGGGCTCGACCTGATCAAACACGGCATCAATGTCAACGCGATAGCACCGGGGGTCGTCGACGGCGAGCACTGGGATCATGTCGATGCCTTGTTCGCCAAGTTCGAGAACCGGCCGAGGGGCGAGAAGAAGAGACTGGTCGGCGAAGCCGTACCTTATGGCCGCATGGGCACGGCGCAAGACCTCACCGGCATGGCGGTGTTCCTGGCCAGCGATGAGGCCGAATACATCGTCGCCCAGACCTACAATGTCGATGGCGGCCAGTGGATGAGTTGAGGGGGCGAAGGCGCTCTTCTCCCCGTCTCCTCCACGGGGGGAAGAGCCGTCCCGCTAAAGGGTAAAGCAGATGACCGTGAAACTCTCTTCTTCCATCCTAGCCAAGCTGCCGCCCAAGGTCGCCGGCCCGAAATACGATCGCGCCGCGCTTAAGGCCGGCATCGTGCATTTCGGCGTCGGCAATTTCCATCGCTCGCACCAGGCCGTCTACCTCGACGACCTGTTCAACTCGGGCGTTGGCCACGACTGGGCTATTGTCGGCGCCGGCGTCTTCGAGGGCGAAAAGGACGGCCGCGGCAAGCTGCAGGAGCAGGACTGGCTGACCACCGTGGTCGAGCAGGACAGCGGCCATATGAGCGCGCGCGTCACCGGCGTCATGATCGACTTCCTGGTGCCTGGCGACGCGATCGCAATCGTCGAGCGGCTTGCCGATCCGGCGATCAAAATCGTTTCCCTGACCATCACCGAGGGCGGCTATTTCATCGATCCGGCTTCTGGCGTCTTCAATCCGACACATCCCGACATCGTTGCCGACGCTGAGCCGGGGGCGACGCCGAAGACCGTCTTCGGCCTCATCCTCGCCGGGCTGCTACGCCGCCGCGCCGACGGTATCGTGCCCTTCACCGTCATGTCCTGCGACAACATCCCCCATAACGGCCATGTCACCTCAGATGGCGTCATCGGCCTTGCGCGGCTGATCGACGAGGGTTTGGCAAACTGGGTGAGCGAGAAGGTTGCCTTTCCCAATGGCATGGTCGATCGCATCACGCCGGCCACCACCGACCGCGAGCGCGGCATTCTCGCCAGCGAGTTCGGGCTCGACGACAATTGGCCGGTGTTTTGCGAACCGTTCAAGCAATGGGTGCTGGAGGACCGTTTCACCGACGGCCGCCCGCCGCTGGAAAAGGTCGGCGTGCAGTTCGTCAGCGACGTCGCGCCCTATGAGCTGATGAAGATCCGCATCCTCAATGGCGGCCATGCGACCATCGCCTATCCGGCCGGGCTGATGGACATCCATTTCGTCCATGAGGCGATGCAGGAGCCACTGGTACGCGGCTTCCTCGACAAGCTCGAGCATAATGAAATCATCCCGACCGTGCCGCCGGTTCCGGACACCGACCTCGAAGATTACTACCAGCTCATCGAGCACCGCTTCTCCAATCCGAAGATCGGCGACACCATACGCCGGCTTTGCCTCGACGGCTCCAACCGCCAGCCGAAATTCATCATTCCGACGATCGCCGACCGGCTGAAGGCTGGCAAAAGCGTCACCGGCCTGGCGCTGGAATCTGCGCTCTGGTGTCGCTACTGCTTCGGCACGACGGACTCTGGTGCCGTCACCGAGCCCAACGACCCGAACTGGGGCCGGTTGCAGGCGACTGCCAAGGCGGCCAGGGACATGCCTGGCGCCTGGCTTGCCATGGAGGACATCTATGGCGATGTCGGCCGCTCGCCGCCCTTCGCCGAAGCGTTCGCCCATGCGCTCAAATCGCTGTGGGCGGACGGCGCGCGCGCGACACTGACGCGCTATCTCGCCGGCGACCTCTGAAGCCGATCCAGCGCGATGACGCCTGAACTGGTCATTTTCGACTGTGACGGCGTGCTGGTGGACAGTGAGATGCTGTCCGTCTCGGCATTGCTGGAGATGATCGCGCTTGCCGGCGGCAACGTCAGCGAGGACATTGCCTACGAGCACTTCCTCGGCAAGAGCATGAAGAGCGTCCGCGAAATCCTCGCAAGCGACTTCGGGCTCGATCTCACCGACCAGCATCTGACCGAGATGCGCTCCGAACTGATGCGCAAGTTCCGTCAGGAGCTGAAACCGATGCCAGGCATCGCACAGGTCCTGCCGAAGCTCGGCGTGCCGTGCTGCGTCGCCTCCTCCGGCACGCTGGAGCGCATCCGCTATGCGCTCGAGGTTACGGGGCTGCTTGGGCTGCTGGAGCCGCATCTGTTCAGCGCTGCCATGGTGGCGCGGGGCAAACCGGCGCCCGATCTCTTTCTCCATGCAGCAGATAAAATGAGAGCGGCCCCGCGAAACTGCCTCGTCGTCGAGGACAGCCCGGCCGGCATCGAAGCGGCGCGGGCGGCCGGCATGCGCGTCCTTGCCTTCACCGGCGGCTCACACACCGGCAACCCGGCCTTGAAAGCGCGGCTTGCGTCGAGTGAGCCGGACTTTATATTCGCTGACATGCTGCAATTGCCCGATCTGATTGCAGGCCTGGGAGCGAGAGCAAGAACACCTTGACCAACAGTTTCGTTTGCGCGGTCGATGTCGGCACCGGAAGCGCCCGTGCCGGCATTCTCGACACCGGTGGCGCCTTGCTCGGCCGCGCCGAGCACCCGATCGCCATGCAACGGCCGAAGGCCGATCACGCCGAGCACGACTCGCAGGATATCTGGTCGGCGGTGTGCAGTGCCGTGCGCGCTGCCCGCGAAAAGGCGCGCGTGAAGGCTGAGGATATCGTCGGCATCTCTTTTGACGCCACCTGCTCGCTGGTGGTGCGGGGCCGGCATGGCGGTCAGCTCAGCGTGTCCGTTACTGGCGAAAGGCGCTGGGACACCATCGTCTGGCTCGACCATCGCGCAATTGCCGAGGCCGATGAATGCACCGAAAGCGGCCACGCCGTGCTCGACTATATCGGCGGCGTCATGTCGCCGGAAATGGAGACGCCGAAGCTGATGTGGCTGAAGCGCAACCTGCCCGGAACATGGAACGAAGCCGGCTACCTATTCGACCTCGCCGACTTCCTCACCTGGAAGGCGACCGGCTCGCTCGCCCGTTCGCAATGCACGCTGACCGCCAAATGGACCTATCTGGCCCATGAAGCGACCGGCTGGCGGCGCGACTTCTTCGAAGCGGTCGGGCTCGGCGACCTTTTCGAGCACGGCAATCTGCCGGAGAAGGCGAGCCCGGTCGGCGCAGACATCGGTCCGCTCAGCGCGCAAGCCGCGGCGGAGCTTGGCCTCACCGAAAAATGCCGGGTCGGCGCCGGCGTCATCGATGCCTATGCCGGCGCGCTCGGCGTGCTCGGCGGTTTCGCAGGTGACGCGACGAACATCGGCCGCCATCTGGCCCTGATTGCCGGTACGTCGAGTTGCGTCATGGC
This sequence comes from Mesorhizobium sp. M0048, assembly GCF_040323405.1. NCBI lineage: Bacteria > Pseudomonadati > Pseudomonadota > Alphaproteobacteria > Hyphomicrobiales > Phyllobacteriaceae > Mesorhizobium > Mesorhizobium sp. M0048. The sequence goes on along the minus strand of NZ_JAMYUV010000062.1, from coordinate 4,065 downwards.
GATGTCGCCAGATCCGCAGCCTTTCGCCGGTGTCTGGGGCCCATATTATGGCGCAGCCCTTCCCGGTCTTTGGCTGTCGGAAGGCGGCCAGTCGGCCACCGGAGCGCTGCTCGATCACATCATCCGCTGGCATGGCGCCGGCGGCGAGCCGGATGCTGCCATGCATGCCAGGATCGCCCGCCACGTCGCCGAGCTGCGCGCCGCCGAGGGTGGCAACCTCGCCGCAAGGCTGCATGTATTGCCGGATTTCCATGGCAACCGCTCGCCGCTTGCCGACCCGCATGCCGTCGGCGTCATCAGCGGACTGACGCTGGATTCCTCCTTCGACAGCCTGTGCAAGCTTTACTGGCGCACCGCCGTCAGCATCGCGCTTGGCGTCCGCCATGTGCTGGAAGCGCTGAACGAGAACGGCTATCTGATCGACACGCTGCACGTCACCGGCGGCCACACTAAGAACCCGCTGTTGATGGAACTCTATGCCGACGCCACCGGCTGCACGGTGGTCGAGCCGCTGGCGGACGAGGCGGTTCTGCTCGGCACTGGCATGATTGCCGCCACCGCGGCCAGGCTTTTTCCCGATTTGAATGCCGCCTGCGTCGCCATGCAGCAAGGCGGCAGGACGCGAGAGCCCAATCCGGCTGCCGCCGGCCGGTTCGACCGCGACTACCGCGTGTTCCTCGAAATGCACAGGCAAAGGCGGGCGCTGGACGCGATCATATAGGTCGAACGGCTTTCACGCGCTATCGCTGGTTCCAGCGCCGAACAACCGGCTCGTCGAGATCATGCTCATAACCGAGCACGCTTATGCTGGCGGTATCCAGCACGAACAGCGCGCCCTCTTGCGGCGGCAGGCCGAGCCAGCGCGCAGCCAGCGCTCGCAGGAAATGCGAGCTTGAAAACACCAGGATGTTGCCGTTGGCCTGGCGCAGCTGGCTGACGATGCGGTCCGCCCTCGAGCCGACGTCCGCGGCTGATTCTCCCCTCGGGCAACCGTCGCGAAAGAGACGCCAGCCTGGACGTTCGGCAAGGATTTGCTTGGTGGTCAATCCCTCATAGGCACCATAATCCCACTCTGCCAGATCGTCCTTCTTTACGCCCGAAGAGCCGAAGCCGGCCAGCGCACAGGTGTTGAAGGCGCGCTGCGACGGGCTCGACCACACCGCCGAGAAGGACAGGCCCTTTAGCCGCTCAGTGACCCGCCTCGCAGCGTCCTCGCCGGCCGGCGTCAGCGGTATGTCGGTCCGGCCGGTATGCTTTCCGGACGCACTCCATTCCGTCTCGCCATGCCGAACCAGATAGATTTCGGGAAACGCGCTCATCAGGGTGCCTTTCAAATGAATCCACCGTGACCATAGCGGCTTCCATAGCCTCTCCAACAGCCTGCATTGAGCTGACTGGCTTAACCCTTCCGCAAGTCAGCCCCTTGCCACCGGTGCCTATTTCATAGACAAACCCGTCGTAATGCGGAATCCGGCCGATCGTGGCCGTTTCCGCGCTGAGACGCGGCTTCCGGCTCTTGCCGACGTGCCGCAATCGGATAGGCGGAAAACTGGAATGTCTGCGATCGAAGCCGACGCTCGCGCGCCGGAAAACCTTTGGCGTCGGGAAATCAGGGCGATGCTGGCGCTCGCCTGGCCGATGGTGCTGACCAATCTCGGCCAGACCGCGATGACCGCTACCGACGTCATGATGATGGGGCGGCTGGGGCCGGACACGCTGGCCAGCGGCGCGCTTGGCGCCAACCTCTATTTCATGCCGCTGATCTTTGGACTTGGCCTGATGCTGGCGACCTCGCCGATGATGGCGACCGAGCTCGGCCGTCGCCGCCACTCGGTGCGCGACCTGCGCCGCACCGTGCGCCAGGGTCTGTGGCTGGCGATCCTCATCTGCCTTCCGATCTGGGTCCTTCTCTGGCACGGCGAGGCCGTGTTGCTGGCCATGGGTCAGGAGCCTGCGCTGGCGCACCAGGCGGGTATCTATCTGCGCTGGCTCGAATGGGCAGTGCTGCCCTTTTTCGGCTACATCGTCCTGCGCTCGTTCATTTCGGCGCTGGAGCGGCCGGGCTGGGCACTGATCATCGTTTTCGTTGCCGTCGCCTGCAATGCCTTCTTCAACTGGCTGTTCATGTTCGGCAATCTCGGCATCCAATCGATGGGCATCGCCGGCTCCGGCCTTGCCACCACTTTGTCCAGCACGCTGATGTTCGCCGGCGTGGCGACGGCGGTGATGCTTGAGAAGAAATTCCGGCGCTATCGTCTGTTCGGACGCTTCTGGCGCGCCGATTGGCCGCGCTTCAAGGGCCTGCTGCGGCTCGGCCTGCCGATCGCCGGCCTGCTGGCGTTCGAGGTGACGATCTTCAACGCGGCCGCCTTTCTCATGGGCCTGATCGATGCGGCTTCGCTTGCCGCCCATGCGATCGCCATCCAGATCGCCTCGGTCACCTTCATGGTGCCGCTCGGCCTCAACCAGGCGGTGACGGTGCGCGTCGGGCTCGCCCACGGCGCCGGCAATCCGGAAGGTGTCAGCCGGGCTGGCTGGACTGCCTATGTCGTCGGTGTCTCCTTCATGGCGCTGATGGGGCTGGTGATGATCTTGTGGCCGCATTTCTTGATCGGCGCCTTCATCGATGTGGGCAATCCGGCTAATGCCGAGGTGGTGGCGCTTGCCGTGTCGTTCCTCGCTTTTGCCGCGCTGTTCCAGGTTTTTGACGGCGCGCAGGCGGTAGCCAGCGGCATGCTGCGCGGGCTGCACGACACCAAGGTGCCGATGATCTACGCCGCGATCGGCTATTGGGGCATCGGCCTGCCGCTCGGCGTGCTGCTCGCCTTCCGTTTCGGCTTCCATGGCGTCGGCATCTGGATCGGCCTGTCGTCGGGACTGGCGGTGGTTGCTGCACTCCTGCTGGGGCGCTGGCTGCGGCGGGACAGAATCGCGCCGCCGCTGGTATTCGGGCGTTGAATTGCTGGTCGCCCGGCTCAGCGGGCGGCCGCCCGCTGCTCGAGCGAACGTGCGTATTGCGTTAGCGGGAAGCACATGACGAAGAAGATCAGTGCTACCAGCCCATAGACTTTGAACGGTTCGAAGGTCGCATTGTTGATCGCGTTGGATGTCCTCACCAGCTCCTCGAAACCGATGATCGAGGTCAGCGCGGTCGACTTGATCAGCTGCACCAGGAAGCCGACGGTCGGCGCGCGGGTGATCGAAAACGCCTGCGGCAGGATGATCAGCCTGAGCTCCTGCAGGTAGTGCAGGCCGAGGCTGGCGCCGGCGTCCCACTGGCCGCGCGGCAGTGCATCGACGCCGCCGCGCCAGATCTCGGCGAGATAGGCGCTGGCAAAGAAGGTCAGGCCAAGCACCGCCGCGGTCCACGGCTCGATGCGCAGGCCCAGCATAGGCAGGCCGAAGAACATCAGGAACAGTTGCATCAGCAGCGGCGTGCCCTGGAAAAGCGCGATGTAGCCGGACGCAAAGCGGCGCGCCCATTTGTTCTTGGCGATCCGGAAGAACAGCACGACCATACCAACCACGGCCCCGCCGACAAAGGCGGCCAACGACAAGAGCACCGTCCAGCGCGCCGCCAGCAGCAGGTTGCGCAGAATGTCCCAGAAGGTGAATTCGATCATGACACACCGGCTCCAAGAAGCCGGCGCCCGCCGCCGACCAGCAGCCGGCGCAGCCCAATCGACAGGGCGAGATAGACCATCGTCACCACGAAATAGGTCTCGAAAGCCCGGAACGTGCGCGCCTGCAGCATGTCGGCCTCATAGGTCAGCTCGCGCACCGCGATCTGCGACACCACGGCGGATTCCAGCATCATGATGACGATCTGGCTGGTCAGCGCCGGATAGATCACCTTGAGCGCCTGCGGCAGCACGATCTTGATGAAGACCTGGCGTGGCCTGAGCCCAAGCGCCAGTGCCGCTTCCGTCTGCCCGGGCGGCACCGCGTCGAGCCCGGCGCCAACGATCTCGATCGTGTAGGGGGCCCAGTTTTGCGGGCTCGCCCACCAGGCCCCCCCCCCCGGAGCGAGCCAGGCCCCGCAGCTGGGGCGGCCGCAGAAAATGA
>NZ_JAMYUV010000061.1:0-34998 GCF_040323405.1 Mesorhizobium sp. M0048 | reverse complement strand
TTCGCCAAAGCAACAGCAGCCTGATCAGACCAGATACCGTTCCCGATTCGAAGGCCATCCGTCGAAAGCGCTCGCGTCAACGTGCAGCGAAAATAGCGCTTACCCTTTAGCTGTGCCGTCGTCGTTATGGATAAGTCTTTACGCCCCGCGATTTTCTCACCTGCCCCGAACCATAGAACGAGATAGATGCCTTGATCCGCCGCATCAGGGTGCACGCTATAGCGGTCGTGAAGCTGCGCCGAGGCGGCTGAAAAGAGCTTTGAATGCCACTGCCCTTTGACCTCGATGACGAGCAGCCGCCGTCGACCGTCAATAATCACTGATGCTGTGATGTCGCATCGGTTCGCATGCGCCATGTGATGTTCGATTGTGACCGAGAGGTTCAAGGCCGACATTTTCACCTGTAGCCGGTCAACGATCCGATCGCGCGAACTATTTTCATCGAGGTGCTCGCCGCCCGGATAGAACATGTTGAGCGGGTCGGTCTCGGCGCCCTGAACCCATCGCTGGTATTCCACCAGTTCTTCAACCAACAATGCACGCAAATCCTCCACGGTGGCGATCTTGCTATGGTCGAGAAAATTGACGATGTCCTTTGCAGAGGGCGTTCGAAAATCCTGTAGCGCCTGTTTCCGGTGCGCCGCAGCTTTCATGCTGCGGGCATCCCTGTGGAAATCAGCAAAGCGATCATCGGACAAAAGCTTGTCCAGGACCGGGAGGCTCTGATCAGGAGAATCGCGTCCTATTAGGTGAACCACATCGCTCAGAAAGCGATAGGCCGTTTCGCCGGGCGGGTCGCCCGTACCCCACGAGCTGGGTAGAAAGACCTTCGGCCATACATCGACGTATGCGTCTAAGATTGCAAATACCTTCTTGGCCGAGAGCACAGGCCACCCCACCGCGTCATCCCGATAAAACCGGCCCGCTCGATGCTCCAAACGGGTTATCGTCTGCGGATCAGCCTTTAGCGCTTCCCAAACAGCTCCCGGCGGATCTTCTAGGAAGAATAGTGCCCGCAGAAACCAGAATTTTTGGTCGGACTTTTCGTCGTCGGTCGTAGCTTCACGCCCGGTCCACGCCGCACATTGTTGTTCGATTAAGTGCCGTAGTCTTGAGCGATCAGCATGCTCCGCACAGATGTCAAAGAGCGTATCTCTGGCCCCCTTGGGCATTTCCGGAAACCGCTCCAGCCATTCCAACGCCAGTGTTTTTTGAAGAGGTTTGAATGCCTGTTTGTGACGAAGCCAGCCGACATCGGTAGGTGGGTCGCCCGGTTGAGTTAGCTGGGGTTCGATAAATTCTCGCGCATAGGCTTCGACATCCGAAAGATCCCCAAACAGCAGTCGATCGATCTCGGCTTCCAAAGCCTTGCCTTCTCCTTCCCCATATCCACCATACCCCCCCAAATCAGTCTTCACGGCGGCAAGGACTTTACGATCGATCCGCTCAAGAGTTCCTGACCCGCGAAAATATGCGAGACATGCGGCGTGCAGCACCCGCGTGACCGCCTTCCGTTGTTGAGAAAGAGCTGATAGAGTCGGAACATGCTCGTCGAGCAAGGGGAAGCTGTTCAGAAGCGCTCTGTCAGCGCTGCGAACGTCATCGAATATCTCACCCATCTTTTCGGGTTGGAGAAGGTAGTAGTCGGCAATCAGTCGGAGTGCACCCCAGTGCGCACCGGCCTCGATTCTTGCCAAATTTTCTCGAAAAAAGGCTAGCCTCGCTAGTTTGGTTTGATCTTCCTTGCGTTGCCATCTACGGTTTGATCTCGGCCAGCGATACCGATCCTTGTCTATCAATGAACGGGTTTCACGCTCACGCTTGGACCAGATTCTGAGCAGCTCTGATCGTTCGCGTCCTTGCCTGCGCATCAAGGCCCGGAAATCGTCTGGACCTTTCTTTTCCGAATAAATGTTATGCATGGAATAAAATCCGCCCCACAATGCGGCATTGCCCGTTTCAAAGGCATGGTCGAGCAGGGCACGATAATCACGTAGGTTCATCTGCAACCCCGAATGACGCTGGCTCATCGAGAGGCGCATCCGAACGTCCCATACGTCCTTGTCGTCGGCACAACCTGCGAAAGCGAGCCGATGTATCGCCTGCCGTAATTCGTCGTTCTCGGTCAGTGCCTGCACTGCGATGCTCTGATCTGACGATTTGGTGCGATCAAACGTCAGAGATTTCGTCCATCCCCAAATTTTGTCTGGCGCATGTGTTTTGGTCGACAGCTTGAAATATTGGTCAAGCAGTGAGCCGGCGATCTTGCTGACCTCGATACGACAATTGCATCGATGTTCGCGTGTTGCACCGCATGTGCAGGTGAGGCCACGGGTAAGCTCGTCGAGAAGCCATTCTGTGCCGGGCAGGTCGAACGTGCTGATAAACTGCCTCACGTAAAAACGAAGCTCCGGCGCCGCTTGATCGCGTCGTTTCCTGACCTTCCCTGTTGCTGCAATTCTTTGGAGCAAGGCGAGTACCTGCTCCCTTCCGATCACCTTCATACCCAATTCGGTGATGATATCAGTCGCGATACGCAACGAGGCTGTATCGCCCATCGCAATCAGGGTTGTGACATCCGGCCCGCGGTCGCGGTCCGGCAATTCCGTGAGAAGGTGCTGCGCACGCATACGAGACGACAACTGGTTGTCAGCGTCGAGCATGATGCAGCAAAGCTCTTCTTCGAGGTGCGGGATAGCGTCGGATGCTTGAAGAAGTTCGAGAAGAAGATCGCGCAACTCGGGCGCGACTTTGTCGCCAGTCAGCTGCTCTTTCAGGTCATCGACCATATCGACGCTGAAGAGGCCAGCCACGCTAAATCGCCGCCAGGAGTCGCTGCGGCGGAAATACGGATCGATTTTTGAGAGCTCGCGCAGTCGTGTCATGAGAAGATGCTTGGATGACGACGTAAGTTGCGACGGGTCGCCGTTGGCCAGCACCGCATAAGGGTCGACGTCGATACAAGCCCGTTGGATATGGGGACTTCCTACAGCCGCCATCCATCCGAGCATGCCCCGAAGCTCGTCGCGCACTACGCTGTTGGGCGCGATTACCGCGAGACACCGGCCAAGGGAAAGCGGATCGGTAGCATCGTCAATGCGTGTCGCAAGATAGCGTGCGGCACAATATTCTGAAACGATGCGATGCACCGGCTCGTGCCTCGCGGGTGTGGCTGATGGTTTGAAGAGCCGCGTGTCGAGCGTGGATTGCAACAATGACAGGTCAGCGGTGCTGACCGCCCGCAGATACGGGAAATCCATATCGCCTGGCTGCTCTACAGAAGATAAGCCTGTTGATCCCGATAACAGCAGTTTTGCAAAGAGCTCTTCTCCGACGCGGATAATTGCATCAGAGGGCGGCCGTCCGCGCTGTTTTGGCGATGCGCTTCGCTCCGAGGTCAGCCTCTCGACCGCGTCAACGAAAATCCTGCTTTTTGTCACGAACTTCCGACCGCTCTGCACATAGGCGTCAGAGAAGAGCTTGAGAAATTGTGGATTACCTAAAAGCGGCACGAGCTCGAAGCGAGCAGCTTCATTGAGGAACGCTGTGAAATCCTCTCCCGGAAGATAGGCTTCAAAAAGCAGCTTCTGTTCCGCTTCGGAAAACGGCAAAAGCCGTACCACGGCCGGCTCAGAGCCGAAGCACTGTTGCAAAAGCCGGGTTCGTGCCGGGTCCCATTCACTGGAGCGACAGGCCAGCACGACGATACCCGCCTGCGACTCCTTTGCCTTGACGATGATCTGATCAATTGCAGATTGGTCTATACGGGCCACTTCATCGAGAGCATCGATGACCAATGACGGAACCTCGGCTATCACCGAGCGGTGACGGAAGCTGCTTGCTGTGCAGAATTCACCACCTAAATGGGCGGCCATGCTCGTCAGAAGATCGCTCTTGCCAGCACCTGGTTCTGCTAGCACAACAATGAGTGCCTCTTCGGCGAGCAAAGCCGCCTCTGAAATGATCCTGTCCCCGTGATAGAGCGATCGTGGAATATAATTTTGGTCCATTCATGCAGCATAAGCGCCGCCAATGTCTCACCCAAGCTGCAATTTAAGATTGGTGGAACGCACGTGACTGGCGTGTGCCTGGATTCGTTCAGTAGTTCCCGTCAACTCCATCGTGCTGACGCGCGGCGCCTATCGGACGAACACGAAAGAACCCGCTGAGCCTCGCGTATTGAGTAGAGTGCTTGTTTGCAAATATTTAAATTTGCGGCGATCATCGCCGCATTTTTGAAAGATTGTAAATTCACTTTAAAAGTGATAGTTTATGAGAGTCGCAAAATACGGCGATGATCGCCGCATCGAAAGTGTTTTTTAAACCTATGCCAACGAACACCGACCGAAGACAATTGCTGCGAAACCTGGTGCCTGAGGGGCTACCGGTGACGAAGCGTTGGCTGTCCGAGCAGAATCCGGACTTCGATCGCCACGCGCTCGATAATCTGGTCAAAAGCAGGCAGCTCACGCTGGTCGCGTCCGGTGTCTATATACGCCCCAGTACACACCTTACCTGGCAGGGCATCGTCACCGCACTGCAGACCATCTTCCGCACGGATCTAAGTGTCGGCGGATTGACAGCGCTCGAATTGCAAGGATTTGCGCACTACCTGCCATTGTCGAGGCAACGCGCGGTCCATCTTTACGGCAAAGACGTTTTGCCGGCCTGGCTAGGGAGTGCGCTGCCTTCAGTCCAGTTCGTTCGCCACAATCGTCTCTCCTCGCTAGGCGGTTCCGGCCTCGTCAACCGCGAGTACGACACAAACGAGCGAACGCTCGTGGATAGCAGCATACCGGGTCAGCGGACAGGCGCTTGGCCGTTCACCATGTCATCGCCCGAGCGGGCTTACCTTGAAGTCCTGATGGACGTGCCGGGCGCCATATCCTTCGAGCACGCCGACCAGCTTCTCCAGGGCATGACCACGCTCTCACCAAGGCGCATGGAGCAACTCTTGCGCAAGTGCACGAGCGTCAAATTGCGCAGGCTGTTCTACTGGATGGCCGAGCGTCATTCCTACGCCTGGCTGAAGAAGCTTCCCAAACCCGAAGCGCTTGATGAGCTTGGCCTTGGTAGCGGTAACAGAATGCTGGTCAGAGGCGGCAGACTCGATCCAAAATACCGCATAACGGTTCCGGAGGAGATGTGGACACAACCAGCCCTTATTACAGACAAGTCCGACTCCTGACGCGTGTCTTGCCGCTGGTCGCGGCAGAGACGTGTTTCGCCCTCAAAGGCGGCACCGCCATCAATCTCTTTGTTCGCGATCTGCCGCGGCTCTCCGTCGACATCGATCTCGTCTATCTGCCCATGGACGAGCGTGACGAAGCGCTTAAGAAGATTGCTGAAGCGCTCTCGCGCATTGCTGATGCGATCTCAAAGGCGATGCCCGATACGGAGATCATCAGATCGTACGAAGATCAGCGGGATGCCTTGCGTCTTTTCGTGACCCAAGGCGGCGATCGGATCAAGATCGAACTCTCCCCTGTGCTGCGCGGCTCAGTATTCCCCGAGGAGCTACGGGAGGTGTCGCCCGCAGTCGAAGAGCAATTCGGTTACGTCGAGATGCAGCTTCTTTCGATCCCCGATCTATATGCCGGAAAAATCTGCGCGGCGCTTGACCGCCAACATCCGCGTGATCTCTTCGATATCAAATTGCTGCTCGAGAATGAAGGGCTGACCGAAGATTTGGTGAAGACTTTTCTCGTCTACCTCATCAGTCACAACCGAACGATGGCTGAACTCCTACAACCAACCCGCAAGGACATTGCCGGCATCTACGAAGGAGAATTTCTGCGCATGTCGCAGATCGAGGTGAGCCTCGATGAATTGCTCGACGTTCGCGAGCGGCTGATCACCGGGCTAAATCAGGCATTGACCGACGATCAGCGAAAATTCCTGCTCTCCTTCAAAGCCCGTCGCCCGCAATGGGATCTGCTCGGCATTGAAGGGGCGGACAAGCTGCCCGCCGTTCGCTGGAAGCTGCACAATCTGGATCGCATGCCAGAAGAACGGCATCGCGGGGTGTATGAGAACTTGGAGCGGGTGTTCGGCCAGAAACGCAAATAAGCGACGCCGCGCAAGAATCAGGTCGATCCCGTCTCACCGACACGACATCAGGATGTCTTCAAGACGTGGAGGGGACTGCTCCATCTGGTGTGTCATCTCCCGCAGATTCCCGTGTCAGTTCGAGACGCGTGATTGTCAGTGTTCCGTCTTTTGCCAGATAGACCGGAAGGATAACGGTGTTATCACTTTCGGTCACCACGTCTTCGATTACTCGGACATACTTGTCCTGCTCGCCGGGAAGGGAATTGGCCTCTCGGTCCCAAGCTGCGATGGCTCCTGCTAGCCAGTCTGCTGCCCGGATATAATGGTCGAACCACATTACTTCCTTGCCGGTGCTGCTATCCGGAATAGCGACTCCAGGTATGATGCCCGATGCATCTATGTCCAGAAGTCCAGCCAACCCAACAAAGTTATTGATTGCGTAGTCCCAAACGAGGCTATCGCAGTAATTGATCATGCTGTCACGGTCGCAGAACCAACTAATCATTTCCGGTTTGCGGTCGCGACACAATATCAACGAGATGATGGCAAGGTACAGGGCTAGCAGAGTGAGATCGGTGAAGAGCCCCACATTGAATGAATTGGCCTTCGTTTTTTGGATCGCAGCCTTGAATCTCCGGATCTGTTCGTCGCCTCGTTCCGCCGAGATGAGCGCCGCCACTGTCAGCGCCAAGCTCTCTTGGATGACGTCTCTCGGCTTCATGTCCCCATTACTATAGAAGGCCCGATCCTGCCTCATCGGTATCAGGATGTGAAAATGGCGCGAGTCCCGCAGCCAAGCCGCTGCATTGGCGCCAAGTGTCTTGCTGTCCTTTAAGTCTCTCGGGAGGTTCTGCCGAACCTCTTCGGCAAAGTCTGCGGGAAACAAATCGTACGGGATGATGCTGAAGGCGAAGCAGTCGCCTGGGCGGCTCTTGTCGCGTAGCGCGAAGTCCCCTGCAATGATCCACTTGGTAGTAGCTGGCTTCTTGGCAAGCCAACTACGGAATATCTTTAGGGCACTCTTGTCGAAAGTTTCGATGAAGCAGCTGGCAAACTCTGAGGGCTCGATCATGAGCGCTATGTAGCGAACGCCCGATGTTCAAGCTAGCTCTGTTTGCCAAGGCTGATCGGCCCGATGGTCGGTCCGTTCGGTGTCGAGGCTTGTCGCAAGAGTGGCCGGTGACCTTCAAGAACGTTCATCTAGTGGCCAGATTTAACTCTCGCTCAATCATTTCCCTCGTTACCACGCGCGCACGATCTCGCTCCCGGTATGCCTTGGCAAATTCCTCGTCGCTCAGGCTCCCACCGCCATGCGCGCCAGGATGTACGTTTGCACAAAGGGTACAGTCCCAAAGGATTTCTTGACGAACTGAGCTCCAGGTGTATCGGCAATGAACCACGGTTGCCGGCCAAAATAGCCGAACTGCTTGGAAATGATCGCGCTAAATAATTGCAGTGACGAAAGAGCGTCTTCGCGCGGCGCCGCATAGGTATCCGCGTTGAAATGGATTGACCGGTTTCGCAGCTTAGCTAACTCCAGGAAATAATCGCCGACACCATCCGCAAAAACACCCCACTCGGAAAGCACGTTGACGGCAAATGGCCAGTCATCGAACGAGATATACGTTTTTGTAGTGAGGCGAGCTCTTGAAACTGCCCCGCAAGTCCAGAACCAAGTGATCGAGGATGCGCACACCCAACGCGCAAGCCGCAACGAGAGCCGGATAGTAGGCACCTACAACGAACGCCTGGCGAGCCTGATGATAGAAGCGATTATGGTACGCAACCAGGGACATTGGCTTTGCGCCGGGATCGACAATGTTTTGAACGATTGCGTCCTGATTCCACGTGCCGTATTCGTCCTTTATGCGCGATATTGTCTTCTCGCGGTTCTCAGCATGCAGCGTCTTTGCTTCATCGTCCCACGTCTCGCCGGGCTCATCGAGGAGCATTGGAGTCGAGTCAAAATCGAATGAGTACGGGTGATACCGGCGCATCGCCCGATCGGCGACTCCCGCGTGATGGGTGTGACTATATACGCCTTGCGCCAAGTCTATGATTGTGATGCGGGTTTGAGGGTGATCTCCCACGGTGCTTCCCGAAATATAGATCATAACATACGCGCGTGGTGGGTAGGTGCGAAAGCACTCTTCAGGATTGCGTAGCAGCGGCCTCAAGCAGCCTTTTCGTCTACGGCGAACATTTCGGCGCTGACTTCATCCGGGTGACGGTGTGTGAACATATGCTCGACGACGTTACGCCAGTTGAGAATGTTCTGAACCTCACCCTTTCCAGGTACCGCATAATACTGGCAGTCGGGCTCAGAGTTCCGATTGTCCAGATGCAGAACGCGAGTCGGACTGAGCGGAAATATGACGCTCGTCTCCGCATCCTTGAGGCCGCGGAAACGCATGCTCGGATGCAGAACCGTCACCGGGCTGTCTGATGTGATGAAAACCGGTCTCTCCGAAGTTATGATGGACCACCTCATATTTAACAGCAACTCGGCCAGCGATGAGGCTTGGGTCAATTATCCAGCCACATGCGCTTTACATCATCTTCGCCTGCGTCCCGATACGCGGGCCATGATGCCTTATCCACGTCGTACTTTCGTCCGCCGATTTCCACCCTGTCAGGCGGTTCGCCGGCTGCCATGTAGAAGGATCGAAGATGCTGATAAATTTCAGCGGTCCGATTGAAGAAGGATGGATTGCGCAGGTACATAACCGCCGTCAGAAGAGCGATGCCCTCGCGCGTAACCTTGTTACTGAGATCGATATACCCCGTGCTGATTTCTGACCAGAACGGCATGCCAAAAAGCTGCTCAAGATTGCTGAGCTTCTGTTCGAGTTGGTAATTGCGCTGGCCGTTTTCGACGGGGGCATAAAGGTAAAATTTCACGGCGACCTTTGAGATAGATCGCTTGAGGGGATCGCCGCCTGACTTCCCGAAAGTCCAAATTTTTCTCACAGCTACTATCGCAGGCGAACGCCCGCAAGTATGCCTTAGGGACCCAGTGATTGCGTTTATATTTTTGTTGGCTCATGACTTTAGGCTATCGATTCCTAGCCCTTTTATAGCACATCCTGAATGGCTGAATTGGGCTGAATTTGGGGACGGCATCACACATGCCAAAAATCTCGAAGCTAGTTCAGAGAATCCATTTTGAGGATTTCGGCGGACCCGAATTCGAACGATTGGTCTTTGCCTACCATGTCAGGGCCGGATGGACCGATGTCGCATGGTATGGGCAAGCCGGAGGCGATCATGGACGCGATATTGTCGGAGTTGAACGGCTGGACGATGGCCCGCCACGCCGGAGCGTTATCCAGTGCGTCAATCGCAGCAGTCTCACTCAGGCCAAGGCCGAGCATGACATTCAAAGGCTGCTGTCCTCTCCAACGAAATTCGAAGCTCTCAAATTTGTGACGCGGGGCGCCGTATCCGCTAGCCGCCGCGATGCCGTTCAGAAATTTGCCAAGGCGAACGGTATCGATAATTTGTCAATCTGGGGCGGCGCGGAGCTGGAGGAGCATTTGCGCTTGATCGGCGAAGACCTGCTGAAGCGATTTTGCGAGGGAGAGGAATTTCCTGACAAGGCTGCCGAACTGACGCGGTTTGCTGAGGACTTTGCGGGTCTGTCGGATATGGATGCTCTTGCTCAGATGGCCATCGTGTTTGATCGCCCGGCATTTCGCACGCCATTTCAGCAAGAGTGTTCGCTACACGCGTTTAGGCAGGCCATTGACGATACCATTTCCGCGCTGAATACGGGCATTTGGCGAACGCGCGAGGGCGACGAGATAAGGCGTATCCCCTCCCTCCATCATCTGCGGGATCGGCATAAAAAGACGAGCGTGAGTCGTTCCGTGCAACTGGTAGATCAATTGCGACGCGCTTTTGCGTCCGGTCTGCGTGACAAGACCATCAGGCCTTGCGGGTGCGGGAATCCGGATTGCCCCGTATTCACTGTCGACTCAGATGTCGCGGTCAGGTTGAACCAGATCCGATCCGGTGCCCTCGCGGCATTCAGGGATGCCTATCCGAAGTTTCACGTCGAAGTCGGATAAGGGGCGTCCGGTCGGCGCCCCTCTCTTCCGACCATTCAGGCTGCGAGTGCTTGCCCTCGCGTAGGCTCGTAGAGCATAGCGAAGAATTCATCAGCAAGATCGCAAGCTTAATTCCGGCAGTAGTGGATCCACAGAACCCACGAAGCTCGAGCCAGAGAATAACGACTTTCCCGGTATGCGGCGGGCGATTCCTTGATACGTTTTGAACATAGCTTTTGTCAGGGCGCTTCCGCTCTCGCCCATCACGTGGGCCTCGCTACGGCCGTCCAGAGATATGCAATCCCAGTTCAATTTGACGTACTTGGTGCGCTTGGAAATACGCAAGTTGGGAATGTCGCGGTTCCGGCATTCCCGGAACCAGTAATTGTTGGCATTGACATTACCGTTGCGGAATTCCACCCATATGTGCTCGGGCATTGAGGGCGACCTGAGGGTAGTCCCTGTGGAAACGACACCAAACATGTTGTTCCCAAGCGCGGCTAGTCGTGCGGCAATCTTTTCATCGTCAACCTTCGCCAGAATAGGACGATGCCGGGTGCAGGTCTTGATCGCCGCCAGCAGAGCTGCGTGCGTGTCATATCCAACGCCAAATGCAAGCGCTTCGGTGAGGTGCGCAGAATTCCCCCCCCGGCATTGCCTTGCGCAACTCGGATTTCACAAAATCGATATTGTCGAGGGTTAGCAGAATAGAGGCCATGTGACCGTTCCTTTTTCATGATCGTCTGTCGCCAATTACGAGACGACCCAAAGGATCGATTCACGTTTGCAGGTAGCCCATGTCCACTTTGACCTGGCGACAGGTCTGGCAGGAATCGCCGCATGAAGGTTATCCATGTCGATCGGATCGCGCAATCTGAAATGGATTAACCGTTCGCACGCCCACCGGCCGATCTGAAGGGACGAACAGCCTCCAATAGCCCAAATACGTTCAGGGTCCGGACGTTTACACAGGCAACGGGACGATTGCGGCCCGTAATCGGCAGGTCGCTCCTTCATCTTTCACGTCCGCATCGCGCTTCTCGCCGGCTTGCTAAAAAATCTCCTGTGAAACAACACAGGAGGCAGCTGATGGAATTCTTTGTGGGCTGGACGTGTTGATGGACGAGACGGCGGTGTGCGTCGTGGACGGGGAGGGCGCGGTGCATCTGCAGGCGGTGGTGACCGATCCCGAGGCGATCCTCGAGATCCTCAAACCGTACCTGGGGCGCCTGCGCCGCGTCGGCCAAGAGGCAGGATCGCTGTCGCCCTGGCTGCATCCCGAGCTCAAGAAACTCGGCCTGCCGGCGATCTGCCTGGAGACGGTGCATGTGCGCACCGCGATGGCGGCGCAGGGCAACAAAACCGACAAGGCCGATGCGCTGGGGCATCGCCCATCTGATGCGCACCGGCTGGTTCCGCCAGGCCTACATCAAGTCGCAAAGCTGCTACCGGACGAAGCTTCTCTTGACCCACCGGCGCAACCTGAAGGCCAAGTTCCTCGACCTGGAAAACGCCATCCGGCACTCACTGAAGGCGTTCGGCATCCGCCTGAGCAAGGTCGGATGCGGCGCTTTCGAGCAGGCGGTGCGCGCCGCCGTTGCGGACGATCCGCTGTCGGCCGAACTGATGGACGCCATGCTGACGGCGCTCCGCGCTGTGGAAACAGTACTGTCGGCTGCACGATCTCGTCGTCAGGATGGTCGCGAAGAGCGAGCCATGCAGGCGCTTCATGGCGATCCCCGGCGTCGGCCCGGTGATGGCGCTCTCGTTCATGACGGCAATCGACGACCCGTCGCGCTTCCGCCGCTCGCGCGACGTCGCCGCCTACTTCGGGCTGACGTCGCGACGCTGGCAATCCGGCTCAACGATCGACATTCAGGGGCGCATCTCGAAAGTCGGCGATGCGGACGTACGGCGCGCGCTCTACGAGGCGGCGTCAGGCCTGATGACGCGCTTCAAGGGCTCCGACAAGGTCAAGAGCTGGGGCCAGGCGATCGCCAAACGCTGCTACCGCAAGGCCTGCGTCGCGGTGGCGCGCAAGCTGGCGGTGATCATGCACGCGATCTAGACCGACGGGACCTTCTATATCGGCGATCCGGCCGCGGGCCAGGCCGACGCCGTAGCGCCCGAATTTCCGCGGGGATGGGTGAACGGAGGCGATCCATTTGCGATTTCCAGTGCGTCGGGCCGCACCCCCACAATCGCTCAACAAGTTGAACACGTCCTGACCCGACTGGGACTTCAAGTTCGGACGTGAAACCTGGCCGGGTACTGCTGGATGGCAGGGTCCGTCAAGCGGGCGGAAGGATGAGGAAATGAAAGAGCTGCAGATCAAAACACATAATCGAGCGATGAATATCGCCGGCGCGATCATCCGGACCAGATCTGATTGAAACATCGTCCGGCCCCGAGATCGATGCTCCAATCTTGTATAGCTTCCATGCGACGTTCTCTTGGAGTGTTGCGGGATTGGTCCGCTCAACCGGAGCTCAACCCTTTCATCGCGTTAGAATGAGCGTTCGAAACGCAGGATTCCGCCGACACTGCTCTTCTTGTTGGCGTTGGTCCAGTTCACGTTGGAAGCGTCCACCTTGCCGACGGCGAAGTTGCCGTAGCGGCCATAGTCGAGTTCCGCCGTAACTGTGAAATCTGGAAGAAACGCATAGGCGACGTTTGCAGCGACACCATGGTTCTTGAGCTGATCACCAGAGAGCTGAAGCTTGAACGAAGTTGTCTCGTTGAGCTCGTAAGCGGCGCCAGCCCAGAAAGCCCAGTTCCCGCCCCAAATCTTATAGAAGCCGCGACCATGAGCGTCGATCGCGTTCGTGGAGTCGTCGATGAGCTTGCCATTGGAACCGTAGCCGAACATTCCGAACAGCAACAGTTCGTTGGTGACATTGATGTCGACACGGACCTTGGCGGCCACCGATTCGTAGTTGCTATCATAAGCGGCAACGCCGGTGATCGCGCCCCAGCCATGTGTGTATTTCAAGCCGCCGACTACGTGCGGTGCGTAGCTGTCGATTGTGCCGACCACGCCCGAGCCTTCTTCGAGCGAAACCACGGCCGAAAAGCCGTTCCCGGCGTCGAAGTAGTACTGAACCACATTGGTATCGAAAGCGCCGTACGGAACCGGCGTCTGGTTGAGTACGTCACCCGCGCCGCCAATAAACATGTCGAAGGCCGACAAGTCCTTACCAACTCGGAGGCCACCAAGCTGAATCCAGGCGAAAGTCAAGGTGCTGTCTCCGTTGAAGGCATAGGACCGAGAACTGTCCGAAACCGAAGTGTGGCGGTTGCCGAAGTTCATGCGGGTTTCGGTGTAGGTCTTCAACGTGCCGAGTTCGGTCTCCTGGCCGGTCCAAGTTTTCAATGTGAAGCGCGTGTTGTTTTGCCATGTGCCCTGATGCTCACCAGTCCTCACATCCGAGGTTCTTGCGTGATCAACCAATCCGACATGGCCCAAGCCGACGTCGTAACGGACATAGCCGCCGATGCGCACGCAGGTCTCAGTGCCTGAAATGTAGACGTAGCCCGAGCCGTAGACGTCGCAGACTTTAACGTACTCAGTCGGGTCAGGCTCGGCAACGGCGGTCACGGCGCGAGCGTCGGAAACGGCAATCAGTGCCGCAGTAGAGCCGAGGAGGAGGCTCCTAATGTTCATTGTTGATCTCCGTTCAAAGAGTAAAAGGAATGGACGTCAGTGATGAACTCTTGCTAAGGAAACAGTCGATAACGATGCGCATTGAGTTGAATTTGAGCAGTTTGATGCGCTCGTCACGCCAGATATTCATCAGAAATTGAGAATATGATTGGGCGTTATTGTTACAAATATGCGATTGTTATTACAAATATAATAATCGCCGAAACGACGCCATCCAACATTTCTGTACAAATCATCCCCGTCATCTCCGCTAGTTGTGGGCGGGCCGTCACAAAGGCTTCTACTGCAAATGACGTGCCATCCTGACGACGCAGCTGCGGCTTGAAGCTCAAGTGTGCCGGCGGACCTTGGTTCGCTCTTCCTTCCTTTTTGCCTTGCGGATCAACCCAAGCACGAACGGCAAACGTTTCGGCTACGGTTCGTCTGTTCGCTTCGCGACAGTTTCGTTCAAAGGCGACAGCTTTGTTTGCTGTGAGCCCCGACGTTGAGACATCATGCGGCGGCACCGCTCGGTACGACGCCGTCATTTTGGCGAGCGCGATGGTCGATAATCACGCGCTGAACGCGCAGCCTTGCCTCCACCACGGAGTCACTAGGCGCGCGCCGGCCTTGGCATTGCGGCGGACCTGACGGTCGCGTCGAGCAGGCTCTCGTCCTGATAGACGGCGCGCCACAGCTAATGCTTCTTGCCAGCAATTCACAAAACGAGCTCATCGAGATGCCAGAGATCACTAAAGGGCGGCGCTAGCTGGCGAGCTAAGTCTGGTCCCAACGCCGTGTTATCTCGTCGGATGCGGCAGCCGCGCTCAGCAGAATCTCCTCGACCAGGCGCAAGCTGAAGGGAAGGGATAGTGAACTAAACGGTGCGCGTGAGGATCTCGGCGGGAACAGCCATGGTCAGTTGCTGCCCGAGTGCTCAGACCATCGCTGTCCAGCCAAGACTGAACAGCGCCTTGCCGCGAAATAGAAGTTTCGAGCCCAAAGCGGAACGGACTGACATAGCGCAAAGACACAGGCGAGCGCAGCGGTAAGGTTGGTGGTATCAGCATGGGACGGTAACTGTTGCAGACCACAAAATATCGCGAGGCCGGCCTGCCTTGGTACACTATCTATCCGACCGTGTCAGAGTTCTCTGGGGCGGTCGGCGCCGAGGCTTATGAGGAATGGCTCAGGAACCTGCCGGCTGACGATCCGGTGTCGCTCTATTTCCACGTTCCGTTCTGCCGATCAGCGTGCTGGTATTGTGGCTTCCCCACCACCATCACCCGCCATGATGCGCCGATCCTCAACTATCTGGCGGCCCTGCGTGACGAGATCCGTTTGGTCTCGGAGCGAGCGCCGCAGACGCTGCCCGTGAGCGACATGCATTTCGGCGGCGGAACGCCGTCTCTCATAGGACCAGCCGAGTTCCTGGCTCTGATGGAGTTCCTGCGACGCCGCTTCGCTCTCACGAAAACAGCTACGGTTGCCGTCGAGATTGATCCGCGCACGTTCACGGCCGAGATGGCCGAGGCCTTAGGAGCAGCCGGCGTGAACCGTGTGAGTCTCGGCGTGCAGAGCTTCGATCCCATTGTTCAAAAAGCAATCAACCGGGTTCAGAGTGAGGCGCAGACGTCGGCTGCCGTGGAAATGCTGCGCCGGCATGGAGTAAGCCGCATCAACTTCGACCTCATCTTCGGTCTCCCGCATCAAACGGTGCAGTCCTGCGTCGAGACCGCGAGGGCGGCGGTCGCAATGCGCCCCGACCGGCTTGCGGTGTTCGGCTATGCGCACATCCCGTCGGTTGTAAAGAATCAGCGCCTCATCGAGGAGGCAGTTCTTCCGGGCAGCGCTGCCCGCGCCGAACAGTATGCGGCCGTGGCCGCGACGCTGATTGCCGCCGGCTACCGCGAGATCGGGCTCGACCATTTCGCCTTGCCGGACGACGAGCTCGCGCTGGCACAGAAAACGGGTCGCCTGCGGCGTAACTCGCTGGGCTACTCGGCCACCACCTGCAGAACCCTGATCGGTTTCGGCGCGTCGGCTATCGGCCGCGTCGGCGAGGGGTACGTCCAAAACGAAGTTACACGGGATTCCTACATCCAGCACATCGCAGCTGGCCGTCTGGCGACGTCAAAGGGCTATCGCCTCACCGACGACGACCGCGTGCGAGCCGCAATTATCGAGCGACTAATGTGCGATCTCGAGGCCGATGTGCAGGCAATCTGTGCCGTCCACGGATCTGATCCGATCCGTCTTCTCGATTCAGCTGAACGCTTGGCGATGCTGGCCGAGGACGGGATAGTGGACTTCGAAAACGGTTTTGTCCGCGTACGGCGGGAGCATCGCTTTGTAATTCGCGCTGTCGCTGCCGCGTTCGATGCTTTTCTCGATCGGGATGGCCGTAAGCATAGCCACAGGTGAGGGCAAGCATCCAACCGGAAGCTAAACTCGACGCCCTCGGCCGAGGCCTGTCATGAAGCGCGCGTCAAGGATGCGAAAAGCAGAGCTGATCCGCCTATTTCATCTCATCTTCAATGACATCGACCTCGTGGCTGCCACCGAGGCGTTTCCATATTGATCGTGGTAGGTGCGGGGCATCTGGGTGTTTCGCCGTCAGCGCATGAATATCCCCGCCATGTGATGGGTCAGGAAATCGCGGTGGCTGCAATCAGCCCGTCCATCGATGACAGACCGCGCCACGCCGCTTCGCGAGGCCCGTCAGGTCGCCCCAGGCCAGGGCAACCAGTTCGTCCACGGGCAGGACTCTCGGCTCGAAGCGCTGCGGCAGGTCCCGGGCGAGCCATCCGGCCAGTGCGTCACGTTTCCGACCTTTGTCCATGAGGGCAGCGCCGCGCCGGATCTCGGCGATCGACACAACGCTGATAAATGAGCGGTCTTCATCGAGCCCGTCATCCATTCCAGCACGCGCGCGTCAGGGCTCGGCCTCGTCACCTCGGAGAGGCCATTAGTGTCGAGCAAGAGCCTCACAATGGCAGACCATGCGGTTCATCGCGTAGCCGCTCGATGTCCAGTTCGGCGTTGCGCAGCGGCGATGCGCAGCGAGTGCCCAAAAAACAGCAGTCAGCTCCCCTTCCGGAAGATCGGAGCGGACGCCACGCAAAAAGCGCCAAATCCTTGGCGCCGGCGGTCTGTGTGTTTGCGCGCTGGCGGCTTTGGTGTACTCCTGTGCCGTTTCGACGAGGCTTCCAGCCGGACCGGCAGGGGAGGAGGCTTTGGCGGCGCGGCCGGCACACGGCCACCTCGAGGACGAGATCGACGATGTCGGGCAGATCCTCGGTCGCCTCACAAATCGCTGAGGTCGTCGGGACACCGTCTTCCACTTTTGTTGATCAGCCGCCTTCCTGGCCATGTTCCGAGACAATAAGGCGCCCGTGCGCCGCCGCCTCGATTAACCCAAGACGCGCAAGGATCTTTTGCCGGAGACAACGAGGTCACCATCCTGCGGTGCCGCGTTGCGTCACAGTCGGCATGAGATGTGCAAAGTGGACCGTCGTCAAACGTCAAACAGAGGCGTTGGTGACTGGACTGAACGACCAGAACGGGCTGCTTGCGCCCTTTCGGACTTCACAAAGTTCGAAAATGGCGTCGTTTCAGGGCATAATCGCCGCTTGTCAAAATGTTTGCGACAAGTCCGGTGAAAGCCTACCGAGTATCTTGTGCTTGGGGGCGGTTAGTTCCGATAAACTAGCGGCATACACATGCTAATCTATTTGATTTACGGGCCGACCTGCAGCGGCAAAACAGACGCGGCAATCCAAATTGCACGAGAGACCGGATGGCCGGTCATTGCGCTGGATCGTGTACAATGCTGTCCTCAAATCGCCACCGGCAGCGGGCGTCCCTCGGATTCCGAACTGCAATCTACCCAGCGGATCTACTTGGATTCGCGCCCGCTAACCGCGGGCATCATCGACGCCGAGACCGCTCATCGTAAGCTGATAATACAAGTGGATGAGCGTAGTTCCCAGCCGGGGCTCATCCTCGAAGGCGGTTCGATCTCCCTTCTCAATTTAATGGCGCGAAGTCAGCATTGGGATGGCGCTTTTCGGTGGCATGTAAGGCGGTTGCGGCTCGGCAACTCGGACGCCTTTCTGGAGAGAGCCAAGCGTCGGGTCACAGACATGTTTGTCACAAGAGAAGGACAACCTTCATTGCTGCAGGAACTTGCGGATCAGTGGAAGGAAGATGCAGTCCGTCCCACTTTGGAAGACGTTGACGGATATCGTTGCGCCATTCATTTTGCGAGAAAGCACAGCTTGGCAATCAGCGAAATGCCGTGCCTTCGCAAAGAGCTCCAACAAGATCTTGTAGAGGCGATTGCGAGAGAATATCTCGAATATGCGCGTTGGCAAGAACGCGACTTTCCAGAATGGCAAACTGAGTGAGCAAGCCTCCCCGGACCTCGCCTGCGATGCGGGCACGGTAGCTCCTGAGAATTGCGCTAAGTGGTTTGCTGAAGCAAGCTAGTGCCAGGCGACATTAGGTCCGTGTGGCAGCGGAAGGATTGCTTTCGCCACGGTGACTGCGGAGGAGGCGACATGGCTGCACTGCTCATTTCAGGCATGGGACGGAATGTACCGATGACAAAGTGCTGCGCGCTTCGTAGCGACCGCTACCGTGGCCTCGCGAACTACTATCCGCCAGCCCAGTTTGTGGCGTCGTCTCGGCTTTCATCGCCACCGCCTTCGCCCAGGAAACGCCCGGGGCCGCAAGCGTCGCCGTGGCAGTGCGGCACCCGGCAAGATGGGTGGTCATCGGCCCTATCTGATCGACGGGGAGCACCGTGCTTTCGTCCTGGGGCGAGGTTGAGCGAGATGCCAACATGACGCTTCATCAATTGACGGCGGCACTGGCTGAACGTGGTCTCCTGCGAGCGTCGGTCGCTTCCTGCACCGCGAGGGCAAGAGCTTCAAAAAAACCGTTCTGCCGGCCGAGCAGCTCAAGCCAAAGCTGATGCGCGGGCGTGCGCAATGGATGCGCTATCAGACCCGCATTGACCCTACGCGCCTGGTCTCCCTGGATGAAACATGGGTCAAGACCAACATGGCGCCGTTGCGCGGCTGGGGTGTGCGCGGCAACCGGCTGATGGCCCACGCACCATATGGCCATTGGAAGACGATGACCTTCATCACCGCGCTGCGGCATGATCGGGTGGAGGCGCCTTGGGTCATTGACGGACCCATCAATACGCAGGCCTTTCGCGTCTAGGTCGAAACCGAACTCAACAAAACACTGAAGCCGGGCGACATCGTCATTCTCGACAATCCCGGTTCTCACAAGGGCCAAGCCGTCCGCGACATCGTCAGGGCTGCTGGCGCAAGGCGGGTCAAGCCCGCGAGAGCGGCAATTTTGTTCCGGCTGTCACCCTCTCGTCGAGAACGGCGTGACGGAAGCGATAAAGTTGCGCCGGCCGGCCGCCGGTTTCCGCGGTTGTCTCACCGGTCTCCTCGACCAGCTCCTGCTGCTCGATCAGCCGGCGAAAGTTCGGCTTACGCACGAGCCTGCCGGCAAGCGCCTCCACGGTGCGCTGCAGCTGCAAAAGCGTGAAGACCGGCGGCATCAGTTCGAATACGACCGGCCGGTATTTGATCTTGGAGCGCAGCCGCGCAATGCCGGTCGCCAGGATGCGACGATGATCGGCGATCATCGATCTGCCCGACACCGAGGTGGGCGCAGCGGAATGTCCGGCGCGTATTGCTTCCTCCACCAGGGCGGCTTCGTAAAGCAGCTCATAACGTTGAAGCGCGAGTTCCTCGTTCCAATGGCGGTCGTCAAAGCCGAAGGCGATCGCCGCCCGCCGTCGTCGGTCGAGGCGTGTCGTACCGTCGTCAGTGCCATCCGCCCATTCCATCAGGCGCGGCCGCAATTCGTCCAACACGACCGCCGGTGTGCCGGAGCGGTGATCCTCCCACGGGAAATAGTCGTACCAGCTTCCCCAGTGTCGCCCGGCCGGGTCGCCAGCTTCGTCTTGGTGGGTGAGCGCCAGATAGCTGATAGAGACCACGCGGTCGTCAGCGCCAACCCTGTCGCGATCGGCGAAGGTGTAGAGCTGTTCGATATAGCCGAGCGGCTGGCCGGTCTGTTGTTCCACCCATCCCCTGAGGCCCGACTGCAGCGAACGGTGAGCAAGCTCGAACGGGCCGGAGGGCAGGGCGTTTGCCTGCGGGATGGTCAGAACGCAGGGGGCGCTGCTGTCCATGGCGACCACAACGGCGATTAAGTCCGCATTGACGTCGTTGGCCTTGCCTCCAGCTCCGCCTTTCCTAATCCCTTTTGCGCGTTCGTCCATGGTCCCCGAGGTTGTTGAGCAGAGCCCTGCCGCGTAGGCCGCTGAACCGATTGAATTCCGTTTTTGTCTGATAATTGTCGGCGCGTCAACACCACCCGTCGTGGCGATTTTAGCTCTTCGCAGCTGCATAAAAAGTGCCAACGCGACATCCGTGCTTGGGGAAGGAGGCCCATTGAGTGCGCCGATTCAAAGCTCGTCGATCGACATTGCGACGTTGTTCTCGTCGGCGACAGCGCGGCATGGTTCTCCACGGCTTGGCGTCGACGCTGGGCGTGACGCTGGAGATGATGATCATGCACGGTCAGACCTGCGCCGTAGCCTGGAGCCGGCGCAAACGGTCGTCGACCCGCCATTCGGTTCCTTTTGAAGAAACCCGGAGCAGGCTTTCCGGAATGCCTGATAAAGCCCTTCCAGTGCGCCCGCGCCAGCATCATCGCACTCTCGCTCCAACACAACCTATGCGAGTCAGTAAATCGACTCGCCGGCACTATTGTTTCAGTGGAAATGAATCTAGTCTCAAAGGGTTCGGCCGATAGGCCGGGCACAGCTGCGGTCTTCACGGCCTTTTTGACATAAACGCGTCGCCCGATTGAGATTATCTTGACGGTACCGCAGTGCGCCATCCATGCCAGTCGAGATGATCATGGGCAAATATCGAGACCATCGCGAGCCACGCCGGCATCGCTATGACGATGACCCCGTTTCCTTTTCGGAACGGACTTCCGAGCCAAGCTATTTTCAGCGCCCGCCGACCGTGACGGCAGATCCTGTCGATGCGGAGGTATTGTGGTTCACAGTCAGCAAGGGTTTTGGCTTCGTCAAACTGTCGGACGCCACAGAGGCCTATCTGCACGTGCGAGTGTTAGAGGCGGCCGGAAGCCGGGATGTTGCCGCTGGAACACCTCTCAAGATCACGGTCGAAAAAAATCCAAAAGGTCATCAGGTCGCGCAGGTGCTGGAGATCGGCGATCACCGCGCGAAAACTCCGTCACATACGCGCGTCGCTGGAGGGACCTTCGTTGAAACCGGTGCGCAGCTGGAGAGCGGGGGCACGGTCAAGTGGTACAAACCCGAAAAGGGCTTCGGCTTCATTGCTCCTGACAACGGTGAGAAGGACGTCTTCGTTCATGCCAGCGCCCTGACGCGCTCAGGGCTCAGCGTGCTGGTAGCGGGACAGAAGGTGTTTGTCGAATGCGGGCAAGGCAAGAAAGGCTGGGAAGTCCGGAGCATTCGCCTTGCCTAGACGGCGAGGCATTGCTCGCCTCGAAGGAGATGCCGGAGAGCGTCGGGCGGCCGCCCGAGCCCGCGTAGCAGAAACCGACATTGTCGAAGCGCAGCACGCCGTCGGTGACGACGAGATCCCTGGCGCCCGCCGCGTCCTCGATGTCAAGTTCGGCGTCGAGCAACTCGAACAGCCGCGTGCCGCAGGTCGAGGCGCGCGCGAACGAGTTGACCATCAATCCGAGCTGGCGCACCGGCATCTGCAGAATGGTCATGAAGGTGAGCAACAGGGCCAGCGTGCCGACGCTGATTTGACCTGCGATCACTTTCTGGCCACCGAACCAGAGCACCAGGCCCATGGCGGTCAGGAACGAGAAATTCATGGCGCTGGTGTTGCCGACACGGATGTCGACGCGCTCATTGGCGAGATCAAGGCGCGTCCTGCTTGGCGCGGTCGAACTTTTCCAGCTCGTGCGGCTGCGCGGCGAAGGCACGCACGACACGGATGCCGCCGAGATTCTCATCCATCACCCGGATCTTTAACGATCGCTGATGCCCAGATATGGGAAGGTCAGGCTTCAATGACGGGGAAGGTGAAGGATTGACTGGTCGGGTTTCCGGGCCGAGCTTGTCGGCCGCTCAATCGAAAGCGTCATTTGAGGCGCTTCTTCTCCCGCGTGTAACTGGAAGACACGCTCGTCCAGTTCCTTGTCTACTTCCGTGAGACGATGATTGAGCCGAAGGTAGTCGGTCCAGGTCGGCGTGCGGAACGTTTCTGTCCACTGCATAGGCTTCTGAAGGTTGCGCTGGAGCGTCCAGTTCCGAGCACCGACGCGGCTGTGTACATGACGCCGCTGCCGCATGAGGTCGAGGAAGGCCTCGACATTTCTCTCGGCTATCAGATATTCGATCTTGACCACGATCGGGCCGCTTCTCGGCTTCAAACTGAGAGCGACAGCTGGGGCGTCGAATTCCTCCAAAGGATCGGGCTCGGACTCGCGGCGCTCGCGAAGAGGAAACAGAACGCCGGCTGCAGCAACGAGCAGCAGGGCCGCAGCGGAACCCTCTAGCGCCCAGGTCAGCGAATGGTTCTGGGAAACGGTGCCCCACACCCAGCTGCCGGCCGCTATGCCGCCGTCTATCAATGCATAGTAGATGGAGATCGTGCGCCCCACGACCCAGCGCGGGCAGCTGCACGCTCACGCCAACCCCGGACCAGGCAGTGACCCAGCCTGCGCCGCCCAAAGCAAGTGCAATTGCCGCCACGCCGATCGAAGAGGTAAGCGCCAGGGAGAGGGAGCACGCCGCGCAGGCGAGGCAGGAGAGCCTCATCAGCCTTTCTTGCGACAAGCTCCGTCTGAACAGGCTGTTGGAGAGGCCGGCGAAGACGGCACCGGTCCCGAAGCCAGCCATGAGCGCGCCATAGGCGAGCGGACCTCCTCCCAGCTGGTCGCGGACAACCACCGGCAGCAGCGCGAGTATGGCGATGCTCGCCAAGCCAAAGAGGGTTCCGCGCGCGATCGCTGCCTTGATTTCCGATGACATCGCCGTGAAGCGCAGTCCGTCGTAGATCGCCGTCCTCATCGACTCGCGTGGAAGAGGGGACGAGCGAACCTTCCACTTGCAGCGCCAAATAGTGACCAAGGGTACGAAATAGGTGAGCGTGGTCACGGCGAATGCCGCCATGAGGCCGAATGAGGCAACCACAATGCCGCCGAGCGCCGGGCCCACAGTCCTGACAGTGTTGAAGCCAACAGAAAGCAGGGTGACGGCAGCGGGAACATCTCGTCGGTCCACGATATCGCCGACCGACGCTTGCCAGGCCGGATCATTGAGAGCACCGCCGCTTGCGATCAAGAAGCTGAAGCCAAGGATCATCCACGGACTAACAAAGCCCAGCGTCACGGACGCGGTCAGCATCGCGGACGCAATCACCATAAGGCAGCGGCCCGCGAACATAACCCTGCGACGGCTGAAATTGTCAGCGAGAACCCCGGCGAACACGGACAAAATGAAAGCCGGCAGGTTCGATGATGCCTGCACCAGCGCAACCATCAGATCCGAAGTCGAGATCGTTGCCATCAGCCAGCTGATGGCGACGGTCTGCATCAGCCAGCCGAGACTCGAAACCTGCGTGGCGAGCCAGATCGAACGAAAGGTGGGCTGCAAAAGTGGCCCAAAGGTCGTTGGTGCAGCCAAATCTTCGTTTAATCCAGCCACCCTACTCATTTTGCGACCCTTTGCTTCCCGTTATTGTCGTTTCCCATGTAATCTAGGCTGAACCGTGGCGGCTAGAAGAATAGAGAGAAACTGTTTGCCTTGCGGCACAGTTCCTCGTGATTAAGGGTTGCGGCCGAGACGCATGCCCGAGCCGGCTCACCCCGCCTTCGAAGGCATCACTGGGTGGAGCCCGGATCTTGCTTGTCGTTTGACGCAGCATGCTTCATCAACGGGCACTTTGCCGAGCGATGCCTTTTCGCGAAACGCGACGATGTTCTTTCGTCGGAAACTCTCTCCAACGGCGTTCGATGCGCTGAGTCTGGCTTGGGGCGAGGTGAGGGCTTGCAGATCTTAGACAGGATTGATTCCTGATAAACGCAGACGGTTGCCGGGCCGCGATCGAAGAGGCGCGCGCCTTGCTGCTTCAGCTTGAACAAAAGTCTGACGCGCTCACAAATGCCATCGACGACTTTCTGCTCGATCTGATGAGGCTGGCTTTCATTGTTGAATGTTATGGACACGGCTTTGAACTTTTGGCGCGAACGCTTGCCCGTAGAAGACTGGCAAAGGTCAGGCTTTTGTCGGGGCGGTGGACTCCGCCAGGGGAGAAATGACACCCAAAGCCGGATGGCTGACGCGACGGTCGCCCCGCGTTCCGCACAGTGACGAAGGTAACGGTACGGCTCTTCGGCAGATGGCGCATCCTCATGGTAGCGTCTGGCCGTTCCCTCTGATGCCTCGGCCTCCCACACCTATCCGAACAGGCCCGATCCTGGAGGGTCCTCGAAGTGGGCATGAGGGCAATAGGCCGCGTGGTTGGGGTACCAAGCGTAGGCGCGGTATTGGGCTGGAAATTGGCGACGCGCGACGAAGAAGTCCGAGATCAACTCGTGCAATGGCAATTCCTAACACCGTGGACGTGTTGGAGCAGCCTCATCCTCCTAGTCAGGAACGTCATCAAGGTTATAGGATTGATGCGCGGCGAACCCTCGGAACTCAGGATCATGTTGACATCGCTGTTCGACAGAGCCGACTTCGCGCAAGGAAGCCACATCGTTTCGGAATTGCTTATCGCATGGTCTATCGTCGGCCTAGTCAAACCCTTGGCGCGGCGAGGAAGCGGCGGTCGTCGGCGTGATGCATGACGGGAGTCGGCGGCGTCTCACCATAGGCGAAATGCAGGAACCAAAGGAAAGGACCACCTGCATGGAATTGCGAACCGCGTCCTCGGCGTCTGAGCCGCGACCCTTGCCAACGATCACTCAACCCGCGACGTAGAGCTTCAACCCAGCCTTGGACACGCGAACCGCGCTACCATCGTTGCAGAGGAGCCGTCCACCAGATGGTTGCCCTTGTAGTCCGCACGCCTTTGGTCGACATAGCGGACTGGCTCTGGCCACCGGCAAGGTTGAAGAGTGTTCCGTTGTTGCAGTCGTACTTGGCCTACGTGAACCAGATGCCTGAGCACGCGGTCGCGTTTCAGGGTTGATCTACCCGTAAAAAGGGATTGTCTTAGGCGGAAGGCCGCACTTAATACCGCTATCCTATTGGCGCCCCATCGGGTCCCCGGATTGAGCAAGTCCGGATCACTATTTTATGCCGCTGCCAGCGTTGTGTCGGCCATGTGCACGCGCTGCCGCTGCCAGCAGGTCGGTCTGGGTGATCAGCCCAATAATGCGTCGCTCGGTATCGACGATGACCACGGCATGGCTGCGGCCGTCGGTGAGCACCGGCAGCAGACTCATCGCCGGCGTATCGGGAGAGGCGGTGCTAGCCTTCGACATCACAGCCCTCACCGTGTCGGTCGCCTTCGTCAGCTCGCGCAGGCCAACTACACCGACCAGCCCGCCCTCGGCGTCGGTCACCGGCAGCGTCCGGATGTTGTGATCGAGCAGCAAATGCCGCGCCTGGTCGGCAGGCGCATGTTCATCGACCGAAATCACATCGCGCGACATGATGTCCTCGCACAGCAGGGTCCGGTGGGAGCGCACCATCGCCTGCAACTCGACCTGCCGTAGCAGCCGCTCAAGATCGTTGCGGTCGATATCGAAGGTTTCCTCCAGCGCGCCGAGCGCGGCATCGATATCCTCGGGCTGGAAGCCGACCCGCTCCCGCGCCGGCGGATCGATGGTTCCATGCGCGCTTTTAAGGGCGGGAGCCGCCACATGCGGATAGTTGCGCCGCGACAGTTTATGGATGCCGTAGCCGAGTGCGACCAGCACGATCGAGTTCAGCGCTACCGGAACGAAGGGAAACAGCAAGCCCGAGCTGAAGACGGCCGGTCCGCCGAACACCGCAGTTAAGGCGGCGGCGCCACCCGGCGGATGCAGGCAGCGCGTGAACGACATGGCGGCGATCGCCAGCGCCACCGCAATGCCGGTAGCAAGGACGGGTTCATGCACGAAATGCGCCACGATCACCCCGACCAGCGCCGAAATCGTATTGCCACCGATAATCGACCAAGGTTGCGCCAGCGGGCTTGAAGGCACGGCAAAGAGCAGCACGGCCGATGCTCCCATTGGAGCAACCAGCAGTGCGACATGTGGGCCAGACCCGTTCGCCAGCGCACTGATCACGCCAGTCAATGCGATGCCGATCATGGCCCCGATGCAGGCGAGCAGCCGCTCGCGCAGCGTTGCACCGGCAAGGATCGGAACAAAGAGACGAAACGCCATGGCATACCCTTGGGCGAGTGGTCGGAACTCCGCGCTCCGCAATGCAGGCAAAGCCACAGATTTGGAAGTTAAGCCAATTCGGAAAGTCGGCTCACGGGGGAAAACTTTTGCGCGAAGCGGCCATTGCCAAATGGGTGCAGACATTTTGATCGGCTAGAGAAGGCAGACGGCACGCTGATCCGCTCGAGCGCAGCTAGAGGCCAAGGGCTGCCGTGCCGCGGGCAGCCGGAAATGGGGATGGTCGGAGGTCGAGCTGGGATGGACACTAAGGAATTCAGAGGCTTCGAAAAGCGTGCTGACAATGTCGGCATGGCAAGACAAATCAGGCCCTTGTCACTCCACTTCCGAGGCGAACTCCAGCGGAGTACGGCTTCTACGCGGTGCTTGGTCTGCCTGTCCTTGCCACCATCGGATTCGTTGGCGTCATGCTGAAACGTCCACCAGTAGCCGCTGAGAAGACGGCTGCCGCCAGTGCCGTCGTGGAACCGCCATATGACGGCGGCTTGGTTACAGAGCCGGCTCGTGTCGATTGGGCGGGGGAGCCTGATGTGACGTACATGGTCCAGAAAGTGGCCAATGAAGGTGCTGGCATCGTCAACGTGATTAGGTCACGCAATAGCGGTAATACAACCGCGACCACGAGCCTCTCAGGCGTTCGATGAGGCGGGAAAATCCGATCACCAGACCAAACGCGTTTCCGCCACACTGCCACACACGAAACCGATCAGGTCACGTTCCAGGCTCGCCAGAAGATTGGAGCCAAGGCCACCTCGGCTGAACTCTGCCATGCCGCGGCCGCCACCTCTTCCAGCCGCGGTAGAAAACGTGGGTCAGCAGCGCCGGCATGGGCGAGCAACTCCCAAATCGCGAGCAGCGCCATCGACACCGCAAGCGGCCGCATATGTCGGCCGATGAAGCGGAAGGCCGGCGGTGCGATGGAAGCGCCGTGCGACAGCCTATCCCGACCTGCAATCGTGATCAGGCTGATCGTGGGGTCTCCGGACGCCAGCGTTGCAGATAGTTTTCGGCAATCGTGAGCAGGCCGTGGATCACCAATTCGGTCAGGCCGACCACGATCATGGCCGAAAGAACGAGTTCAAATTGAAAGAGCTGACGACCATAGGCCATCAGGTAATCGGAGCCCATCGAACGATGCGATGAGTTCTACCGCAACCAGGGTCTGCCAGCCGTTGGCAAGGCCTTCTCGCAGCCCTGTAAAGATCCACGGCACGGCGGAAGGCAGCACGATCATCGTGAGTTTCGACCAGCGGCTGAACGAAAGAACACGGCCAGACCCGTCTCACGACGACGCCGTTGCGCTTCGCCGCCATCAGCTGGGTAGAGGACTTGCACCTCCAAGCTGTCGATCATGCTCGGCACACAAAAAAGGGCGGCATTGCTGCCGCCCTTTCCGCTGTAGGTTGATAGGGGGCTGGATTAGAAATCCATACCGCCCATGCCGCCCATGCCACCGCCGGGCATACCAGCCGGCATGCCGCCGCCAGCCGACTCCTTCTTCGGAGCCTCCGCGATCATAGCTTCGGTGGTGACCAGCAGGCCGGCGACCGAGGCCGCGTCCTGCAGAGCCGTGCGCACAACCTTGACCGGATCGACGATACCCATGGCGATCATGTCGCCATATTCGCCGGTCTGGGCGTTGAAGCCGAAGGTCGCGCCCTTGTTCTCAAGGATCTTGCCGGCAACGATCGATGCTTCCGCACCGGCGTTGGCCGCGATCTGGCGGGCCGGAGCCTGCAGCGCGCGACGCACGATTGCGATGCCCGCGGTCTGGTCGGAGTTAGCGCCGGTGACGGTGATGGCCAGCGAAGCGCGCAGCAGGGCGACGCCGCCGCCGGGAACGATGCCTTCTTCGACGGCGGCACGGGTCGCGTTGAGGGCGTCATCGACGCGGTCCTTCTTTTCCTTGACTTCCACTTCGGTCGCACCGCCGACGCGGATGACGGCAACGCCGCCCGCCAGCTTGGCGAGACGTTCCTGCAGCTTCTCCTTGTCGTAGTCCGAGGTGGTCTCCTCGATCTGCTGCTTGATCTGGGCGACGCGGCCCTGGATTTCTTCCTTCTTGCCGGCGCCGTCGACGATGGTGGTGTTCTCCTTGGAGATCGACACCTTCTTGGCGCGGCCGAGCATGTTGAGGCCGACATTCTCGAGCTTGATGCCGAGGTCTTCGGAAATGACCTGGCCACCGGTGAGAATGGCGATGTCTTCCAGCATGGCCTTGCGGCGATCACCGAAGCCCGGCGCCTTGACGGCAGCGATCTTCAGGCCGCCACGCAGCTTGTTGACGACCAGCGTGGCCAGGGCCTCGCCTTCGACGTCTTCCGAGATGATGACCAGCGGCTTCGAGGTCTGCACGACAGCCTCGAGGATCGGCAGCATGGCCTGCAGGTTGGAGAGCTTCTTCTCGTGGAGCAGGATGTAGGCGTCTTCCAGATCCGCAACCATCTTTTCGGCGTTGGTGACGAAGTAGGGCGAGAGATAGCCGCGGTCGAACTGCATGCCTTCAACGACTTCGAGCTCGGTCTCGGCGGTCTTGGCTTCCTCGACCGTGATGACGCCCTCATTGCCGACCTTCTGCATCGCTTCCGCGATCATCGAGCCGACCGAAACGTCGCCATTGCCGGCGATGGTGCCGACCTGGGCAACCTCTTCCGAGGTCTTGATCTTCTTGGCGTTCTTGATCAGCGTCGCGACGACGTCGGCGACGGCGAGGTCGATGCCGCGCTTGAGGTCCATCGGGTTCATGCCGGCGGCAACCGACTTGTGGCCTTCCTGGACGATCGACTGTGCCAGAACGGTCGCGGTCGTAGTGCCGTCGCCGGCGATGTCGTTGGTCTTCGAAGCAACTTCGCGGACCATCTGCGCGCCCATGTTTTCGAACTTGTCCTCAAGCTCGATTTCCTTGGCGACGGTGACGCCGTCCTTGGTGATGCGCGGTGCGCCGAACGACTTGTCGATGACGACGTTGCGGCCCTTGGGGCCGAGCGTGACCTTCACCGCGTCGGCGAGGATGTTGACGCCGCGCAGCATGCGCTCACGAGCGTCACGGGAGAATTTTACGTCTTTGGCAGCCATTTGTTACTCCTGGGCATTTCGCCCGAAATTCAGATTGGATGGTGCGGATGAAAGGCGGCGGCGTGTCAGCCGATGATGCCCATGATGTCGGATTCCTTCATGATCAGAAGGTCTTCGCCATTGAGCTTGACTTCGGTGCCCGACCACTTGCCGAACAGGATGCGGTCACCGGCCTTGACGTCCAGCGGGACGAGCTTGCCGGCTTCGTCGCGGGCGCCGGAACCGACGGCGATGATCTCGCCTTCCTGCGGCTTTTCCTTCGCCGTGTCGGGGATGATGATCCCGCCGGCGGTCTTCGCTTCGGACTCGACGCGGCGAACGACCACGCGGTCATGCAGCGGCCGGAAATTCGACTTTGCCATTTTTGGATTTCCCTGGTGCGGATGTTGAACGGTTCTCCGTTGCCGGAGCGTGTTTAGCACTCACCAGAAGCGAGTGCTAACGCGGCAGTGAGATAGGCCGTAGGCTCCTGCTAGTCAAGACGGAAGAGGGACGGGCGAAGAGCAAACGAGCGTGGAAGCACCGAGCGTTTTACGTGAACGACGTCGGAGATCGGACATGGATGGGGCGGCTCACCATTTGCAACTGAAGGCTTTATTCATTTGGCACGATTGGTGCAGCGAATGATCCGCAAACGTTGCGCGCGACCGATATAATGAGAGGTGAGCGCCATCAGGATTCCTGCGTTAACCGTCCACTCGGTCTTTACGGTGTGGCCGCCGCGCGGGCGCCAGGACTCCGGCCATCCCGATAGTCACCAATCCAATCTGCGGAGAACAGGAGGCAAGATGAGAGCGACAGTCAGCACGAACTCGAATTTGAAATGTTTGGCCAAAGCAACTGCCATCGCCTTGCTCTGGACGGTCACGGCTACATCGGCGGACGAAGGTATGTGGATGCCGGGCCAGACTGCGGAAGTGTGCGCGGCCATGCGCGCGGATGGGCTCCAGATCGATCCCGCCCAGCTGGGCCGTCTAGACGCTGACCCGCTCAACGCGATCGTATCACTGGGCGGATGCTCCGCCTCGTTCGTCAGTCCACAAGGGCTGGTCGCAACCAATCATCACTGCGTGTTCGAATCCATCCAATACCACAGCAAGGAGGGCCAGGACTATCTCACAGACGGCTTTCTGGCGAAGAGCCCTGGGTGAAGAATTGCCCGCGGCGCCAGGCAGCCGCAGCTATGTGATCGAGGACATGCGGGATGTGACCGCCGAAATGCTCAAGAGCGTCTCGGACAAGCTGAACGGGTTTGCCCGCTATGAGCGGCTCGCCACGAACAAAAAGGCCCTGATCGCCGCATGTGAAGGACAGCCCATCGCCGTTGCGACGTATGACGGCGTCTCCTACTATCTCCTCCAGAAGCTCGAAATTGAGGACGTGCGCCTCGTCTATGCGCCCGCGCTCGGCATCGGCAACTTCGGCGGCCAAACGGACAACTGGATGTGGCTGCGCCACACGGGCCACTTCGGCTTTTATCGCGCCTATGTCGCTCCTGATGGTTCCTCCCGGCCATATGCGCGCGACAATGTGCCTTACCGGCCGGAGAGTTGGCTACCCATAGCCTGTGAAGGCGTCAAGGAAGGCGACCTTGTGATGGTCGCCGGCTTTCCCGGCGCAACCCACCAGTTCCTGACCGCGGATGAAGTCCGGTTCAACTTCGCGCAATTCGAACCGCGGTTGCAGCGTTCGCTCTCGGATTATCCCGCCCAGATCAATCAGGCAACGGCAGGCAATCGCGAGGCGCAGATCCATTGACCGCCCGCTTCACAAATTGGCTCGGCCTAAAACGCATGGGAAAAGCAGAAAAGGCAACAGATCGGCACCAGAATGAATATGGCCGCGCGAACTGACAGACGCGCCAACAATCGGCATCTCGCATGGTGGCACTGGACGTGGCTCCCACCCTGCTGGCGCGACTCCCCATCAGGTCGTCGGGGTTTCGCTGGCGAAAAAAACTTCCGCGTGTCTCTGCGCGATCCATCCCGCTTGCGCGTGCCTAGTCAACCAAAAAACTGACCATCTGCAGGATCAGGATCAGCAAAAAAAAGCCAAAGGCAGACGCCAAAACAGCTGCCAGCAGGACGATGCGTTGTTTCTTCACCCACAGTTCCCCCGGGAGAGAGTCTAAGGATAATCCTTAAAAAAGGCGCCATGGAACAGGGCGCCCCACGCTCATTTGTGCAAGTTTAAAGTTTAGCTTGCCTGATTTATGTAATTAGACGGTTTCTTTTATGCAGCACTTTTCCAAGTACTTGCACAAATCTGAACGTATCGCACGATTTAGACG
This sequence comes from Mesorhizobium sp. M0048, assembly GCF_040323405.1. Taxonomy (NCBI): domain Bacteria; kingdom Pseudomonadati; phylum Pseudomonadota; class Alphaproteobacteria; order Hyphomicrobiales; family Phyllobacteriaceae; genus Mesorhizobium; species Mesorhizobium sp. M0048. The sequence continues at coordinate 3,443 of NZ_JAMYUV010000061.1, read as the reverse complement.
AACTGTACATTCGATAGCGACTTTGACGCACGCGTTTACTGGAGGTATACATCCTTCACCGTTGCCGCAAGGCATTGGCCCAGGCGCGCGGCACCTCCTTCACGACAAAGGTTGAAAGCCCGTCCTCGGGCGTTTCATTTCCAAGATCACTTCGATCCACTCATACGGGCTTCCCGAGCGAGACCGTGGGTTCGGACGGTGCGAATGAATTTCTCGTTATAATCGAATTGATTATAAGGGATATTTCTACGTTGAGTATAAAGGATGTCAAGCCCGCGCCAGCGGCAATTTTGTCCGGGCGACCTCCGTTTCGTCGAGGACATGGTGGCGGAAGCGATAAAGCTTCGCCGGCCGACCGCCGGTATCAAATGCACTTTCGCCGGTCTCCGCCACCAGTTCCTGCTGCTCCATCAACCGGCGAAAGTTCTGCTGAAGCGCCCCTGCCGATGTAGTCGTCAACGCCGTCCGCGTCAGCGCATTGCCATCGGTCAGAAAGCCGACGACATTGTTGATGACGAATGTAACGATCCGCGGCTTCAGAGAGGAATGGGCGCTTCGTCCAGATGGATGGAGTGGGCTGGCAGGTCCGGGCGGCCGCGCCGTTGAGGATGCAGCATCGAGAGCCGCGCTCGCCGAGGATGACATAGGTCGAGATTCGCGCCGGAAGTCTTGCTCCATGTCTCCCACGAATCCATTGGCAGGATCCCGGCTTCTTCGCAGTGGTCAGGGTCGAGCGTTATCGAACCGTGGTAGTTGAGGTTTGCTTCGGTGACGTGCATGCCGTGCAGATTGCCGGCGACTATTTTTCGCATTGGTCCCGTTGTCCTATTCATCTCACAAAGTCAGTCCTGATGTTGAGCAGCTTCGCTGGGCTAAATCCCGACGACGAGCGCCCCGCCGCTGAGTCCCGCACCTGCCGCCGCCAGGAGTATTTTCTTGCCCGGCCGAAACGGCTCCGCTTGATTGGCGAGCGACAGTGAGAGCGGGATCGTCGCGGCGGAAGAGTTGCCATAGTCGGCGATCGTCTTGACGATCAGGTGATCGGCAACGCCGAGGTTTCGCCCGACCGCATCGAAAATGCGAGCATTGGCCTGATGCGGCACGAACCGGTCGACATCCTGTGGTCGCACTCCGGCAGCGGCTAGCGCGCTTATCGAGCAATCGGTCATCATCTCGACGGCCTTTGCGAACACTTCGCGGCCGTCGGTCATCGTCATTCGGGTTTGCGCGAGGTCGAGGTCACCGTGGAACGGGATGTTGCTTCCTCCTGCGGGAATCTGGATCAGGCCGTATCGCGAGCCGTCCGAATCCACGGAGGCACCGAGAATCCCCCGATCAGTATCCTCGCACGGACCGATCACGACGGCGCCCGCGGCATCGGCAAACAGCACGGCGCTGGCGCGCTCAGAGGGATTGATGCGGCGGCTGAGGATATTGGCGGCGATAACAAGGCTCGCTTTGCCGTGCAGGCGGGTAAATCCGTCCGCAAACATCAGCGCGTAGATGAAGCCGGCGCAGGCGCCGGTCAGATCGACAGCGCCGGCGCGGCCGAGCCCCAGCCGATGTGCGACCAGGGGCGCGCTGGGCGGCAGGAGGTGATCGGGCGTCGAGGTGGCAAGCAGCAGCAGACCGATGTCGTGGCGCGCAATGCCGGCGCTGGCCAGCGCCATGGCGCCGGCCTGGGCAGCAAGACCAGACAGCGTGTCTTCGTCCGTTGCCCAGAAGCGCGACCGGATTCCAGTACGCCGCTCGATCCAGCCCGGTTCGAGGCCGAGATTGTTCTCGATTTCGGCATTCTCCACTTTGCGCCCAGGCGCATGATGGCCAAACCCGAGAAGGCGCGACAACCTGCTCATGGGCTCGAACCGAAGCGTTCGCCGGCCTCCTCGATCGCGTCATGGAGCCGATCGAGCTCGTCGCCGGTGACGCAATAGGGAGGCATGAGATAAAGGACATTGCCGAGCGGGCGCACAAGCAGGCCGAGCTCGAGGAAAAAGGCCCGCAGCTTAGGTCCGATCTCGGCCAGATAGCCGGCAGAGCCGGCGCGCAGGTCGAGAGCCAGGATCGTGCCGATCGCGCGGCTGTCGGTGAAGTTGGCATTGTCGCGAAAGCGTCGAAACCCGGCGGCCTGCCTCGCGCTCAGGGTGGCGATCCGCTCGGCCACCGGCTCGTCACGCCAGATCTCGACATTGGCGAGTGCTGCCGCGCAGGCAATCGGATTGGCCGTGTAGGAACTCGAGTGGAAAAACGTCTTCTTCCGGTCCTCGGAATAGTGAGCCTGGAAGATGGCATCGGTGGCGAGTGTGGCGGCCAGCGGGATTGCGCCACCGGTCAGGCCCTTCGAGGTGCACAGCATGTCCGGAGAGATGTTCGCCTGCTCGCAGGCGAACATGGTTCCGGTACGCCCCCACCCGGTCATCACCTCGTCGGCGATCAGCAGCGTGCCCGAGGCCTCAGTGATCCTCTTCAATTCGGACAGAACCGATGCCGGATACATCAGCATGCCGCCGGCGCCAAGCACCAGCGGCTCGACGATCAGCGCAGCGGCGCGCTGGTCGCGGCTGAGGGCCTCGAAACGATCTAGCGTTTCCTGCTCGCGGCCGGCGGCCGGGAAGGGAATGGTGTCGACCTCGAACAGCAAGGGTTCGTAGGCGGCGTTGAACACGCCACGCGCACCGACGCTCATCGTGCCGATCGTGTCGCCGTGATAGCTGTGCTCCATGACGACGATGCGCGAGCGGGGCGCGCCGATGTTGCGGAAATAACCGAGCGCCATCTTCAACGCGACTTCGACGCAGGTCGAGCCGCTGTCGGAATAGAACACCCGGTCGAGGCCGGGAGGAGCGAGTCCGACAAGCGCCTTGGCCAAGCGTTCGGCTGGCTCGTGCGTGAAGCCTGCAAAGATGATCTGGTCGAGGCTCGAGGCGGTCGTCTCGATAGCTTTCATGATGCGGGGATGGCGGTGGCCATGGGTGACCACCCACCAGGAGGAAATGGCGTCCAGAATGCGCGCGCCATTGGCTTTGTGGAGGTAGGCGCCTTCAGTCAGGACGATTTCAGGGATCGCCGGCTCGAGCGCGTGCTGGGTGAAGGGGTGCCACACACGGGATTGCGGCATCATTCGCCTCCGGCAATCAAAGCGAGGTCGAAGCCCGCAATCATCGCTTGTCTCAGCGTTTTGTCCGTCAGCGGATCGAGGTGCGGCAGCCTGCCGAGTTGCGGCACGTCGCCGAATTCCACGATCGTCCGTTGCGTATCGGTCATCTCATCGCCGATGAAGGCGATGCCAGCCAGCGGGATAGCGCGCGCCCGCAGGGCCTCGATCGACAGCAGGGTGTGATTGATTGTTCCGAGCGCGGTGCGGGCGCACAGAATGACCGGCAACTGCCATTGCTCGAATATGTCGATGAACCTTGTCCGGCGGTTCAGCGGCACCATCAGCC
>NZ_JAMYUV010000060.1:0-35232 GCF_040323405.1 Mesorhizobium sp. M0048 | reverse complement strand
GCCAAAGGCTCCGCGCCAGCGCCCGTCGCTTCACCCGCCCAGCAGGGCACAACCCACGCCGGAAACGAACTCAAAACTGGATAGAAACTGGGGGCAACGTCAGGTCCAAACCGGCGCCGCTTATTCTTCGACCCGCTGAAGCTAAAGCCAATCGCAAGAAGAGCGCCCCATCTTGTTTGTTCGACACAGCCATATCGGCTCAAAACAGTATCTTCACGGCCACCAAGATTGTCCGGTCGCTGGACAACGAACCATATAATTGGTTCGAAAGCTGCAACATCTGTGGAGAACGCGAAATGACAAATTCAGTAGGACGAGTGCCCAGGCTTTCCAAGTGGCTTGGTCCTGACCAATGCTGACACTGGTCAGTCGCCTACGGACGGCAGCGCATTTAGATCGCCTTCGAATTCTAGGCCTTTGCGCGCACGCGGACCTAACTGTCTGCCAGCTAGCGGAGATTCTGGGTCTGCGTCGTGAGCACGTTGTACGACACGTCCGGCTGCTGGCCAGAGCCGACTTTCTTTACTGCAACGAACAACGTCCGTGGTGCTCGTACAATCTCAAAACAGGAGGTAAGGACGGCGGGCTGGTTCAATTGTTGGTTGATCTCCTGCCCCACGGCGATGGCTATCACAAACGAGACCTTCAACGGCTCGAAGCGGTACGAGACACGCGGCCGAAGGGGACCGCATGCTTGACCGTGAAATAGATCAATCCAATTGGAGCGCGAAGCTACCATGGACAACTCCGCCGACAGCGCCATCGCGCAGCCCGACACTTATGGACGGTCTCGCTTGGCGACGGTTGATTGCCGCGTTCACGAACTGCTTCTAAGACAGGTGCGGCAGGAGCGGACGACGCTCAAACTGATCGCATCTGAGAACTTTGCCTCCTCGGCCGTGCTGGAAGCAACCGGTTCGATTTTCATGAACAAGTACGCCGAGAGGTACCCCGCTGCGCGCTACTACGCGGGAAACGAGATCGTCGATGAGCTTGAGAACCTCGCCATTGAGCGCTTGAACACGTTATTCGGCAGCGAACACGCCAACGTCCAGCCTTATTCCGGCTCGCCGGCCAATCAGGCTGTCTATCGAGCGCTTTTAAGCCCCGGTGACAAGGTGATGGGTTTGCCAATTCCGGAAGGGGGCCACCTCACTCATGGTTGGGCCATCAATTTTTCCGGAACAGACTATAAGCGCGTCCCCTATGGGCTGCACGAAAAGACGCAGCAAATTGACTATGACCGTTTGCGCGAAACAGCAAAACGCGAACGGCCTCGGCTCATTTGGGCTGGCGGTACTGCTTATCCCCGTATCGTCGACTACGCGGCAATGGCAGAAATCGCTCTGGAGGCGAACTCCTACCTCGTGGCCGACATCGCGCACATCAGTGGCCTGATTGTCGCTGGAGTGCATCCGAATCCCGTACCCCATTGCGACGTCGTCAGCAGCACGTCTCACAAGTCGATCCGCGGTCCCCGCGGTGGCTTCATTTTGTCAAGGAATGAAGATCGCTATCAAGCGCTGTATCATTCGAAGGGCAAATACAATCTCGCCAGACGAATAGATCGCGCTGTCTTCCCTCAACTGCAAGGCGGCCCCCATATGAATGTTATCGCGGCGCTAGCTGTCGCTTTGCGGGAAGCCGCGGACCCGTCCTTCCGCAGTTACGGCCAACAGATTGTCAAAAATGCCAAGGCTCTGGCCCAGGCGCTTCTGGACCGAGGTTATGACCTGGTCACCGGGGGCACTGACAATCACATGCTGATCCTTGATCTTCGATCGACCACTATCAGGCAAGGCCTATGCCAAGCGGTTAGCGAAGGCAGGCATCATTACGAGCTTTAATATGGTGCCGGGCGACCCGCGCCATCCTGCGGTCACAAGCGGAATTCGCCTGGGGGCGCCAGCAGTGACGTCAATGGGCTTGCGCGATGTGGAAACCGTGCAAATTGCTGGCTTCATGGACTCCGTCCTCCGGCGAGCCAGAAGACGAAGATCTCCATGCCTGCGTGCGAAGAGACGTTGCCGACTTGTGCGCTGCGTTCGAGGTCCCGGGCCTCACCGACAGGTAAGGTGGGCTAAGCAAAATGCACCATACAACTCCAACACCCGAAACGAGGCATTTCATGGCTAGGCAGTTCGTGTTCTCTTCCGAATCGGTTGGCGCGGGACGCCCGGATAAGTTGGCCGACAACATCTCGGATGCCATCCTCGATGCCATCCTCCGCACCGATCCCAAGGCGCGCGTCGCCTGTGAAGCGTTGGTAAAATCAGGGATGGTCGTTCTGGCTGGCGAGATTACCAGCGATGCGCAGGTGGATTATAGCCAAGTTGCGCGCGATACGATTCTCGATATTGGATACGACGATGAGGCCGTCGGCTTTGACGGCCGGCGTTGCTCCGTCATTCATGCGCTCACCGAGCAATCGCCCGACATTAGCCAGGGCGTTGACGAGGGACGAGGGCAGGACCTCCAACAGGGAGCGGGAGATCAGGGCCTCATGTTCGGCTACGCATGCCGCGAAACCGATACTCTGATGCCTTTGCCGATCCAGCTCGCTCATCGCTTGACGAAACGACAGGCAGATGTCCGGAAAGCAGGACAGCTTGGCTGGTTGCGTCCTGACATGAAATCCCAAGTCTCAGTGCGCTATGAGGGGTTGCGCCCGGTCGCCCTGGATACCATTGTCGTATCGACCCAACATGACGAGCAGGTCTCGCAAGAGACGGTCCGCGAGGGCGTCATTGAGGAAATCATAAAGCCTGTCCTGCCGACCCATCTGGAGACGGAAGGCATCAGAATTCTGGTCAACCCGACGGGGAGGTTCGTAGTCGGCGGGCCGCGCGGCGACTGCGGTCTCACTGGACGCAAGATCATCGTCGATTCCTATGGTGGGATGGGTCGTCACGGCGGCGGCGCCTTTTCGGGCAAGGACCCGTCCAAGGTTGACCGCTCAGCTGCCTATGCGGCCCGGTATGTCGCCAAGAATATCGTCGCTAGCGGACTTGCGGACGTCTGCGAGGTGCAGCTTGCTTACGCAATCGGCGTGGCAAGTCCGGTTTCTGTCATGGTCAACACGTTCGGAACAGCGAGGGTTGAGGAAAGAAGGATCGAGCGCCTCATTCTTGAGTTGTTCGATCTCAGACCGAAGGGCATTATCAAGATGCTTGATCTCTTACGCCCTATATACCGCAAGACCGCGACCTATGGCCATTTCGGCCGTGAAGAGCCTGATTTCACCTGGGAGAAGACAGACAAGGCCGACGAATTGCGTCGCGAGGCAGGACTTGCCGCCCCGTGAAGGCCGGCGCCGAACGGATTGGCAATCGGAAAGCCCATTCCCACTGGCCAGACCCGCCCGCGGCCGGCATGCCAGAAAGCCGGTGGGTTTTTGGCGGAGACATGAATTGATGCCGGACTATGACGTGCTTTGTATAGGAAATGCCATCGTCGACATCATCGCCCAGTGCGACGAGGCGTTCCTGGAGACGAACGGCATCATCAAGGGCGCGATGAATTTGATCGACACGAGGCGCGCCGAACTGCTCTACAGCCGCATGGGCCCGGCCATTGAAGCCTCGGGCGGCAGCGCCGGCAAATACGGCGGCGGGCGTCGCCTCCTTCGGCGGCCGCGCCGCCTTCTTCGGCAAGGTCTCGAACGACGCGCTCGGCGAAATCTACGCGCACGACATCCATGCCCAGGGCGTCGCCTTCGACACCAGGCCGCTCAGCGGCGAGCCACCGACGGCGCGCTCGATGATCTTCGTCACGCCGGACGGCGAGCGCTCGATGAACACCTATCTCGGCGCCTGCGTCGAACTCGGCCCGGAGGACGTCGAGGCCGACAAGGCGTCGGGCGCGGCCGTCACTTATTTCGAGGGCTATCTGTGGGACCCGCCGCGCGCCAAGGAGGCGATCCGGCAGACGGCGAAGCTCGCCCATGCCGCCGGGCGCGAAGTGTCGATGACATTGTCGGACTCGTTCTGCGTCGACCGCTACCGCGACGAGTTCCTCGATCTCATGCGCTCCGGCACCGTCGACATCGTCTTTGCCAACAGCCACGAGATCAAGTCGCTCTACCAGACCGCGTCCTTCGACGAGGCGCTGGCGCGGATCCGCAAGGACTGCAAGATCGCCGCCGTCACCCGCTCGGAAAAGGGCTCGGTCATCGTGCGCGGCGACGAGACCGTGACCATCAATGCGACCAGGATCCGCGAGCTGGTCGACACCACCGGCGCCGGCGACCTCTACGCCGCCGGCTTCCTCTACGGCTACACGCAAGGCCGCAGCCTCAAGGATTGCGGCGATCTCGGCTCGCTGGCAGCCGGGCTGGTCATCCAGCAGATCGGCCCAAGGCCACGCCAGAATTTGCGCAGAGAGGCGGAGCAGGCGGGATTGCTGTAGGTGGCGAGCCAAGAACCAGCTGCCCACCCTCCTTAATCCAGCCCGAGCCTTTTCTTCAGTTCCGCATTCTCCTTGCGGAGACGATCGGCAAGCACGCTCTTTAGCCGCTTGTTTTCTTCCTCGAGCGCGACGAGATCCTTCAGCCCGTCACTGTCCGCCGCCGGCGCCGCCGCCTTCTTCCAAAGATAATATGTCTGTTCCGAGATGCCGGCTTGCTTCACCGCGCTCTTGAGAGTAGCGCCGCCGCCGATCGAGGTCTCGATCTGCGCCAGCTTCTGGGCACGATCCTTCGCGGAGTAGCTCTTTCGGCCTGTTCGCGCTGACGGCGGTGCTTCAGTGGTCGCGGATATCGGCTTGGCGCCCTCCTTGCGGGCAGGCGCGCTCGCCTCAGCTTCTGGCTTCCTCGACCGCCGCGCTCTCGTCTTCGGTTTTGGCGTTTCCGCTTTGTCTGCCGGTTCGCTATGAACTACTGCTGACTCGGTTTCCAGGGGATTGGCCATGAAATGCTCCACTCGAGGTTTGTGCAAAGGTTCAGCATCAAGGGCCACTACAGTAGAGTCAACAAGCTGACGATTTAACGGCTCGACTTCGTTTGTTGTTTCGGCCATCGCCGCGGCGATGTCGAAATTGCCCCAGATGGAACGTGCGGATTTTTCATAATTGCGCTTTTGTTTGACTTCCACGGTGAATGGTCGCGTCTGCCGCCTCATAGTTCCTTCCTGAATAGGAGAATGAAGTCGCCGCTCGAATTTTTGGCGCTTCCTGCTTAGCGCGGAGCATTATCGTATAGCCGCTCAACGGGCAAGTGATGCCGGTCTTCGATGGCTGACCCATCTGGGGAGATTTGAGCGGCTTCGCGCGTCCTGCGCATGCCTGTAAGGCCGCCAAGTTTTCTGGGTTAGCAGGCGCGCACTGTGGCAGCTTGGCTTGTACGGCGAGGCCATGGTTGAGTGAGGCGAAACAAATCCAGCCCCGCGGTCAATCCCGAGGCTTCCCACAATGGCGAAGAGAACATCTTCACTCGTTCCTTTTGAGCACAAGACCTTCCGTTCGCTATGGTCGGCTGCACTCATTTCGAACCTTGGCACCCTAGTGGAAGGTGCGGCGGCAGCTTGGCTGATGACGAGCACCGCAGCAGTAATTTTTGATCGCCCATCCGTGCTGTGTACCAGCCCTGTGTCTTGCGCAAGTGGTCACGAACGGCTGCCGGAGCCTCGAAGACGCCCTAAAAACACATGCTGCGATTTTTGAACACGCTTGACGTGTTAGATTAATTCATCCACAATGCGTGTGTTGAACACGCGAGGTGAGTTATGAACATGAAAGAGCTTAGGGTTCGACTGGGCATGACTCAAAAAGATTTGGCAGAGCAGATGGCAACGACGCAACAGACTGTGGCCCGTTGGGAAACAGGCAAAACGCAGTTGAACGTCGAGCAGATCAAGGACCTTTGTCTCACGTTGAAATGCACGGTCGAGGAGCTGCTGGGCTGGAAGATTGATGTCGAGGAGTGGCGCACGAGCCCGTTTGCAATTGCCGATGCCGAAACGCGATACGGCACGCTCAGAATCAAGACGACTCTTGGCAGCCGCCAATATCCTATCGATGAAAAGGCGCGTGAATCGATTTTGCGTCAGTTGAAGGAACTTCATAATCTGCGTAGAAATAACACAAGCAGGCCATGGCTGTATTGTTGGAGCCTTGACAACAAAATACTCTTGATAAATCCGCAATATGTCCGCACCATTGAGCTTATCGGTGATGATGTAGAGGAGATGCCAGAGTATTATCATCCAGAAATCTATCGGGCTTTGGATGACTGGGATAAGGGTGAGGTTTCAGGAAAGCTGAAGAAAGAATGCGATGCCATCATCGCAGAGATGGGTGATCAGGAAGCCGTGCGCATGGCCTCCTATGTTCGCGTCACATATGACGACGGAGAAGATGAGTGGAACTTCTTGGATGAGGAAACCGCTACGACTTTCTTTGGATTGGAAGCTGCGACCTTTGACGTTCCCCAGTGTAGTTTCGCCGAAGTGGAGGAAGAAGGTTACTACCGAGCGCGATACGCCAACCTTGATCGCGTCGCGGTGATGGAGGTTCCAAGCGACCGTTATCACAGATTGACCGCGCCCGAGGAAGCTTAGAACCATCCACGAAGGGCGCATGTTACATCTCGACCTTGCGTGGTGCGTTTTCAGTACGAGATGACGTTAAGCGTAGGTAGTGGCAGGTAAGAGTGCTCGACCAGAAGCTCAACTGCCTCCTCAATATCGCTGCCGATGTGCCGCAGGACACGTCCACGGGAGCGTGGATAGGCGTGAAGTTCCTGCACTCCACGGTCCGCTCTCCCATCGCCGGTGTGTGCCCGACGCCATCTTGTGGACGAGGTTGGCCGCCTGCACCCGGTTGTATTCCGGCTTGCGGTCCGCCTGGGCGGTCCCCCGCGATGGCTATCTCCATGTCAATCGGCGCCGAACTTTGACTGCCCGCTGCTTTTGATGAATTTGGCGAGGTCCCGCGCATAATCACTCTTGGTCTTCTCCTTGAGGCCCTGTGTCGCGAACTTGTGGTCCAGCAGGGCAAACAGGTCCAAGTCCCCTTCCGCCTGTGGCGCTGGCTTGCCCTCACCGCCCGCGGCTTCCCAATTGGGGACCGCTTCTGCGCGCTGCACCGTGGCGATTGTCCGCCCAAGACGCATCACAAGATCGAACGCCAAACCGTGCGCGTGCACGACGATTTGCCGCTCAGGCCTCATTTGGACAGGACTTGAGCTGGCCCGGTGGTGAGCCGGGTTACCTTGAGCCGGTGGGCTGCGAACAAGCAGTGCGAGACATTGGCCTCGATCACTTCGCAACACGCCGCTGCGCCTGGCCTCGGTGTGCTCCCCCCGAAATCGTTGTGTCATATCACCGAGGGCATCACGGCCAACAGCTTCCACATGGGCAACAGCCTCGCCATTGAGCCGAATATGGTCGCGAGCAGATCACCAACGAAGCGGTCGGAACCTCGGAGCCGAAGTTCGACGCTGAGGTGGTTCGCATGATGCGCTAAGCAGCACCACGGCGCTTGCCGGTATGTTTGCTGCCGGCAGCCGACGAACTCCTATCCTCCTGGACAAGGGCGCCGTGCGTCATTGCTTTGATTTACCGGCCGCTCAAGGCTTCCACAGTTTTCGCTTTCGAGGCGACCTTTGGAACATGCCAACGGAAATTTAACATAACGACATAAACATTTCTTTATGCGACGTTGACAAAGAAGCGAACTGCTGTAATTGTCTCCCGCGTCGTGGTTCTCCGTACGGCGCTGCCGCAGCGGAGCTAAGAGGGAAGCCGGTGCGATGCCGGCGCTGCCCCCGCAACTGTTAGCGGCGAGCCAACCCCACTCATGTCACTGAGGCGAATAGCCTTGGGAAGACGGGTAGAGGCTATGACCCCGCGAGCCAGGAGACCTGCCACGGCGAATTACGTCCACGGGCGGGGTGTCTCGGTGGCCGCTGCAGCCTGGCGTTCGTGCCGGCCTGCTAGCGCCTTCCTTGTCACCGACGCCCCAACCATCGGGGTCTGGCATGACTGTCTCTCAGCAAATTCCTGTAGCAACGCTCGGCGTGCCCCGTTTCGGTCGTCGGCGAGAACTGAAATTCGCGCTTGAAAGCTACTGGTCCGGAAAATCGTCCGCTGCCGACCTTCTCACGACCGCGAAGGCGCTCCGTGCCGCTAGCTGGGAGGAGCAGCACGATCGCGGCGTGTCGAAAATACCGTCGAACGACTTCTCGCTCTACGACCATGTGCTCGACACCGCAGCCATGGTCGGCGCCGTTCCATCCCGTTACGGCTGGAATAGCGGCGAGGTTCCACTTGACATCTATTTCGCAATGGCGCGCGGCAACCAAGGTCAGACGGAGGATTGTGGGCACGGTGGTCACCAGCATGCGGCTCATCGGCCTGGCGTAACCGCGATGGAAATGACCAAGTGGTTTGACACCAACTATCACTACATTGTGCCGGAACTCAACGATGATCAGACGTTCGCCCTCTCGTCGACGAAACCGGTCGATTACTTCATCGAGGCTAAAGCTCTCGGCGTTCACACACGCCCAGTCATCCTTGGACCGATCACCTTCCTCAAGCTGGCGAAATCGCCTGCCGAAGGATTCGATCCCATCGCGCTCCTGCCCCGGCTGCTGCCCGTCTACGAGCAACTCCTGCAGAGGCTGAAGCTGTCTGGAGCCGACTGGGTGCAGATCGATGAGCCAGCGCTTGTCCTCGATCTGAACCCGAACGAACGAGCTGCGTTCGAATTCGCCTATGGCCAGCTGTCGAAAGCCGCCCCCGAGCTGAAGATCATGCTGGCTACCTATTTCGGGCCGCTGGGAGACAATCTCGAAACCGCGGTTTCTCTGCCCCTGGCCGGGCTGCATATTGATCTCGTGCGCGCTCCCGAGCAGCTGGAAACGGTGGGTCGGCTCGCACCGAAGGATCTGGTGCTCTCGCTTGGCTTGATCGATGGCCGCAACGTCTGGCGTGCGAACCTGCCCGCCATTCTCGACCGCATCAAACCGATCGTCGCCGGCTGGCCCTTGGACCGCGTCGAGATCGCGCCTTCTTGCTCGATGCTGCATGTGCCGATCGACATCCGCATGGAGACGGAACTCGACGCGGACATCAGGTCGTGGCTCGCCTTCGCGGCCCAGAAGACCGACGAGTTGGTGTTGCTTGCCCGGGCCCTGTCCCAAGGCAGGGATGCGGTGGCAGGCGCGTTGAAAGCGTCTGCCGAGGCTGCCGCCACTCGCGTGACATCCACGAAGATCCATGACCCGCTGGTTGAGGGGCGGATCGCCAGCATTGACGACAGCATGAAGCGACGAGAGAGCGCTTTTGCCGAGCGCTCCAGAGTCCAGGCCGGCACGCTCGGGCTGCCGCCGTTCCCGACGACGACCATCGGGTCCTTCCCGCAGACGCCGCAGGTACGCAGGGCGCGGGCCGCTCATGCGAAGGACCAGCTGAGCTATGTCGACTACGAGACCTTCCTGAAGAAGGAGATCGAGGCTGCAATTCGCTGGCAGGAAGAGATCGGGCTGGACGTGCTGGTGCACGGTGAGTTCGAACGAAACGACATGGTACAGCATTTCGGCGAGCAGCTGTCCGGCTTCGCCTTCACTCAGCATGCCTGGGTGCAGAGCTATGGGTCGCGTTACGTGGGCCCCCCCATCATCTTCGGCGACGTATCGAGGCCCAATCCGATGACGCTGCGCTGGTGGCAATTCGCCCAGTCGCTTACGGAAAACCCTGTGAAGGGAATGCTCACAGGCCCAGTGACCATTCTCAACTGGTCATTTGTTCGCGACGACGTACCCCGCTCCGAAGCATGCCGCCAGATCGCGCTCGCCATCCGCGACGAAGTGACGGATCTCGAATGGTCCGGCGCAAGGATGATCCAGATCGATGAGGCCGCGTTTCGCGAAGGATTGCCACTGCGCCAGTCTGATTGGAACGACTATCTCGACTGGGCTGTCGAATGCTTCCGGATCGCTTCAACGGGTGTAAAGGACGCGACTCAAATCCATACCCACATGTGCTATTCGGAGTTCAACGAGATCATCGACGCGATCGCTGAAATGGATGCGGATGTCATTTCGATTGAGACGTCGCGCTCGAAAATGGAACTGCTGGACGCCTTCACGAGCTCCAAATATCCGAATGAAATCGGGCCCGGAGTCTATGACATTCACTCACCACGGGTCCCGGAAGTCGGCGAGATTTCGGATCTCGTCATGCTTGCCCGCGAGCGACTGTCCGATGCCCAACTGTGGGTAAACCCGGACTGTGGCCTCAAAACCCGCAAGTGGGAGGAGGTCCGCCCTGCCCTCATGAACATGGTTGCTGCAGCACGCGCGCTCCGGGAGAAAGTGTAGGCCGGAAGGTTTCCTGGTTACTCACCATGTGGTGAGTTAGCGGCTGCCGCATGTGGGCCGTGAATGTGCCAAAACGCGATCACATCCTTTGAAATAAGTCACTCGAGCGAGAAAGTGCACTTTCCTTCGGCACGTGTACTAATCGCGCAGGAATAAAGGGAACCGTTTTCTCCCTGTGACGTGTCGAGTTCGAAGGGGATGTGATTGGCGTCGAGACCGCTCCGGCCATGGGTTATCAGCATGCCAAGTGCGCTGTTCTCGATCAGTTCGTAAAGGACTTCTCGGCTCGGTTCATCGAAATGCGCGGGTACATACATGACAGGTTCCTTCACTGGCCGCCGGGTTCGCTGTTCACCGGTTGACATCCGATGGCAAGCGTTCCAACGCGGCGGCGATCTGGCGCTTCGCTGCTGAGGGCAGAGGCAGGATGGGACGCGGGGGGTCGGCACGGCAAATGTCGAGCAATTCGGCAAGTGCATAGACGACGCGAAGGCTCGAGAACTCCTTGAAGAGGCTCCAGAGCGGCGCAAGCGCGGCATCGATCCGTCGCGCTTCGGCCGCATCGCCCTGCTGCGCCGCTGTGACGATCTTTGTGCAGACCTCGGGCAGGATGCCCGCGAGGACGCTGTACCATGTGTCAGCGCCAGCGATCATGGCCTCTGCAGCGTTCCAGTCGCCGCTGTAGCCGATCGAGAACCCTTCCGGCACAGTGCGCCTCTGGTCGGCCAGATGGCTCTTGATCGCATCGCCCTTTTCTGTCGGATTCTTGATAGCGACGATCCCCCGCACCTTTGCCAGGCGGCTGACGAGTGCTGGGGTGAAACGGAAATGCGTCGTTCCTGGATTGTCGTAGATGACGATCGGAAGGCCACTTTCGCGCGCCACCGTGGAGAAATGTTCGAACACCTCGTCCTCAGTGAGCGGGGTGTAAGAGGCGGCGGCAAGCAACCCCGCGGCAGCCCCAAGGGCCTTAGCGTCCTGCGCGAGCCTCACTGCTTCGTCGGTGCGCAGCGCGCCCACACCCACCACGACCGGCATTTGTCCCCCGGTTTCGTCCAAGGTCTCGGCGAGCGCCCGTCGCCGTTCCTCGCGCGTCAGATACATGTATGTGCCGGTGCTGCCGAGAAGACCGATGGAATCGACCTGAGCGGCGCAAAGCCTGGCAATCAGCTTGCGCAGAGCAACGGTATCGACACGGCCGTCACGATCGGTCGGCGTGATGGGAAACGCGGAAAGGCCGCTCAGGAATGCCATGGCAAGGCTCCAGGTTTGTGCGTGAGCGCAGGACTGGCCGGACGACAAGTCATCACAAGGCGTCCAGAGCCCGCCGCAGGTCGGCGATTAGGTCATCGGCGTCTTCAAGACCCACCGAGAGACGCATGAGGTCCTCGCCGACTCCATCGGCCAGATGCGCATCCTTGCGGATCGGCTGACGAGCACGGGTCAGGCTTGCCGGATGATAGATGAGACTGTCGGCATCG
Source organism: Mesorhizobium sp. M0048 (assembly GCF_040323405.1). NCBI lineage: Bacteria > Pseudomonadati > Pseudomonadota > Alphaproteobacteria > Hyphomicrobiales > Phyllobacteriaceae > Mesorhizobium > Mesorhizobium sp. M0048. Next base: position 23,430 of record NZ_JAMYUV010000060.1, on the reverse strand, counting down.
CCGAGGCTGACAGCCCGGGTGATCAGGTTGAGCCGGTCCATCATCCGCCGCGCGCCCTCGAACCCAGCGTGGAGGCCAAAGGCCAACATGCCCGACCCTTGGGACATCTGCTTTCGCGCCGTCACCTGATCAGGGTGCGAGTCGAGGAAGGGATAACTCACCCATGCCACCGCCGGGTGCGCCTGGAGCGCCTGAGCCACCGCAAGGGCAGTGGCGCTGTGCCGTTCCATGCGCAGCGTGAGCGTCTTCAGACCGCGCAGGATCAGGAAGGCTGACATGGGCGAGAGCGCTGCGCCGGTGATGTAGCGCAGGCCCGTTTCGTGCAGCGTGCGGAGCGTTTGCGCGTCGCCGAGAATCGCCCCGCCAAGGGCATCGCCGTGCCCATTGATGTATTTGGTCAGCGAGTGGAGCACGAGGTCTGCCCCATGTTCGAGCGGCCGCTGGAGCGCGGGGGAGGCGAAGGTGCTGTCGACTGCAACCTTTACACCGCGCGCGTGGGCGCGCTCGGCAATGGCAGCGATGTCGCAGATGCGGCTCAGCGGATTCACCGGCGTCTCGAAGAAAACAAGCCGGGTCCGCTCGGTGATCGCGGCATCGAGATTGTGAGGATCGGACAGGTCGACCGCGACGACCTTGATGCCGAAGCGGGGGACCGCCTGTTCGACCATGGCAAGCGTGTTCGCATAAAGTGTCTTGTGGACGATGAGTTCATCGCCTTGGGACAGGAGCGACAAGATCAGTGTGCCGAAAGCCGCCATCCCCGAGGCAACGACCAAACCTGCCTCGGCTGCTTCCAGATTGGCGAGCCGTTGCTCGAGGATCTCCGTCGTGGGATTGTATTCGCGCGCATAGAGCCTTCCGCCAAGCGCGGCGGCGGCCTCGTTCGCTGCCACGCTTTCGAATCCATAGGTCGAGGTCAAGAAGACTGGCGGCTGAACGGCATTGGAAAAGCCGGCGGGATCGTAGCCATGATGGATCGCCCGAGTGGCGAATCCGGGACCGGTGTCGTGGAGCGACCGCGTGAGAGCATCGGTTTCGGATTGATAGGAACGGGTCATTCGGCCTCTAGATCTTTCTTGGGTTTCCGAAAGATTGACGGCAAACTGGCCAATGTGAAATATCCAGTTGGCGATGAAAAAGATGGTCCAGTCTTCAAGCGCCGGTTCTGCAGGTCGCTCGCACGCGATGGGTGCACGCCAGATTTACGAGGCCCTTCGCGAGCAAATCCTCGGCGGCGTCTACGAAACCGGTAGTCAGCTGCCGTCCTCCCGAGGCCTGGCAAATGACCTTGGGGTTTCGCGAACGACGGTGACGGTCGCCTATGAGCAACTGACCGCGGAAGGTTTTATCGAAGTCCGTCAAGGCGCACGACCTCGCGTTGCATCCTCGCTGATCGGTCCTGAGACGAGCCGCACTGTCGCGAAACGAGTCGGCCCGGTTCATCTGTCCGCCTATGGCGAACGACTGCGCGTTATGCCGCCCTGGCCGGATTATCTGCCGACTGGACTGAAGGTCGATTTCCGCTATGGCGACCTGGCGCCGTCAGACTTCCCCGCATTGGTCTGGAAACGTGCGATGAACGAGGCGATGGGGCAGCGCCCGTTGCGTCTTGCCTATGACGATCCTCGCGGCTCGCGCCGGCTGCGCCAGGCGCTCCAGGGCTATCTCTGGCGCGCCCGAACCCTGAGCTGCGACCGCGAGCAGATCATCATCGTCAACGGTTCGCAGCAGGGCCTCGATCTGTGCGCTCGCCTGCTTCTCGATCCCGCCGACCGCTTCGTCATCGAGGACCCGTGCTACAGGATGGCGCGTCAGGTCTTTGCCAGTACGGGTGCCTCGCCCGTCCGGGTCACCGTCGACGAGGACGGGATGAAGACGGAGTTGCTGGCGGGGATCGGGGCGCGACTGGCCTATGTCACGCCATCGCATCAGTTTCCGCTGGGCGGCGTCATGCCGATCACGCGCCGCCACCAGCTTCTGGAATGGGCGCGGCACAACAATGCCTACGTGATCGAGGACGACTACGACAGCGAATATCGCTACGACATCAATCCGGTCCCTCCGCTGCACAGTCTCGAGGACCACGGGGCTGTCATCTACCTCGGCACGATCTCCAAAACGCTCTCGCCGATGCTGCGTATCGGCTACCTCGTCGTCCCGCCGGAATTGCAGGAGGTCTTCGCAACCGCCAAACAATTCGCGGACCGGCATTCGCCGGTGGCTGAACAGGAGGCTCTGGCTTCTTTGATCGAGAGTGGCGGCTACGAAAGCCATGTGCGGCGCGTGCGCAGGCTGAACGGCGAGCGTCGGGGGACGTTGCTGGGCGCCTTGCGGCGCAGCTTCGGAGATCGCATCGCTGTCCAGGGAGCAGAGGCCGGTCTGCACGTCGTCGTTTGGTTCGACGAACTGCCGCGATCGCGGGAAACGACCCTGGTCGAAGCCGCCCGAGGCGCGGGCCTGGGGCTACACCTGATCTCGCCCCTTTACGAGCGGCAGTCGGACGAAGGCCACATCGATCGCATGGGGCTTGTCATGGGCTATGCCGCCTTGAGCATTCGGCAAATCGAGAAGGGCGTTGAGATCCTGCGAGCGGTTGTCAAGCAGGTGCAAGACGCGTTGCCGGGACACGGTGGCTAAAACGGCGGGGACGTGGCGTGCTGGCGAGGAAACCGACCCTTGGGCTGAACCGCATTTCATTGCAAAGCCAACTGGACTGGGAAAACGCTATGCAACTGGTGCTGTTGATCAGGCCAGTTTGGCGGCAGATTTTCGTGCGAGACGAATTTCCGAGAGCGATGCATAACCGGCAAGGAAAGCTGCTTCACATCCATATCGCGCCCGCTGCCTTTTATGAAATGGAGGATCTGGCGGAGGCGTAGCTTGTTGCCGGCCGAGGCGGGCTCGAGCACCCGCAAGAGATAATCGACGATCTCTACCAGGCCTTGTCCACGGCCGAATGATGGAATTATCCAGCGCATGGTGCGGCATGCACCATGCCGATGCCAGAAGATCTGGACGCTCGACAACCACCTTTCTTCAAACATTTCCCGAACGACCCGCAGCGCAAAGCCTCCCCATGAGAAAAGAGCATCCCATGTCTTTCACGCCATTGATTGCCCCCGAGATCAAGGCCCGCTACCCGGATTTTCATCTGATCAGCATTGTGGTGCGGAACGCTGAAATCGACGTGCCGGATGCACAGGCGTTGAACGACACGATTGCGGCGGCGGAACAGGCGGCGCTTCGCGATGACGCCCAAAGGGACGCGCATCTTGCGGCGTGGGCCGTTGCCTACGAGGCGTTCGGCACAAAGGCCAATCGAACGCCGTGCTCGGCCGCCGCGCTTCTCAAGCGGGTGCGGAAAGATGGCTCTCTCCCGCGGATATCCCCACTGGTTGATGCCTACAATGCCGTCAGCGTGTTGTATGGCGTTCCGATTGGCGGGGAGGATCTCGATCTCTACCAGGGGGTCCCGAGACTTTTAATTGCGAAGGGAGCGGAGCCATTCGACACGATCCAGCAAGGTGAAATGGTAACCGAGCATCCTGAACCGGGCGAAGTCATCTGGTGCGATGATGCCGGTGTCACGTGCCGCCGCTGGAACTGGCGGCAGGGGCGGCGCACCATGGTCACGGTCGATACCCGCGCCATGTGGCTCGTGCTGGAAGCCCTCGGCCCAATGTCAGCTAAACAGATGACGGCCACCGGAGAGCATTTGATGGGACTTATCCAAGCGTTGTGCCCGGGTGCGCGAATCGAAACCGCGCGAATCGACGAGTCCACTACATCTCGTGTTCCTTAGGGCATGGCCCCATCTTTCGGAGAAACACCCCACTCAGCCCTGTCCGGATCTGGCGCTCCTTGCTCGCTCCGCTGGCCTACACAGTTGATTGCGAACGACCCAGAACGGCTCTCGAAAACGAGCGTCGAACGAAATCAGATCACTGCTTGTTCTCCCTTAGCGTTGTTTGGCGTACTTTTATCGCGATGCCTCCAGTGGGGATGGTCCAAATTGCGCAAGCTCGGTCGAGTGATCGCGGAGAAGCTTAATGTCGACTACATCGAAATTCATGGAGCGGTACGGACAACGGGTGCGAACCCGGGACGTCGTCCCGGTGTCGTCAGGCTCTCCCGTCCGACTGAGCCTCAGTTTTCTTCACGGCGCGAATACTCCTGAGGCCGCCCGGATTCCCGTTAAGAGACAGCTGCCGCTCAGGACGGCCCACGCGATACTCACGGAGATGGTCGATCACAGCAAGGCGTTCGTGACGGTTCCTTGCGTCGACGACCTATTGGCACTGAAGAATGAACTGTCGTCCGCAGGCGTGATCGCGAAGGTTCATGCGCCGCGGCCGATAAGTGTTCGCGAAGTCCGGGATCGCACGAAGCTCTCTCAGGAGGCATTCTCCGTGCGGTATGGCCTCGATCTGGCAACGCTTCGAAACTGGGAGCAAGGTCGCTCGAAACCGGATGCAGCGGCGAATACTCTCCTTTGGACCATCGCCCGGAATCGGAAGCAGTCGAAGAATCGCTGGACATGGAGGACGGAGTGGCTGCCCCTTCGCCCTAAGGGGGCCGATCACTTCGGCGCGCGGCAATTCGGCCGCCAGCGCGATGGCCGGCCGCCGCGCGGTATCGACAGCGCGCGAGCCTCATGCGTCAGACGCCTTCCTTGGCATGTCGCACGCCAGATCCCAAACATGATTCCATCGCAACGAGCTGGTAACGAAAGCAGTGTCTGCACTTTGGAAACGAGCCATTTGCGTTCTCATGGACGTCGCGACTCGTCTCGTCCAGTAAAAGTCGCAATCATTGTCAATTGCGATGTTCCGCAGTCAGCTGGCCGTTTATTTTCCTAAGATCTGCGTTATAGGCCGGGGTGTTGTCGCCGTTTCGGCGGGTAAGATGGGATAGGCGACCTCGGGTGCCTTTCCGGTCAGCGAGTTGAGGAAGGCAACAAGCAGGTCGACTTCTTCGTCCGCCAGTACCACGCCAAGCTGGGTGGTTCCCATGATGGCAACGGCCTGTTTCAGATCCCAAACCTTGCCCGAATGAAAGTATGGCGCGGTGAGTGCAACGTTGCGCAGCGGCGCCACGCGGAAAACATAGGAATCGTCGGCTGCATTGGTGACCGCAAATCGGCCCTTGTCTTTTTCCGGCAGGACCTCGGCGCTGGGCTGTTCCACGAGGCCGAATGGGTAATAGGCTTGCCCACCAACGTTGATACCGCCATGGCAGGACGAGCAGCCTTTGTCCATGAAAAGCGCCAGGCCCTGTTTCTGTTCGGAAGTCATGGCGGCGTCATCGCCATTCAGGAAACTGTCGAAGGGGGCCGGCGTGACCAGTGTCGCCTCGAAGGCTTCGATTGCCTTGGCGAGGTTGTCGAAGGTGACCCGATCGGCTTCAGCCGGAAAAGCTGCATCGAACCACTCGACATATTGCGGCATGGACTTGAGCGTGGTGATGACTTGGCCCGGTGTATTGGCCATTTCGATCCCGGCTTGGACCGGTCCCTTCGCCTGAGCCTTCAGGTCTTCGGCACGACCATCCCAGAACTGGGCGATGTTGAAGACAGCGTTCAGTACAGTCGGCGCGTTGCGCTGTCCCTTCTGCCAACCATGGCCGATCGAGGTTTCGTGATTGTCGTCGCCGCCGGTGGCCAGGTTGTGGCACGAGTTGCACGACAAGACGCCTGACGCAGAGACGCGTGGATCGAAGAACAGTGCCTTGCCGAGAGCGATCTTTTCCGGGGTGATCGGGTTGTTGACGACTGCCGGCGTGGTGGGTGGCAAAGCCTTGAAAGTGGCCATTGCCGTTTCTCTGAGGTCTGCGGGGATCGAATCCGCAGCAAAGGCGGTGGCCGTCAGCAAGGGGACAGCCATCGTACTGAATAGGATTTTCATAAATGATCTCGCTGCGTCGTGCACGCAGCCACTCTGGGATATGCGGCTCATGAACGCCCTGCGCTAGATCAGTTGCGGGAGAGGACCGGGGGTCTGACACCTGTTTTTGCGGCAGAGCTTGGACCGTCCCGGAATTGAACGCTCTTCTCGACTGGATTTTGGGAGGCGGAGGTCGCTGCTCGGCAAGCGGCGGCGCCGGAGCCGTGCTCCGGTTCTCTCTGCGCCTTCAAACTATGAAGAAATCGGGGCCGCCACCGTGTCAGATTCGGTTGGGGGCCGGTTATCTGTTCCGCAGCAGGTCCTGCTCGACTTCCGCCTGCCTTCGTCAGATCGACGTGGGCCCAAATCGATCCGCGATAGTGTCTCGTAGCACCTTTGCGGGACGATCTTATTTCGACTGTAGAGGGCCGTTTCGGGTGAGCAAAATTACACAAATTTCAAAGGGCGCCCGAGTAGCTGTTTTGATTGGCTTGTGAGGCCTATAGCCTCCATCGAGCGAATATTGGCAGACGACGGAGCACAATTTTGGCTTCGTTTATCATCTTGCTTCAATGGGACAACTTCTTTGCAATAACTACACGGCAATTTACCGTCACGAATTTGAGAGAACCAAGTCCCACGCAGTGGTTTCACATCGGAAACATTGCAGTCCTGCCGCGAGAAGCTGATTTACAAATACAACAAGATGATTAATATCGCCATAGGGCGCAAAATATTGTTTGTTCGCTATAGTACGCTCCAGATGCCGGCAAAATCTCGATACAATAACTTCGTCGGCGTACCCGCTCCAGCCTCACATACGACTGCGACGCCTATACTTGCGCTTTTCCATTGCCCGACATGCAGGCAGCGAGCCATTGCATCGCGGAGGCTGCATCCTCCAATATGGCGACCTGTTCCCCAAAGCAGAAAAAAGTCTTGCGCGCTGCGCTCGCAGGTATTCGTCCGTTGTATGCATCAAAGCACGCCCTGAGGGCGGCTTCGTAGATCCGGTCTCTGCGATCTTCTGGCCATTCGTTGAGAAAATCGATAGCATCCGCAGGACTGGCAATCTCTTGCACGATGTGCGCTGCACGCCTTACGAAAAGTGGGCTGCTGAAAGTCCCTGAGCTCATTCGTTCTTCCCGACCTGCTGAACCGCTCGTTTGCGTGAACAGGCGCCTTCTCCCGCCCACCTTTGCGGAAGGTGCTGTCACAGCGATAGCGGTTCAATGGCAAAGCAGCGGCGTTATGTCCTCGGTTTACCAGCGGGCCAATCCCTAACATCCTGCTGCGAGGGCGGCTCCCCGGATGATGAATCTACATCGTTTCGACCATTGCGAATCAACCCTTGATACTTCCTTCACGCGCCACCAGGAAGCGGCCACTGCTCGGCCACCGATTTCACAGCCAAAGAGAGGATGGCGAAACAGAAATAGCCCGCTTCGTTTCGAGATTACTGGTCATTTGGCGCAAAGCTTACGGCCGAGACGCGCCTGAAAATGCGCAAGGACCGCGGCAGGTCGCCAACAACGGGCGGATCAACGGTCACGACGGCGGATACCGCGCCATAGATCTCGCTGGACGAGCATCGCAATAATCGTGTCGAGACCTTTGTTGCTTTCAGCGGCGACCGCCACTATGAAGCGACGCTTCGCCGACTGTGTTTCACGCCGCCCGGAGAGTTTCATGACAGAAGAAGCCGAAAAAAACATCGACACCCTCATCGAGCTCACGGCCGATGTCGTCTCAGCCTATGTCTCCAACAATCCGATCCCGGTGGGGGATCTCCCTGCCCTCATCGGCCAAGTGCACACGGCTCTGAAAGGGACGGCCGGAGGTGTCTCTGCAGAAGAGCCGGTTGCCCTTACGCCTGCAGTCCCGATCAGGAAGTCGGTGACACCGGACTACATCATCTCCCTTGAGGACGGGAAGAAATTCAAATCGCTAAAGCGCCATCTGTCGACCCACTATGGGCTAACGCCGGATGGATATCGGGCCAAATGGGGCCTGTCGGCGGATTATCCCATGGTCGCGCCGAACTACGCCGCGGCGCGCTCGTCATTGGCCAAGACAATGGGGCTCGGCCGCAAACCGAAAGCGCCGGAAGCGCCGGAGCCGGCGCCGACGAAGCGAACCCGCAAGAAGGTCGCGGCTTGATTTCGGCAATGGAGATTCGTTCTGGAGCGTTGCAGCCATCGGCTTAATCTGCGCGTCATATCGTCATATAAAAAGGCGGGGCCAACCCCGCCATCCTTTTTTGTTTCATGAGGAATTCGCGACGCCTGCAGCAATCTGCTGCCCTCAGTTTTTGCTCGCTCCTATCGAGCGGCCGTGAGGACCTCCGGACCTACGCGCCCACTCTTGCCAGGACGCAGGAGAAAATTTCAACCAGCTTTGCTGAGGCTGCCAGCGGAGGATTTGCCAGTGCGGCGGTCCTGCTCGATCTCATAGTTGATCTTCTGGCCGTCAGCGAGGGTCGAGAGGCCCGCGCGTTCGACAGCGGAAATGTGGACGAAAACATCCGGACCGCCATTGTCGGGCTGGATAAATCCAAACCCCTTGGTGCTGTTGAACCACTTTACCGTTCCAGTCGGCATATACGTATTCCTTTTTAACAATTGCAACGCGGGCAGGCCATTAGGGCCAGCCCGATTCATAGCCGAAACTTAGGCGCAGCAGAACGAAAAATTTCAAGGCCCGGCTTGATTGGTCGGCGGCAACTGGCGCACTCCATCGCGACCGCCTACAGCCAGCAGGCTCTGGCATGGCCCAAAGCACCCGATCTTCGAGCGCTCCCGCCACGTGCTACGGCTGGTCCTTGGAGACCGATCACGGGACGTACGACCTGCCGATGCTCGTAGAATGCGCTGACGTCGACCCAACTACATCGCGCACTAAGCGCCCTCGCCGCGTGACGCCTTATTCGTCGGGCCACCAGGTCAACGGCTGGGTGGTTCACGGGCCCACCTTCGTGCATAACCCCTTGGCAAGCGCTTGAAGGAGTTTCGCATTGGATTATTTCAAGACGATCGAGGGTCTAATCGATGCGGCCAGCGCGGATGCGATCGATAAGGCGCGCGTTTTGCTGGATCAGTTCAAGGGTAAGTCAGAAACAATCGCCCAAGCGATCGACGACTTCCTGCTTGATTTGATGACCTTTCTGTTTGTGGTAGAAGCTACCCACGAGCGGTTCCACAAACCGGCGCGGCGGTTGGCGCGCATCAGAATGAGCAGGATCAGGCTATTGTTGACTGGATAGCCTTAAGCTCAGAGGCCGCCCCGATTAGAGAGGCCTTTGCAGCAGGCGCCAGGCCATCTTGCCGCATGAGGCCGGCGGAAGATGCGGACTGCTGAAAATAGACGGTAAGCTGCGATGCCTACCTGCCGCAAGGGCATCGCCGTTTACACGCGAACCCGCTATGCGGATCAGTCTGATCGGCCCTATGCCGCGCGCTACATAGGCCGATCCGCACAGCAAAGCGATGACGGCCCAAGACTATTTTGATGTCATCGGATTTCAAGATGGCCATAATCTCAAAAGCCCATTTGACGAACCTGCGATGTTGACGGACCTTACCTGTAATCAGCCTCCGACAACGGGTCTGTTTGAAATCAATGACGGTGGCTTGTAGGCGGCCGGCAAAACTTTTTCGTGACGTTGCTATATTTGCACGTCTCAGTTTGGGATCGCAGATGGCTCTGACAAAGTCCCGTTCTCTTGGAGTCCTGACGCTCGAACGAGGGCTGGCCTCCAGCGACACGCCGTCGCTAGGACCGCCCGGTTCGCTGGTGAATCCGTCAACATTTGACTTTCGGATCATCTGGGAAACTGTGTCCGGCGCTTGGGCGGAATCTGTTTTCTCCTCAAGTTCGACCAAGGCCCCACGCAAACGATCCCTGTCCCGCAGCAACTCATCACGCTCAACGACTTCGGGCAAGCTCATCCGCCAAAAGCGCTCAACGCATCCTTCTTTCTCGCCTGATGTCCTACGATCTTCGTTTCCAGCGCCTCGCGAATATTCCCTAACTGTCGCAGATCCTTGATGAGATCCGTCTTCGCGCGCGAAAAGGCTCCACGCGCTCGAACCCGCCACGCTCCTGTCTCCTCTGCCGTTCAGCCTCGACCCTGGCGTGCCTGTCGAGGACAGCCTTTCCGCTGGGGCGACCAACAGCTAAATTCTCACTCACTCAGTGCAGCGGCTATTCGAAGCGCATCCTATGCCGCTCCCCCGGCAGCGGGCCCAATCGTCTTCCGAACGAAGGAGATATCGTCCCAAGCCGCGCGCGCGTCGCGTTCGGCCCTGTCCGATGTCCGACAATGTCGAATACGCAACTTGCAGCGCCCGATTTATCGCATGCCTCGAACGGTTTTCTGATCTGGCGCAGTTCATGCCTAGTCATCCGCAAACGCGTCACGCACCAAGGAGAAGTCGCCCCCCATGATCAAATCACCAAGAAATACCGCCGCAGGTCTCCTGGGTCCAACCAAAGACGAGGCTCGAGTAAGGCCTAGCACCATGAAGACGGTTGCTCATCTGGCTCGGCGCTGCCCGCCGATCCTCCCACTGGGGGAGACGAGGACGCAGCGCCTTCATCAAAATGAGGAACAAATCACTTTGCCTCGAACCTTGCCTTTCGGCCAGCCACCACAACGGGAGCCATCGATCAAACTTCGGTCCCCCTGGCTGCGCAAGGCATTCATTGCCACCGCGCTGGCCCTGGTGACGACCGCTCCGGCTCCGGCCGCCACCGACGACGGCAAAGTGACGGATTTCCTGCTCGACAACGGCATGGAAGTGGTCGTCATCCCCGATCACCGCGCGCCGATGGTCATTCATATGGTCTGGTACAAGATCGGCAGCGCCGACGAGCCACCGGGCAAATCCGGCATTGCCCATTTTCTCGAGCGTCTGATGTTCAAGGCGACGACCAACCACGCCGCCGGCGAGTTCGACCGAGCCGTCTCAGCCATCGGCGGCTCGGAGAACGCCTTCACCTCCTACGACTACACCACCTTCCTTGAGACGGTGGTGCCTCGGGCGCTCGGTGAGATGATGGGCTTCGAGGCCGATCGCATGTTCAACCTCATCCTCAACGACGATGATATCAAGACCGAGCGCGACGTGATCCTGGAGGAGCGCCGTTGGCGCAGAGAGACGAACCCGCAGGCTCTGCTGGACGAGGAGGTCAACGCGACGTTGCGGCAGAACCAGCCCTACCGCATTCCGGTCATCGGCTGGATGCAGGAGATGGAGAAGCTGAACGGCACCGACGCATTCACCATCTACAACAAATACTACCGACCGAACAACGCCGTACTGGTGGTGGCCGGCGACGTAGAGCCTGAGACAGTGAAGGCGCTGGCCGAGAAGACCTATGGCAAGGTTGTGCGCGGGCCGGACCTGCCCCCGCGCAAGCGCCCGGTCGAGCCGGAGCAGAACACCAGGCGCACAGTGACGCTGACCGATGCGCGCGTTTCCGTGCCGAGCTTTTCCACTCAATGGGTGGTGCCGTCCTATCATACGGCAGAGCCCGGCGAGGCCGAGGCGCTCGACCTGCTGGCAGAGATCCTCGGCGGCGGCAACCGCAGCCGGCTCTATCAGGAGCTTGTCGTCAAGCAAGGCATAGCCTCGGCGGCCGGCGCCTTCTTCCAGGGCACCATGCTAGACGACACGAATTTCACCATCTCCGGCTCGCCGCGCGGCGATGCAAAGCTCGTCGATCTCGAAGCGGCGGCCGTTGCCGAAGTCGCCCGGATCGCCAAGGATGGCGTCACCAGCGACGAGCTGGACAAGGCCAAAGACCGCTATATCCGCTCGGTTTTTGCGCACGACGAGCTGGACCATATCGCCAATATTTATGGCAAGACGCTCACCACCGGTGGCAATGTGAAGGACGTGCTCGAGAGGCCGGACCGCGTCCGCAAGGTCACCACCGACGAGGTCAAGGCGGTCGCCGCGCGTTATCTGGTGCTCGACCATTCGACCACAGGCTATCTTTTGCAACAGGCGGGGAATTGATCATGAGTTCCATCCCCATGCGCATGCGCCGCCCGGTCTTCCCTTCACCCCTTGTGGGAGAAGGGAAGACCTGGCGCGCCTTCGCCACCCTGTTCCTCTCCATCCTCTTCCTCATCGTGCCGGCGCTCGCCGCCCGCGCGATGAATATCCAGGAAGTGAATCGGCAAAGGGCACCACCGCCTGGCTGGTCGAGGATCATACGGTGCCGATCATCGCCATCCGCTTCGTCTTCGACGGCGGCACCGCGCAGGACCCGGCCGGCAAGGAACGCCTCGCCAATCTAATGACCGGCCTGTTCCACGAGGGCGCGGGCGATCTCGACAGCGACGCGGTCCAGGTCAAGCTCGACAATGCCGGCTTCGAAATGAGCTTCGGCGCCCAACGCGACGGCATCAATGGGTCGATGCGCATGCTTTCCGAACAACAGGATGCTGCTATCGATCTGCTAAGGCTCGCGGTCAACAGGCCGCGGTTCGACCAGGAGACGGTCGACCGCATCCGCGCCCAGCTTTCTGCGGCATCATCGCCAATGAGCGCGACCCCGAGACGATCGCCCAGCGCAAATGGCGGCGCGCGATCTACGGCACGCACCCTTATTCGAGGCCGGACGAAGGTACCAAAGTGAGCCGTATCTGCTTAAACGCGCGAGGAGCGGTTTTCGCGGGCCTTGCCAGGCATTTGCCGGTTCAGGCGGTCGATTATTGGGGTGCGCTCCTCCTCAGGCCAGCCTCTCTTCGAGTGGATAGAGGACGCCGATCGTGGTCCGCAGATTGTAGGCGCAGGCCCCCACCATCCACTCCGCGCGGATGGCGAAGCCGATGTCCGTTGTTCAATCGTTCGACTAGTAGAACCGCGAGGCATCTTCTAGCGAATTCAGGTATTCTCCCATTCCAGTTGGGTACCGTGGTCTACTAGCTGTCTGGCCGAGGCCCTATAAGGAACCTGGACGTCGCGGAGTACACACCGCACCTGCTATATAGACCTGCTGCGTTGAGGAGGAACCCGGTATTGCCCCTGTGCCTGCCGATGATCCGTCACCTGAGATCCCGCGACCTGTTTGGACCCATTGATCGCCTGCCGGCACTTGGCACGCCGATTAGCGAGCGGACATTCCAGGTCCTCAACCCGTCGACTTGCGAAGTGCTGGCAGAACTACCCGACATGGGTGTCGAGGAGACATGCGCTGCGATCGACAAGGCCTATGTCGCGCAGCCTGGATGGGCAGGGTTGACCGCACGTGAGCGCAGCGACGTTCTATGGCGATGGCATCAGTTGATCATCGACCACGCCGACGATCTCGCCGCAATTCTCAGCGCGGAGATGGGCAAGCCGCTTGCCGAAGCCAAATCGGAGATATCGCATGCTGCGGCGTATCTGCAATGGTACGCCGAGGAGGCCAATCGCGTCTATGGCGAGACGATCTCCGCACCATCGACGGACCGCCGAATGCTGGTGATCAAGCAGCCCATCGGGGTCGTCGGGACGATAACGCCGTGGAATTTCCCGGCCTCGATGGTGGCGCGCAAAATCTCGCCAGCCTTGGCGGCGGGCTGCACGATCGTCCTCAAGCCCGCTGAACAGACGCCGCTCGTGGCGGGAGCAATGTTCGCCCTCGCCCATCAGGCTGGCTTTCCCGAAGGCGTCGTCAACCTGATCTATGCGTCCGAAGGTGACGCGGTCGGCCGCGAACTTTGCACCAATCCCAAGGTCCGCAAGATCAGCTTCACCGGGTCGACTGAGATCGGGCGCCTTCTTATGCGCCAGTGTTCGGACCAGATCAAAAAAGTCAGCCTTGAGCTCGGCGGCAATGCACCTTTCATCGTCTTCGATGATGCCGATATCGATGCCGCGGTTGACGGTGCGATCCAGGCGAAGTTCCGCAATGCCGGCCAGACCTGCGTTTCGGCGAACCGCCTTTACGTCCAGTCGGGCGTTCACGACGAGTTCGTCGAGAAATTCGTGCAACGGGCTCGCCAACTTCAAGTTGGTGACGGTTTCGCTCCCGGAGTGGACATCGGACCGCTCATCGACAAGCACGCTTTGGCCAAGATCGAATCCCATATTGCCGATGCCGTCGCCAAAGGCGGCGCAATTCTATGCGGGGGCAAACGCATCGGCACGAATGGCACGTTTTTCCAACCGACAGTACTGACCGGTGTCTCCAGCGAGATGACCGTCGCGCAAGAAGAGACATTCGGGCCGCTGGCACCGATTATTCGCTTCAAAGATGCGGATCAGGTCGTGCGTGAGGCCAACGACACGATCTACGGCCTCGCGGCCTACTTTTATGCCTCCAACCTGAAGCGTGTCTGGCGTGTGGCCGAGGCCTTGGAATATGGAATGGTCGGGGTAAATACCGGCCGGATGTCTTCAGAAGCGGCGCCGTTCGGTGGGATAAAACAGTCCGGCATCGGGCGGGAGGGATCCCGCCATGGCCTCGAGCACTACCTCGAAATGAAATATCTCTGCATGGGCGGCATCTGAATTTTCGGCTTGCAGGGTTCACAGACCGGGTAACCTAGCGAGCGATCTCCAAATATGTGAATTGTAGGATCGCTCCTCGATTGGGAACTGAGGGGCGGCTCCGTACCCGAGCAAACACGCAATCCTGAAGGAGCACCCTGGCTGGACTTATCTCTCGACGAGACAAGCGTCTGCATTGTCGGCGAAGACGGCGTGCATGTGACGGAGGATACGCTTGCGAGGGATTTGGCGGCCCTCGCCGACTATCTTCAGGCGACGGGCTGTCGTTGCGCGGGTCTGGTTGGAAGCTTGTGCACCATCGCGATCGTGAACGCTGGTTGTGCGCAATATCCGGTTTCTGGGGCAGAATTTTGAACCTGCTACCTTCCGATTGTCAGTAGCTCAGTTGTTCTTCGGCCGACTGCCGCGCCAGTACAGGCTCGGACAGTATCGAAGATACCATCAGGCAGGCGTGCGCATTCGACATTTCCGGTGATCGGCGCACGATCCAGGGCGCGCCAGGTTGACCAAGCGCCTCGAACCGCATGACAGTCTTGACCGGCTGGAGGACGGGAATCCCGCGATGCCGAAGAGGTTGGTCAGCGCAGTCGAGCCCACACGGCATTTGCGGCACGAAACAGCAAGGGCTGGGAAGCGATCGGCCGAGCGGTCCTCGAAGGCGCGGGCCAGGGTGTCGACGATGCGTTGGTTCAGGTCCGCCAATCTGTTCTCTACCGCCAGATGGCGGCTTCGGTCGCCAGTGACAGCGAGTAAAGATATTTGGCATCATCGGCTTTGATTGCCGCGCAGATCTGGTCGAGATTGGGATAGCTCACTGGTGCACCTTTGGGCTCAAAGGGCTTCCTCCTCACCGAGATGAGGATTGCCGGATTTGGCGTAGAACACCAACACGGGTCCGAGATCAAAGCGCGTCCCGGGCGCAAGGCGCTGGACGGACCGGGGCCATGTTTCGGTTGAGACGCCATCGATGCCTCGCGCCAGCGTTCTGGCGAATCGGGGCATCAGCGGAGCGAGTGTCGGTGCCAGGATCGCAGCGGCCGTCGTCTGAAGGGCTAGCGAAGTCCGATTGCGGGCGGGATAGAAACGTCGCGCCGCCGCATAGTCTCGCGCCCGACGGTAGATCACGCAATCGCGCACGAAATCGCAGACCTGAGCGGCCGCGCGCCGGACCGAGAAGCCTCCGTCCGAATAGGCGCGCTCCATCGCTGCGCGATAGGTCTCTATCCGAGCAAAGAAGGCGCGGTCGGCCGGGCTCCAGTCGCCTGCATCGGGTACACGGCCGGCAAAATCCTGCTTGATTTCCTGGTTCAACGCATCAAGCCAGTTCAGCCAAACCCCTTGGAACACCTCGTTCTCGGTGCGGCGCAGCGCGTCCAGCGTGAAATCCGTCCGCTCACCTTCCGGGCGTGTCAGGCCCAAATGGAGGCGCACGACGTCGACTGTCTTTGGGCTCAGAACCTCCTTGCCCCAGACCGCATGGCGGCAGCTGGTTGAGAACTTTTTGCCGTCGAGCAGGTAGAACTCGTTGACGTGATAGTGGATGCGTGGCGTCCAGTGGGAGAAGACCTCGGCGTAAAGAGCGGGGTAGAGTAGCGCGTGGTAGAACGAATTGTCGAAGCCGAAGAAATGGACAATCTGCCAGTCGTTGCCGGGCATCTCCGCCTTCCAGTCGCGACCCAGCAAGCGGCCGAGCGCCTGGATGTTGTAAAGAAAACCGAAGGCCATTTCGGGCCAGACCCAGATCACTTGCCCCGGGAACCCTTCGGCCGGCAGGCCCCAGTCCGAGGGGTGGGTAATGGGCACTGAAAAGTTGCCGCGTCGGCGTAGGCGCGCAAAGAGATCCAAGATCCGTAGCGGGACGCCCGACGCCCTTAGATGCCGGTCGATATTGTCGTAGCATCGGTGCAAGGCAAGTTCCGGGCGGCGGACGGAGCCGACCAGCGGCGCCTCGGCAGACTGCCGTGACCGGGCTGCACCCAAGTCGTGGCAAAGGTTTGGGGCGCCGCATTCCTCGCAGATATTGCCACCGGCGGAGCCGCCGCAATCGGGGCAGAGGCCGCTAACATGCGGCTCGTAAAGATAGTGGCCTGTCACAGCATCGAAAAGCGCAGGGCTCTGACGCAGATCTACCGCCGTGCTGCTCAGAAGACTGCGGAAACACGCGGCTTGAAACTCGCCGTAACCGTCATCGCCCATTGTGGGTTGGAAGCTGTGGACGTCACAATCGAGAAGTGCAAGCGTGGCGCGAATCTCGTCCGCGTAGTGGCGCGCCACGTTTGCAGGCGTCGATTGATCGGCATCGGCGCGTGTCGTGACGTAGCTCTGGTTGTCATCGCTTCCAGTGAGGTGATATGCTTCAACTCCTTTCATGCGCAGGAAACGAGTATAGACGTCGGCGCCGAAATAGGGGCCAGAAAGATGCCCCAGATGCAGATCGCCATTTGGCGTTGGCGGCGTGGAGAAGACGAAGATCGGCCCGCGTGGAGCCGTGGTCTTTGCAGCGGCATCAAGGGCGGCCTCGCCGTCTCGCCAGTAGACATCGACGAAATCTAGGTCTTCGTTTCCGTCGTTGCGCAGCACATGCGCTTCAAAAGGGTGGAACAGAACGACATCGCCCGCCTCGACCGAGATTTCCCCACGGTCGGTCGTGACCTTGCCCGATCCTGACAGGATCACGAAGGCCTCGATTTCGTCGTGCCGATGGGGCTCGGATGCAACGCCCGGTGCCACCCTACCGAACGAAAACCCCGTGCCGGCGCTTCCCGTTCCAAGCGTGGCCATGTCGATACCGAACGCCCGCGACAGCTCCGTTCGAGAAAGCGTAGATTTCCGCATGACAAACCTAAGCAGTTGAAACAGTGGCATCTCCGGCTGCCAACGCAACAGCCTCTTGTGCAAGTTGCGCAGAGAAGCGGCAGCCCAACCCCTTGGCGGCCCCGGCCAGAATAATGCGGCTCTGGGCCGCCAGGCGGGCGACGAGGGGGCCGCCAGTCGGGCTGTAGGCGTCTTAGAAGACCGCCCTGCGACCTCCACAATCCACGTGCCGAAATGTCGTAACGGGCTGCGGTCGATGCTCCGCGAGCCCGCAAATCAGAACGCCATACTCTCCGCGCATTTTTGAGCGGTCGATCAGTTTCGTGTGCATGCCTCCGCCTGGCTGCGTGAGCTCAATCGCGATAGAAAATGCCATTTGGGGGCTTGAGTTTGTCGAGATCGGCCACTTTGCCCTCGGGCGGGTTAAGCGCGCGCTTAAGCACGTTATATTCAGCGCGGGTCGGTCCACCGGTTGAAGCACGCTGGAACACCAAGTAGAGTGTCCGCCGCGAACGATTGCTTTTGTTCGGTCGTGAGTAGTGCGGTGCGTAATCGTCGAAGATGAAGATGTCGCCAGCCTTCCATACTACGGGTTCCCAGGAGAACATTTCGGCGACTTGAGGATCGATCACCCCACCGGCATCCATGGGAAACACCCCCTTCTTGTGGTTGCCGGGGCTGAAGAAAAGCCCGCCGTTTTCCGGGTCGGAGTCGTCGATGCCTATGGCAACCACCGCATGGACCATCCGGTCGGGGAGTTTGTGTGGAATGTGATAAATGTCCTGATGCGGGAGATAGCCGCCGCTGTCTGGGTAGTGGAAAATAAGCAACTCCTTGAGCCTGCGCGAATCTTCGCCGAGCAAATCATCGACCGCTGACTGTATGCGCTGATCTTCTAAGAGCAAACGACGCAATGGATCATGGAAGTCGAGAAAATTCTCGATCTTGGAGATGATCTTTCGATTGTCCGTAGTCTTCTCGAACCACATGAGCCATTTATCATCGCTGACATCCCAGCGTGATATATCTTCGACAAAAGTAGAGATATCTTCCTGATCCGCTGGAGCAAAGAACCTTTCGAGCCTGACGTATCCGTCTTTCTGCCACTTGTCTCTTTGTGCATCAGTCAACATGCGAAAAGCCTCCTGTTGGAAAAGACTGGTTGGTCGGACATCCCAATTAGGGCAGTCGGGCGCTGGGCAAGTTGCGGGTCCACGGAGACGGACTCACGCATGTGGGACGGCGATGCTAAGTGCGTTCCGCTCCGACGGATTTTGTCCGCAGAAGCTCGGCGCGAGACTGCCTATGTCAGGCTCAGCCGGGTCCAGGGGTTCCGTAAACTGGGCCGGATCAATCGGTTCACCCGGTCCAGCCACGACACGCATCGCTAAAGGCCGGCACCATCCGCTGACCGCCGACCCAGCGATGGCCGCCAAGACCACGGCGCTCTTTCCAGTGAGCGCCCTGGTACGGTCTTGACAACCGTAGGGCAAATGCACGCCACCAGAATAATGCGATGCGCCGCTTGGTCCAAGGGCTTGTTCGGTCACGGTGATATCGGAGAAGCCTCCGGCCCTCGCCGCAGCGGAGGCGGACATCATTCCTAGGATGCCACCGCCGATGATCAAAAGTGTACGAGTCATATCCCGCTGCCCATTTCTTCGGCTGCGGGGTCGGGCCAGCTCTCGATCGAGGTATGGCTGATGAAGCCAGGATGCTCGGGGTTCGCGCATGGCGCGCGCCCAAGAAGGCTATCGAGGATGCGGCGCGCGCGCCAGGCCAGCAGGCTTAGGTTCGGATCGGCCAGGCCGCGCTGCCCGAGGCTCGCGTTTTGTACGAAGATGCGTCTGCCACGCGGTCCGTCCCAGCTCACCGAAAAATCCTCGCGAATAGCTAATTCATTGTCGATCTGCTCCAGCCGGTGCGCGATGGGTTCCAAGAAGTCTGGCACCGCGTTCTCGTAGCCGGTGGCCAGGATGACGATGTCAGCCGTGACTTCTTCGACTTCGTCCATGCCGTGCTGCAGGGTCAGCCTGTGACCCGGTCCGGCGTTGATGCAGTGCGAGACGGTGCAGCCCGGTCGCAGTGTGATGTCGCATCGGTTTAGCTCGACAAATGCGTGGCGGTACAGCGCCTGATAGATCGCGCGCAACGTGCTTTCCGAAATGCCGTCCGAGGCAAGCACGAAACGCCGCAGGAGCAGCTTACGCTGCGACTCGCTCATCGCCGCGAAACGATCCGAAAAGCAGGGCATGAACAACTCGTTTGTGAACGGGCTGTCGTCGAGAGGCAGGTAGTTCTCACGCTGCGAGACCCAAGTGATCGAGGCAGGCCGCCGTTCTTTCGGCAGGCCGACAAGGTGCAACATCACCTCGGCTCCCGACTGGCCTCCGCCAACCACGCAGACATGCTTTCTCCGCACCTCAGGCTGGATGTGCAATAAAACAGATGAGTGGAACAGGTTGCGTCCAGTCCAGCCCTGAAACTGAGGCGGAATTTGCGCCTGCTTGCCAATGCCGACCACGACGTTTCTAGCGCCGAAAACCGCCTTATCCGTCCGCACCCGAAACTCGCCGTCAAAGCGGATTTCGCGCACCGTCTCGCCGCCATGGACAAGTGGGTTCCTGTGGAAGACCCAGTTCAGGTATTGCTCGAACTCAACTCTGAGCACGGCTTCGAACTGTGCGTTCAGGAAGTGATACAGACGCCCGTTCTCGTGCAGGAAGTTCACGAAAGTGTAGGCTGATCGCGGATTCACCAGCGTGACCAGATCCTTGAAGTGGCTGACCTGGAGCTCCGAGGAATCGAATGCGATGCCTGGATGCCAGCGGAAGTCGACCTGCCGATCCAGGAACAGTGCCCCTTGCCCAACTTGCTCGTGTATCTGACACGCAAGGCTCAAATTGGACGGCCCAGCACCGACCCCAACGCAAGATAACTCCACTTGCTTTCCTCCTATAGAGTCTTCCCACTAGGCGGCTTGTTCGCGGCAAATATCGGCCATAGCCATTGGGCCCCCTCGCGGACGTTTTCGAGCCCCCGGTGCCGACGGATTTGCGAGAATTTGTCCAGCGCGTTCCGGTTCGTCGAATGTAGACCCGAGCATTCCAGCGCGGTGACAATCGACGGGTCATGCCGGCGACGTGGGGCAACGACGTATGTCCTTTCCGCCCGTCTGGATGCCCGCGTCGCCGTCACGCGAGGAGCTTTCCAGGCCCATTAAGGTGTTTGAAGCCGGCGCAATCGCCCGCCTCGACCATGACGCGCCGGCCTTTCGCCGGCTTGGTGGCAGGCAAGAGCGCGGTTTTCATTTCGGCGATGGCATTTTCGGTGCGCATGATCATGGAGGAGGTCTCGCTGATGCGTTCGCAGAACCCCATGCATGGGCCGTGCCAGAGAAGGAAAACTTTATTTAACAATGGGTTGGCGGATTTGCGATCCTGTCGGAAATCCGACATTGAGGGACCCTCACGGCGCCGCTCGATTTGCACGTCGATGTCGCCTTTTTCCGAATAGCTAATCGGGCACTTTCTGCACCAGAATACTTCTCTTATGGAGACCAGCACGAAGTCTTCATGAACGGTCAGTGCAGAACCTTGTGTCTCTGCCGGACAGATCGCGATGTGCCTCTCCCATCGAGGTCGGCAGTTGCAAGAGCTGCCAGATCCTTCGCCCTACGTTGCACTGGCTCGATCCCGACATCCTCGGAGGCCGCGATCATGAAGTCATGAAGAGTGACGCTATCTCATGTCCACCGCGAGGCCTCTCTCAGGGGAAGCAATTCTCTATGTTGGTGTCGGATCGATGCTCTTGATGAGATGGTTGCGGATGGGCGCATGCCCAGACCTAAGCGCATCAATGCTTTGCGCGATAGGGACCTTCACCAACTGGATTGTCGAATCTCTGTAAAGATAGCCGGAAGACAATTGCGTTATGGCCACTCTGCCGGTTCCAAAAGCACGTGCGCCATTGGGTCCCTGCGACTCAATCCAGGCGGAGGGATGAGGCCGCAAAGCAGCCTTTTGCGCGCCCACCGGTGGGGCCAAGATGGAGCCATCGTAAAACGCAGCTATTCGATGATCGCCGCCGCGGAGTCTTCAGGCTGTGCCACGCCCGACACCGGCGACGTAGTGGTCGTCGATGGCCCCGTCGCCGATGTCGATCCGAAGCTCGGGCAGTTTCGCGGTGAGCTTCACTGCTTATTCCGCAGTGCCCACCGAGTGGCACAGGAGCACAGGAGCACAGGAGCACAGGAGGTTCTATCAGGCGGTCACGGCTGCGTTCGTTGTCGGATCTCCGACGATGTCGGACATTAGACACAGCGCCATCAGGGTGATCGCATTGTTATGAAATGATTTTCTCATTTGGCACGACACCTGCAGCGCAGTCCGCAAAACGCGCTGCGGCACGGAAAGAGGAGAAATCATCCCATGATCATGCGCGCCGAACATGCGGTCGCGGCCGCGAAGCAAACTGGGCATGAGCGCTCCGCCAATATCAAGCAATTCGAGCAAGATTTTTCGTAATTCAGTCCACATTTCTGAAGAACAAGGAGAGAATATCATGGCGAGAAACCAAATGCGCGCGGCGTGGGGAGTAACAGCGGCCGTTGTCCTCATTGTGATGGGACAGCAGGCCGTCGCGGCGGACCTTGCGCAAGCGGCGAGCGTCCCGCAGGCGGGAGCCTCGGTCACGGAAGCGCCAAGCCCTTGGCAGATCCGCCTGCGTGCCTTGGGGGTCGTCACTGAGGATTCGGGCTACGTCAATGCAGTGCCCGGCTCCGATCTTTCGTATTCGAACACCGTGACGCCGGAACTCGATATCTCCTATTTCTTCACGGACAACATCGCCGCCGAGCTCATACTCGGCACCACCTATGCAAACATCGGGGGCCAAGGTACGATCGGCGGGCTGGGCAATATCGGCAAGGTTTGGCTGCTGCCGCCTACGCTCACATTGCAGTATCATTTTACCGATTTCGGCGCGTTCAAGCCCTATGTAGGCGCCGGCGTGAACTACACGATCTTCTATAACCAGGGTGCCGGCCGTGCCGATGCTCTCAAGGTTAAGAATACGTTCGGCACCGCGCTGCAGGTCGGATTCGACTACATGGTGGATCAGCACTGGGGCGTCAACTTCGACGTGAAGAAGCTTTTCCTCAAGCCAGACTTCGACGTCACGGTCGACGGCGCGAAGCTGACGGGAAAGGCGGAGCTCGATCCCTGGTTGATAGGCGCAGGTGTCACCTACCGCTTCTAACAACAAAAGGTGAAAGCGGCTGCTGATAGCCGATCGGAAATGAAGGGCGCCTCGTGCGCCCTTTTTTACGGTCGTCCCTGCCCGGGCGACACTTAAAGAAGCCGTTGTCTACGGGCGGCCGCCCTCCTCCAGCGACCAAGAAGGTACCCCTGGTCAATGCGGCCTCGACTAACGCCTGAAATGGACGTGCTTAGATGCGCTTCGGATCAGGAGGGCTGTTGGGTATTGTTGATGGAATGCCCGGCATCAGTCTCCCGGACGTCATGTCAGTGCTATGCGCCTGCGTAAGGCAAGCACGGAGCTCTGACGCCGACAAGACGCCTTGTTCAGCCATGCTGCGACAGCTGCTGTTCTTTTGCTGCAGGAGCGGTGGCTGGCGCCCAGAGGATGCATTCCTCGGCAGGCCAAGGCCTGCCCTTGCGCTGCCCCATGGCTTGACCCATGGCACGGTGCCGCGCTCCAGCTCGGCAATGATGCGGTCTGTGATCTCCTGATAAAGGCTGGCGCCGGGGCGCCCGCCCAATTGAGGGCGCTGTCATGAAGCCGGCATGATCAAAGTACTTTCTTCCATCCGCCGGGATTGATCGCTCCCGGCCGATCCGGGGCGAACGAACCTCCCACCCCACTTGGCCCAAAATGCCGCCCGGAAGATTGGTCGCGTTCCCCTGAGCCTTACCGACGAAAGCGGGATGTTGGTGCAGCTGCCACTGTGCAGCGACCGTATGTGAGTTGGACCGGTGTTGTCACCGCGCCAAGACGACAGGCTCGGACCTTGGATCACAACGCATCGAGGTTGATATGCGAAGACAGCCTTGACGACAAAGTCCCCATGTGAGCGGGGTGGGCGGCGAGTCGCGTCCGGAAAGGCCCGCCGTGGGAGGCGGAGCGCATCCGAAGGACCGGAACGAAGAGGAGGACCCTGAGCGGCACGCGAAGGGTTGCGGGCTGCCGCGGCGGGCCTAGAAGGG
>NZ_JAMYUV010000059.1:0-35944 GCF_040323405.1 Mesorhizobium sp. M0048 | reverse complement strand
ATGAGACTGTAAAGGAAGAGGCTGACCGACAGGGTTCCAGCGGCGACGCCGAGACGTTGGTCGACCGCGTCGAGAAAGTCGTGAAAAAGACGGCAAGCAAAACGGAGCAAGCCATTCGCGATCGTTTGGCGGAGTCGGACGAGCCTCCCAACACTTCGTCATAGCGGTAGCCGGTTTTCGAGGTGCGCTGGCGAAGCTGTTCTTGAGACTCTCTTCACGGCGACGACATGCCTCAGGACTGATCTGGCATGCAACCTCGGCTTCCAGATTTGCTCCTGGCGAGGTATCGAGTTGCTGCTTCCGCGCGCTACGCCTGCCTTGCAAGAAGCGCCGCACAAACATCACTCACGACTTGCTGCAAGACATCGAAAGCATAGCCGATGTGAAGCCGCTCGAGCGGGGTGTGGTAGTCTCGTCCCCACGGGCCGATATTGATGGTAAGAATGTTGGCCAGCCCGCCTTATTTCGGCCAGCGAATGCCGTCGCGCCACATCGGCATGTTGCGGGCGACGACGTCGAGACTGGATGCGGTGGCCTCGCCAAAGAAGCTCATCTCGAGATGCCGGCGAAACAATCCGCACAGCCGATCGCCGAGATCATAGCGTGCGGTTGCGCCGGCTGCGATGTGCAAGGCAATCTCGCGCAACCTCGCCGCTGCCGGCCTGTCGGAAAGGTTCGTTGGCAGATAGGGTGTCGAGCCGAAGCGGGTGACGATTGCCGGTCCCGGCAAGCGGCTCAATCGCCATGCCTCTTCGGTAACCAGCAGGCATTGCTCGGGGCAGCGGGAGATCGCCCGCGCCAAGAGACGCGCCGACGGTGCCAAGCCTTGATGTTGTTACCGCATCGAGACGGTCCAGCAGTGCCTTGTAACGATGCAGCGGAATTGTTTCGACGAGATCGATCGCTGCGCTGCCGTGCTGGCAATGCCGGCGCTGCTTCAGTTCCGGCAGGCAGGCAAAAGCAGCATCGGCGCAAAGCCGGTCAATGCAATCAAGCACCTCGTCCGGGCTCCGTCGATAGCTCAGAACGTTAAAGCCGGCGAACGCCGTAGCCGGCGTCGTTACGTCATAGCGGGACTTGCCGTCGCGCATATTGAGCAAGCTCGGCGGTGTGCCCAGAAGGAATTGGGCATTATCGGTAAGCTCAGAGACCCATTCCACACGGGCCGCTATGGCAGCGGCAACAGTCGCGGCGTTCAGCCCATTCAGGAGAAACCGCTATGCGCGGGAACGCCGACGTGGGCCGTCGGAAGCAGCTTGCCGACCGTTCCAAGCGCGATGACGCAACCCTTGTTGCCGTCACCGTCGTCGGCGATCGCATCGAGATTGATCGCCGCCAGAATATGGAGCCCGCGCTCGCCAGCAATCGCTGGCAGCGCCTGCGCCGCCTTGCGCGCTCCGGCAGAATTGTTCTCACCGACACGAACGGCGTCGTGAGCAGTTTGTAGGGGAGGCTCTTGTCCTTATCCAGCGTAGTGCGGCCCTCTGGAACCATCAAAACTGACAATCGTTACGCTGTTCAGCAACGTACATGAGGGGCAACGTCAACGTGAACGAAGATGACGCCTCACCATTAGCGACCGGGGTAGAAGGCCTCGACTATGTTTTGCGCGGGGGTTATGCCAAATTTCGGTCACACCTCGTTGAGGGAAGGCCTGGTTCGGGCAAGACCACGCTCGGGCTTCAGTTCCTTATCAAGGGGGCCTCGCAAGGCGAAAACTGCCTCTATATTACGCTATCCGAAAGCAAGCGCGAACTCATATCCGTGGCAAGCAGGCACGGCTGGACTCTGGGCGGGATAGAAATTCTGGAACTCGTTCCTCCAGAACTCAGCCTTGATCCTTCCCAGCTGCAGACACTCGTGCATTCTTCTGACCTGGAACTCGGAGAGACCGTGCAGGCGGCCTTGGCTGAGATCGACCGTATTAAGCCACAGCGCGTCGTATTCGATTCGCTTTCAGAAATCCGGCTGCTCTCGCAGGGCTCACTACGCTACCGTCGGCAGGTCCTGGCGCTGAAAAGCTTCTTTCTGCTCAACCACGCGACGGTCTTGTTACTCGACGACCTCACGGCCGAGCAGGATGACCTCAACCTGCATTCGATCAGCCATGGCGTGATCCGCATGGAGCAATTGACTCCGATATACGGTGGCGAGCGGCGGCGCTTACGGGTGATCAAGATGCGTGGGGTGCAAATACGTGGCGGTTACCACGACTTCGTTATCCGACCGGGCGGGATCACGGTCTTTCCGCGACTGGTCGCCGCCGAGCACCCTGAAGCCGAGCACGGATCGCCGGCCTTAAGCGGACATGGCGTGGACGCTCTGCTCGGCGGCGGCCTCGATCGGGGCACAAGCACGCTCTTGATCGGCCCTTCAGGTGTGGGGAAGTCGACCATAGCCTGCTCCTACTGTCATGCAGCGCTCGGGCGCGGTGAGCGCGCCCTGGTTCTGCTGTTCGATGAGACTGACCGCATTTTCCTGGGACGTGCAGCTGGTCTCGGTATGGATCTCAAGCCCTTCCTGCAAGACGGAATGCTCCTGCTCGAACAGATCGACCCGGCGGACCTTTCACCCGGCGAATTGTCATCAAAGATTCAGTTCGCAGTCGAGCGGTTTGATGCCCGGATCGTAGTGATCGACAGCCTCACGGGATATCTGAATTCGATGTCCCAAGAGCAGCATCTTGTGCTGCAGATGCATGAAATTCTCACCTACCTCAACCAGAAGGGCATCGTCACGATCCTGCTGCTCGCCAATCACGGGCTGATCGGCCAGACGGCGGCCCCAATCGACATGACCTATCTGTCTGATGCAGTGATGTTGCTGAGGTTTTTCGAAAGTGGCGGTCGCATCCGGCGAGCGATTTCGGTGGTGAAGAGGCGGGTTGGTCCTCACGAGGACACGATCCGTGAATTCATGGTCAGCAGCCAGGGCATAGCTGTCGGCGAGCCGCTCGACCAATTCAGGGGAATACTTACAGGCGTGCCCTTTTTTGAGGGCAAACAAAGCGACCTGCTCGCTGACAAGAAGCCATGACGCCGAAAGAACCCGTCGTACTCGTGCTCGCCCCGGTTGGTCGAGACGCTCAGCTAGCGGCCTCGATCTTAGCAAAACACGGGATCGGCACACGCATCTGTGCCAATCTGGAAGAGGTTTTGGGGTTTCTCGACAGCGCACACTGCCTTGTCGTCGCCGAAGAGGCGCTCATCAATTCCGACCGGAGCCAATTCGCCGCCTGGCTGCGCAACCAACCTGCGTGGTCCGATTTTCCAGTGGTTCTTCTGGTCATGCGGGGAACAGAATTCGACAAGCGTCTTGCGTTTCTAGATCGGTATCTCATCGTTCTCGAAAGGCCTTTCCTGGCCTCAAGTCTGGCCAATTCGGTGAGGTCGGCGTTGCGTGCGCGTGCACGCCAGCTCGAGGTCAAGTCCCACCTCGAACAAAAACAGGAGGTCGCTGACCGTCAAAAGCTGTTGATCCTCGAGCTTCATCACCGGGTCAAAAACACCCTGGCCAATGTGCGAGCGATGATGGGAGCGACGGCCCGGTCCAGCGATAGCGTCGACAGCTTCGTGCGTGATTTCTCCGCAAGAATCGTGTCCCTTGCCAACACGCATTCAATGCTTACAGACGACTATTGGCAGACGGCCTCATTACAGAGATTGCTTGAGACGGAACTGAGCCACTACGAGATCTATGGCGAGCCGCGAATATCACTACGTGGTCCCAATGTGGCCCTCGTCGCCGACCTTGCGATACCTGTGGGCATGGCGTTTCATGAACTTGCCTCCAACTCAGCAAAATTCGGCGCCTTGTCGCGCCCGGAAGGCCGCCTCGATGTGCAATGGTGGATAGCGGATTCCGCAGGTGAGCAGATCCTGCATCTCCATTGGCAGGAGCGGAATGGTCCCATTGTGCAGCCGCCGAGTCGACGAGGCTTTGGAACGACATTGCTGGAAAGGGTCGTTACGGTGCAATGCAATGCGAAAATCGAAATGCATTACAATCCCGGCGGCCTGCGTCTCACTATGGCGTTGCCATTACGCGAAACGAGGCTCGTCCCAGCGTACTCCTGAGTACCTGACGAACGCGACGAAACAGCACGCAGCTGTGGCCGCAGTCGAAGCCACTGTAATCAAAGGGCCGGCTCCGCGACTTTCTTCAGCGGTTCGGGGCCACGATGCAGGTTGCGAGTTGGGGGCCCCCATTGCGGCCGCCAAGCCGCCGCCGCCTGGCTCTTTCACCTGACCTCGCGCGGCAGGATGTAGTGAGCTGGTCGGAGCCACACGTTACCGACAAAACGGCGCGACTACGCCGGCTTCCTGAGCTCCACCTGAACGCCGAGGCGGAACGCCTCACCATCTGCAAACGAGCGCGCGTAGCTCTCAGCTGTGAAAGGGACCGTGATCGTAGCGCCGTTGACCGTCACGCGAACCGACCACTCTTTCGTCCTCACGATTTCAACGGCATGTTGCTCATGGGGACCCATGCATTCCTCCCAGAATGGTACGTTGAAGAAGGGGGAGGATAGCCTCGCAAAACTCGTTCGCATGCAAATAATCCGACACCGCAAGGTCGAAATGTCAAAATAGCGCACAGTTGCCGCCGCGGCTCGGGCGCGTTTTTCAGGCGGTTAAGCAGGCAGGCCGACCTACTTCGGTGTTTGCAAGTCGAACCGCCACGACAGACGACCCCAAACCGGATGCTCGAACTCAACGCCAGCTCGTTTAGGGGATCGGCGACAGCCAAGGCGCCTGCCATATCCCCGCTCGGTGCCCATCCGCGAACGACACTCGTGAACGACGGTTCGGAACGGTTGGCCCTGTCGGGGGTTACCTCAGTCCAACCGGAGAGGAGCCTCCAAAAATGGACCACACCAATCACGTACGGCTTTCGAGTTCTGAACTGCGCGCAGACGTTGTTGAGGGAGCCACCATCTACGGTCGCGACGATGAGGAAATCAGTTCAGTCGACCACATCCATGGAACGGGCGAGCATGCGCAGGTCGTCTTCGATGTTGGTGGGTTCCTCGGCATAGGCTCAAAGCGCGTGGCCTTATATGCAACTCAGCTCGATTTTATGCGGGACGAAGACGGCACCGTGCATGCTATCACACAAATGACGACCGAGCAGTTGAAGGCCCTGCCAGAGCATTTTGATTAAAATCAGCTTCGGTGGTCTCGACCGTCAGATATTGTCATGGGTGAAGGTCGATCCGAGTGCGAGCTCGCTTGCAGCGTCGGCGAAAGCATCGACCTGATCGTCAAATTTTCCATTCGGAAACGAACAGACCTCATCGAGGGATGTTTCGTTCCAGCGGCCGCGCAAGAGCTTCACCTGGGCGGGGCAGGTTTTCCCGTGTCCTTGTCGCCTGAGACCGGAAGGACCTTCACGTCATGGCCGGCGCGTGTTTCACTTTCGTCTGGCTTGCCAGCCGAACCAGGGTCCTGCAGCATGGCGATCGTGACTTCGTGCGTCATGCGTCATGACGTTCTGGAAACGCATCCACGATTTCAAAGTCGCTGCTGTGGAACAGGCCGCCGGACATGGCGCCAGCCGGTGCTGATACCGGCCGGAACGATGTGGTCAGATAGCCCCTCGAGGCGAGACAGGACAGCCCTACTCCGGCCCTCGGAAGCGGTCGTGAGTCAGAGTCGGGGCAGTGTCGTTGTTAGATGGCCGGTATTTCTGCAGCTGGCGGATGATTATTTGCGAGCGCAGGTCTGCACCTGCATCTATTGGCGCGCCTAAACGTTGCCGTCGAGGAAGATGCGACGGACTGCAGTCATGTCGAACAACAAAGCCGAAGATTCCAACGAAAACCAAATGCAACTGGAGCGGCGGGCTGGACAAGCAGACAAAGAGGGCCGCGGACGCAATGCCGAACGGCCATCGCAAATTTCCGGCCGCGGCTGGAGGGATGTACTGTGGCGGGTGTTCGCTGAGGTAATGGAGGACCGCGTCATGTTGATCGCGGCCGGAGCCACGTTCTACCTGCTTCTTGCCCTGTTTCCAGCGCTTGCCGCCTTCGTGTCCATTTACGGCTTCGTCGCCGATCCTCAGACGGTCGCCGAGCACATTTCATTCCTTGGCGGCATACTGCCTTCGGGCGGTTTGGATCTTATCAGATCGCAACTTAACTCATTGGCCGCTCAGAACACTAGCACGCTCAGCTTTGGGTTTATCTTCGGTCTCGCGGTCGCACTGTGGAGCGCCAACAGCGGCATCAAGACGCTGTTTGAAGCAATGAACATCGCTTACGAGGAGACTGAAAAGCGCGGCTTTATCCATCTGAATCTCCTGGCCTTGGGATTCACCCTTGGCGCCATCCTCATTGGCATCGGCCTTATCATCTCGGTCGGGATCGTACCCGCAATGCTTGCGCTGGTGAACCTCGGCGGCTGGACGGAAACCCTTGTGCGGATCTTGCGGTGGCCGGTTTTGCTGATCATGGTCGGAATCGGAATTACGCTGATCTACCGCTACGGCCCTAGCCGCGAAAAGGCAAAGTGGCGATGGGCCACATGGGGGGCATTCCTCTCGGCTGTGGTTTGGATCGCAGTCTCGGTGGGTTTCTCTTTTTATCTTGAGAACTTCGCTAACTACAACGCGACCTACGGAGCCCTGGGGGCGGTCATCGGCTTGATGATGTGGACCTGGATTTCCGTGATCATCCTGATTGTAGGTGCGGAGCTGAATGCTGAGATGGAGCATCAGACAGTCAAGGACACCACCACAGGTGCGCAGCAACCGATGGGGGCGCGAGGTGCCACGGTCGCGGACACGCTGGGCGGATCGGCCGATGCCGCCAACAAGCAGTCACGTTTGGACGAGCGCAAAACCTAGCGCCTTACTGTGCATCTGCTGCAACTTCGCTTGGCGCCAATGACGGTCTTAGATGGCCGTCACCTTACAGGCCTATCGAGCATATATGAGGTTGTCTTGTATCTTCCCATCACGGGAAAGGCAAAGCAGGGTTCAGATGCTGCTCCCTCTTACTGAGGGCGCGCCCACGGAGCGACCGAGCGGCTTCGTCACCGCCGAGCTATACCACTCAGCGGGGCACGACCCGGACGCGACCGCCTTGTATCTAGGTCGTAGGTGCGTAGGTGTGACACGCTTTGCCATTGAACGTGAATCGACAACTCAGATGCTACGTGAGCGCCTGTCACCCGCCGGAACGTTGGGCTGAGTTCTTCAAGACTGTTGCCGCGCCTACCGTGCCCCTGTGCGATTGGGGAATCGGCGCTGGCCTTCCAAAGGCCGCTTCCAGACCTCGCGTCCGAAGTCAGTTACGGGGAGCTTTAAGCGCACGTGCGAGGAGCCGGGCATCATTTAGCTGGATTACGCACGTCTCGAACGCATTGGTCGGGCCGCGCCAGCGCAGCTCTTCGACATTCTCAAAAAGCCGAGCGTCCGTACGCAGCGTGGCGAGATTCTTGAACAAAAGTGCGAGCTCTCTACGCCGGCCGAGGGCTTCAGGCGGAAAGCTTTCAAGAGGGCCATAGCGGCCAAGCAGCCGGGCGGCCGACACCAGGCCGATGCCCTCGAGACCCGGGTAGCCATCCGCGGCATCACCGACGAGCGCTAGGAAATCTGGAATCAGAGCCGGCTCAACTCCGAACTTCTCGCGTACGCCGGTGGCATCGCGAATTTTCTGGGTCCTTCGGTCTACCTGGACCACATGGTCACCTCGCACGCACTGCGCGAGATCCTTGTCAGGCGTCCAGATGCATACCTTCTGCACGCGCTCATCGGCAGCCGCGCTCCGTGCCGCGGATGCCAGCGCGTCGTCGGCTTCTAGGTCGATCATCGGCCAGACCGCCACTCCCATGGCCGCCAGGGCTTTCTCAAGAGGATGGAACTGCGCGAGCAATGCCGGCTCGATGCCATCCCCGGTCTTGTAGCCGGGCCAGAGCTGATTTCTGAACGACTCGATTACATGATCTGTCGCTACCCCAATGTGTGTGGCGCCATTCTCGATCATCTCCAGCAGGGTGTTCAGCACGCCAACGACGGCGCCAAACGGCCTGTCTTGGCCGTTGTTGAACCGGCGTTGGCCATAGAAGTGGCGAAACAACTCGTATGTGCCGTCTACTAAATGAACGATCATCTCAATCCTTGAGGAAGCGCCAGGCCGTGCCCGTACGCCCGCCTCAAGCCATGTCTCTTATCGCAGCAGCTTACCTTCAAGTCACAGGTGCGCGCACTACTATATGGTAGCCCGCTGCGACAGCCCTTTGACAACAACAACGATCTGCGCGTGGCGCTGAACACGTCCTCGACCGAGAAGCGCTCGTCAAGACTGTCCTTGGAAGCTACGGCAAGGTCGGCAATGACACGCCGGCAAATGCAGCCCAATCCTTTGTTTGCGCCGACATTGAGCAGCGTGTCTAGGATCCGGACAAGGCCGCATTCCATTACCGGAATCAGCACATGGCGCATTCGCAACCGGCCTTTACGAGCAGCCCTCCCCTCGGCGGCGGCGAGTCGATGTAGGTGACGCGCTCTCGCAATTTGAACCCCTGACACGCTTCGCTGGCGGCAGCGCTCGACCGCAGTGCGCTTCTACATGGCGTGGTCAAAGCCGGGCGAGCAGCCCATGCCAAGGAAATGCTTCCGCTGCGTCGACAAAGGGATTGTTTCCCAGTGGATACCGTAGCCGTCGCTGATGATGGCCGCAGCGGCGCAGGCCAGCCCCTCGCGCTGCAAGGCGATCGGGTTAGCAGTTTGCTCGTCGCTGGGGGCGTAAGCGTCTGGCGGTCTTCCTGAATGAGACCACGTTTTGAATGAGACCACGTTGGCCATCGGCTGCTCGATCGACACAAAGTCGGGCCTGTTGCCTTGATCATGGCGCGAAGCTGGCAACCGAGCGATCCCCTGCTCCTCGGCGTTCTCGCCGATGGCTTTGATCAGGCCAGTCTTGATCGAGAGCGATGAGCCGGGCTCATACCAAGCGCATGCGATGTCGAGGCCGAGGATTAACATTCTCACCCCTCGGCAATGCCGGCAGGAATGCCCCAAGGGCATGCAGTCGCAAGGAGCTTCTCACCGAATGTTCGCGCACCGGGTCAATCGTGACGCAACGAAATGTGGTGTTCGCCCGTAGGGTCGTAGGGACACCGCGAAAGGAAACCAGAACATGACCAGCGAACGAGACGTCGGCACGTTCGAAAAGCCCGTGACCCTGTTGCTGTCCTCGGGCAAAGTCAGTGTTTCGAGCACCCGCGAGGCCGCCGAAATGCTGCTGTATGATTGGCCCATTGGAGAGACGGGGCGCCGCATCCAGGCACGAATGGCCTGCATGAAGGTGCTCGGCGGTGGAAGCGCCCCGGAGGTAGCCCGCGCGGCATTTCTGACCGCCGCCAAGGAAGCGAAAATCTTGAACGCCTGACATCTGCTACTCTGCCGCCGCAGCAAATGCCGGCCGGTCATAGCCATTGTCGAGATGCTTGGCCGCAGTTTCGAACGCGTCCATCGCGAAGTCTGGAAAGCGGCGCTGATATTTGGCGATCAGCTTCGGATCGAAGGTTCCGGCACGGTGCGCGGGATAGTCAGCGTCATCTTCGATGTGCCCGTCAGCACCGACTTCCGCGAATGGCCTTTGCGCGATTGACGTTCCTCTCGGTGCTCTCCTCATCGAAGTGCTCGTCGAGCTCGGCGTTCAAAATGCGCTCCGAAAGCGCCTTCTTCAGGTCGTCAAGCAACCCCCTTGGCGAAAACCTCGTTCGGATCACGACCGGCAAGCAGCTGGTCCAGAAATTCTTTCCCGATAGCCATGTGATGATTCTTTCCTTCCATCGTCATGGCCTCGCACAGAACTCCTGACAGTCCCAGCGCATGACGTGATCCCTGGCTGAGTCTGCGAAGGAAAACGGTGGTCCTGGAGCAAAAAGTCCGACTCTGGGGACATTAGTCCTGCCAGTCTCGATCACGGGGCAACTTCAGCAAAGAGTGCCCCGACGGGCACAAGTCCGGCGGCCGCGCTCGGCCAACTGCTCGGCATTGAGCGCGAGCTTGGCAAGCCCCGCATTCGCCTCTTAATTCGACCCCGAATGATCCGCGAGCTATGGAAACGGGTGCATGAGCATGCCGGGCCGTCGCCAAAGTGCACGAAGCGCCCAGCCACTCAATGGATCAAGCCGGGACTGATTGGCCGCGTAAGCACTGCGCGGCGACGAGGGTCTACGCAACGCCTCGCGGCTGGACTTTTGGGATCAGATTGGGGTGACAGCGCCGTGCCGCACATGACGTTGGGCGAAGCCGCTAGGCTTACCGCAAAGCAGAGTTGAGTTGTCGCAGCGCGCCTCGGGCGGCCGATAGCCTGTGCTTTTCGAAGATTGCTAGCTTCTGCTGATAAGTGATCCGCACCTTGGCGTTGCACCCGTGGCATCTGAAGTGCGCAATCGTTCTTAGTGCAGAGCCTTTCCTTACCGCCGGATGCGAGCAATTCGGACAATTGAATGTGAGCGCAACATTAGACAAGTCTTTGGCTAAACCGGCAATAGACGGCTTCTTGGCCACGCCTGCATCTCCAGCATTCGAACCCTCGAACGAGCAAGGGCTCCGGCCCGGAACATTTGCAGCAAACGTACACATTCAATTGACCCCGATTTTAATCCTCGTCATGAAGTCGGCGCGATCCGTTGCGCTCGTTCTAGCGGCCCAGCGGCTTGCGGTGAGGGTAGACCGCTGGGCCTGACCAGCGAGCCTTTGGGAGTGCTCGCTTGACTGTGAGTATATGAGCTAGACCTAATGTAATGATACATGCGAATGAAGTACGTGGCGGCAATTCCGCTGTGTAGAAGCTGTAAGGCGCCCCGGAATGGTCGATGCGTCTGGCACCGCACGCCAGCACCGGCCGGCTAGAGTTCATTGAGCCTTGATGCCGACCCTGATCGAGAAGCCGCCCCACGGCGATGCTTGGATTCAGGAGGTGGAGTTCGACGGCTACGGGGCCGGCGTCGACCAGAAGCTTGGAACCCGTGCTGATCGACACGTCGGCAACGCGGAACCTTTGCTAGATATTACCTGAGCATGTCCTAGAATGCCACATACCTGAGCAACATGATCGCCCATTGCTGTGCGTCTGTGTTCGGTGTTTTATACTTAAGGGTGAATTTCGGCAGATCTGGCATTTTATCGATGGCAAACACCGCCAATCCACTTGATCAGAGTTCCGACGAGCATCGGCGCGAGCGCCGCCCACGTGTGCTAAAGGGCGGGACGATCATCACCGGGATCCAGAATTCCGAGATCAGCTGCACCTTGCGCAATCAGCATGAGGGGGGCGCCGAGCTGAAGGTCGCGCCCGAAGCTCGGGTTCCCGATCGCTTCTTGCTCTACGTGTCGGTCGATGGAGTTGCCTATAGATCGGAAGTTCGTTGGCGTCGCAACGACCGCATCGGCGTCAAATTCACCGGCACCGAGCCCAAACCGAAACTTCACTACGGTTGACCCACGGCAAGACGAACCTTTTCTGACACTCGCCATGAATTTTCAGCACAAGTCGCCCGGCCATTCTCTCCGAGGATAACCCGGACAGGGACGTGAACTACACAGCGCCCTTGACTGCCAAGACGGTCACCCACCCCTGCCCTGGACACCCGTGTTGGAAACGATAGCGGGCGCTACTGTGACGAACAGGATATAAGGCTCTCTGGCAGCAAGCTGGTTGAGGAAAGTCCCACCGTCATGAAGCCTATGAACGAAGAGCACCTGGCCATCCTACGCAGGCACATGGTCGAGATGATTGCAATCCATACCGACCTTGCAAGCGAAGAACTCGGCAAGGCGGCGCTCGATGAACGGGTGATGGCAGCGATGCGGCGATTGCCGCGGCATCTCTTCGTGCCAGCTTCGGTTGCACCTTACGCCTACCAGGACATGCCGCTGCCGATCGGCTTCGATAAAACCGTCTCGCAGCCGTTCATCGTCGCCCTCATGATCGATCTTCTTGCTCCCCAACCGCACGAGGCGGTGCTCGAGATCGGCACCGGCCTGGGCTACCAAACCGCAATCCTCGCGGGACTCGCCGGGCAAGTTTGGAGCGTAGAAATCATCGAGGAATTCGCAAGCCGTGCGGAGGCTCTCCTGCATGACCTCGGCTTATCCAATGTCGGCATTCGTGTCGGAGACGGGTCTCGCGGCTGGCCCGAGCACGCCCCATTCGACAAAATCCTGGTCACGGCGGCGGCTGAGCAGACACCGCCGGCTTTTCTGACGCAACTCAAGCCGGGGGGACGGCTGGTGGCCTTTGGGATCTAAAGAAGCACAGTTTCTGACTGTCATCGACAAGGATGCGGCAGGGCAGCTCGAGACCCGGAAACTCATTCCGGTTCGGTTCAGCCGGCTCGAGACCGCCTAGTGATGTGCGACAACCGGCGCGCCGCGCTTTTCCGACCCTCAATCAGATGCCAGCCTTCGCGTTTCTTTCGTCCTTGATGAACGGGAGAAACAACCCGTCGCAGATTTTCCAAACACAAGGCAGCTTGTCTTCTGGGCTCTGCGATCCTTCTTGGCCCTCACAACTTGAGCTGATCATCCTCCCCAGCCGCCTCCCCCGCCGCCGCTCCCGCCGCTCCCACCGCTCCCGCCGCTCCCGCCCGAAGGAGGAATGAACACAGGCGCAGGAACAGGCTCCTCCTCAACCGGTATGATCACTTTCTTGGCGGCCCTCCTGGGAGCAGGCTTGACGACCTTTGACGGAGCAACCCTGCGGACGACCTTTGGCGGGGGAACTCTGCGAAGAACCTTTGGCGCGGGCGTGGCGACCAGCGGCGTCGGTTCAACCCTAGGGACCAGGGAGGTGCAACCCATGAGGCCCACCATGATGCCGGATAACGCTGTTCCAAGTATTGCCTGTTTCAATACTCTGCCTGCCATTGCCTCCTCCTCAGTCAAAACAAGTCCCGACGCGGATTGGCTTCTTCCCAAGCCCGTCTGGCCGCGTTAACCAGTTGCGTGTCCAGTGAACCCGACCGGGGAAAATTCGATTTCAGTTCCTGGCGCAGCTGCTTCAAGGCCGCTGTTTTTGGCTTCGGACCGAACTTTGCCAGCGCTCTTTGGGCGTCCGGCAGTTCCTTGCGCACATCGAGCGCAGCCGCAAACGCAAGGAAACGCACGACATGACCCTGATCGGCCTTGTCGCCTTTTTGCATTTCGAGAGCCGCGCGATCGTAAGCTGCGAACGGGTCACCCCGTGCGATCCCGATTTCGAACAATCGCTGCGCTTCCGCGAGGCTCCGTTCCACACCGACACCGTCCCGATACATGCGTGCGAGGCTGCCGGGCGCATAGGGCTGGCCGAGATCGATTGCCTGCTGAAACAGCGCCAGCGCCGTCTTCGGATCCTTCTCAACGCCCTGCCCAGACAAGTAATTGCGGCCGAGCAGGTTCATAGAATACATATCCTGCCGCTGGACGCCGGCCTGCAGGAACGCAACGGCGCGGGCTTGGTCAGCGGTCACGCCGTTGCGGCCCTCGGTGAAGATCGCGGCCAGATCGTTCATTGCATAGGTATGGCCCATCGCCGCTGCCTTGAGCAGCAGGTCCAAGCCCTTGGCCGTGTCGGGCTTGACGCCATACCCATTGAACAAGGCGCGACCCCACGACGTCATGCCGTAGGGATCCCCCTTGTCGGACGCAGCGGCGTAAAGCGCGTTGGCCTGTGCGCGGTCGACGGCCATTCCGGTTCCGGTCGCATACATGTAGCCTAGCTCGAACACGGCACGTACGTGTCCCTTCTTGGCGGCTTGCTCGATGGCTGTCCTGCCCTCATCGACCTTGCCTGCCGCAAGGAGCGCGCGCCCAAGTTCATAGCGGAAGCGCGCAACGTCGGGATAAGCCTTCACGGCGGTCTCGCAAAGCTCTACCGCGCTGGCGCCAATTTCGTTCGGCAGCAGGCCGGGGACGACGCCTTGCAGGTCCAGAGGTTCGCCGGCAGCCGTATCGCAAGGATCGACTATTGGCGAGAGTTTCATCGTGGCTGGCTTTGATGAGCTGCTGTCCGCCCGAATCTCGAAGCCGACCTCGACCGTGGCTTCGGCGCCGATCTGTGGCTCGTAGCGCAGTCGATCGACCTCTGCGGCCATCAGGCTCGACTGGGGCGACAGGGTTCGATCGGGCAGCGAGAGCGTTCCCGTTGTCGGATATTTCGAAACTTTCAGCGTGACAGCGGGATCTTCGGTCGGGAAGTCAAGCTTCAGGAAGACCGGACCGACGCCCATGGGAACATCGATGTCGCGGTTTTCGATCGCTTCTGCCGCACCGGTGATATGAATGCCACGCTGCAATACCTTCTGCTTCTGCTCGGCCTCGAGCGAGGCCATGATCTGTTTACCCTGTGGGCCTTTGCCGCTCTTGACCCGAAACACCAGAATGCCCTGGGTTTGACCGCCCCAATTGTCATGCGTGGCATAGGCCAGCATATCCACCTCTTCCTGCGCAGCGACACCCTTGGGAACGTCCATCTGCAAGCGCGGGAGGTCCTTGCCCTGAATCGGCACGCCCACCCTGACGGGGTTGCCGTCCAGCATCAGGCGCCCCAGGGCAGGCGGTCTTTCAATGCTCAGGGTGATCGTGCCGCCGTCGATGTCTACCGGTTCGGGCAGACCCAAGCCGACGGGTCCAACACCCGACAGCACGACCTTCTCCAGCACCGGCGGCAGTGCGGGGCGACTGCTGCGGCGCATCAGCACGACTTCGTCAATCAGTGATGAGTTCTCCCAGGGAACTTGGAGGCCGTTTGTAGCTTCCACCACATCGCGGCGTACCGCCGCCATTACGGTGCGGATTTCCTGGTTAGGCGCTAGCGCGCGACGGGAAAACGCCGCCGAAAACGGGCTGAGTTCGCCGGCCCCGTCATACGCCGCCGCCCCGGGTTCGGTGGCAAATGCAATCAGCGTGTTCAGCGAGCTTTTGACCTGGGCGAGCCCGGCGTTACCGGTGGCAATGAGCTGGTCTCTCAGCCAGTAGTTCTTGCGCGGAAACGGATTGTTGCGGCAGGCATCGAGGATGATCACCTGGATCTTCGATTTCGAACGCAATTGTCCCAGCACATCGTTGAGCTTGATGGCCTGGACCTCGATGTCCGCCGCCTCCTTCAAGGAGGCATCGACCGGGATCAGGAAATTTTCGCCGCCGATCTGAAAACCGTGACCGGAATAGTAGACGACCGCAAGGTCGGCGCCGTCAACGGCGGCAAGATAATTGCGGAACTGTTCTTCGAATTGCAGCTTCGTCAGATCGCTTGCGACGAAGACCTCGAATCCTGCCAGTCGAAATGTTTTCGACACGTCCTCGGCATCCTTGACCGGGTTCTTGAGCGCGGGGAATTGTCGGTAGTCCGAATTGCCGATGACAAAAGCGACCCTTCGGTCGGCGCAAGCGTGAAAAGTCGTGAAGCTCGCAAGGAGGAAGGCTGCGACGATTGCGCAAAGTCGGAGCATGGCAACCCCATAAACGCTGTTACCTCGCGACCACAAGAACACCGCATGGGGTAGCCAGGTCCGTTAGAGAGCATGCAATCTGCCGGGACAAAAAAGGGAGAAAAGCCGTCGCGGCAGCGGGCATATTTCTCACTTGATCAAGTGCTAAATTACATCAGAGCCCGCATATCTGCAACGTCTGTCAGACGGCGCCGGCTATCCGATCACTGGTCCGCCTCGTCTGGTTCTGGGGATTTACCATTCTCGATTAGGCCTGATCTCGGTATCAGCCCCTCCTGTCGGGTAGATTGCAGGTCCAAAGTGGGCCGTTTCCACGGCCGGGTCCGGAGTTTCTACGCTGATGCACACGCCTGCTTCCATACCGCTGGGCGATGACAGCTTCGAAGATGTTCTGAGGGCAGAAACATGTCGAATCGTCAATCACCAGCGGCTGGAAACAGCGAGGTTCGGGGTAACACAATGCGGCTGCGCGGCCTGTTGGCTGCGGCCGGTGCTACGACTGCCATGGCGTTCGGATTTGGTAGCCTCGCGCTGACATCCGTTTTTATCAGGCCGCTTGAGGCGGAGTTTGGCTGGTCGCGAGCCGATATTAGCCTTGCCTACACGCTGTCAAGCGTCGGCATGGCCTTGGGCGGGCTGTTCTGGGGCCGGTTGTCCGATCGCCTGAATACCAGAAACCTGCTGTTCATCGGCTCGGCAGGTATGGTGATAGCGCTTGCCGCGATGTCCTTCGCAACTTCGCTCTGGCAGATCTATGCCGCCAATTTCGCGCTGGGCGGGCTCGGCTTTGCCTGTCTTTATGCGCCGGTACTTGCGGTAACCGGGCTCTGGTTCGACCGCCGCCGGGGCCTCGCCGTGGGGACCGTCACAGCAGGAGGAGCCCTAGGTCAAGGCATACTGCCGTACGCCGCGAATGCCTTGATTGATGGCGTCGGCTGGCGCTTCGCATATGCGGTGATGGCGGCGGCGACAATGGCTGCGCTGGCGATCCTTCTGCCTGCGGTTCAAAGGCCGCCCCTCGGCGACGTTCTTCCCGTCCCCGTGCGTTTTTCAACAGAGCCAGCTTTCCAAGGTGGCCGGATTTCTCCCGTGGCGCTCCTGTCTGCGGCAGCCTTTCTCTGCTGCGCCTGCATGGGGGTCCCGCTGATGCACCTCACGAGCTTCGTCACGGCCGTGTGCGGATCTTCGGATGTCGGATCGCTCAGCCTGTTGATCGCGATGCTGTTCGGCGCCGCCGGGCGGATCGCATTCGGGCTCCTCGCCGACCGGGCAGGCAACCTTGCTGCCTATGCACTGGCATCTTTCATTCAGACGGCATGCGTTGCGATTTTTCCCGCGCTAGACCAGCAGCTGAGCCTCTTGGTGCTGTCGGCAGTCTTCGGTTTTGGTTTTGCTGGAAACATGACCTGCCTGATTCTCTGCGTACGCCAGTTTGTGCCAGCCGAACGCTTTGGCCAGTCACTCGGCACTGTCATGCTGATCGCCTGGGTAGGCATGGGCATGGCCGGCTATTTCGGCGGCTTCGTCTATGACCACTTCGGCAGCTATAGGCCCGCTTTCCTAATTGCATCTGCCGCGGGCGCAGCCAATCTGGCCGTGCTGGCTGTATTGGCGTCGTTCGGTGCGAGAGCGCTGGCCCCATGCGGCGGCGGACTTCCAGATCCTGCAGTGGGCCACTGATTCAAGCGTTGGAATCGCTGAATTCCACGTTGGGTCAAACGCTGCAAACCTCGGCTTTCCTGCCAATTTCAGAGATCAAAGGGACGGAATGCCGCCGTCGCTAAACAAGGACCAACTGAGATGAGCCCAATCCACGACAGCATTCTCGACACGATCGGTGACACGCCGGTCGTGCGCCTTTCGCGCATAAACAACGGCGCCGCCTCGCTCTATGCCAAGATCGAAGCGTTCAATCCTGGCGGATCGGTCAAGGACCGTTTTGCCGCCGCCGTCATCCAACAAGCGGAGCGTTCTGGATTACTTCGACCTGGCCAGACCGTGATCGAGGCGACGAGTGGCAACACAGGCATTGGGCTCGCCATGGTTTGCGCCACGAAACGCTATCCTCTTGTTATCGTCATGCCGGAAAACGCCAGCCTCGAACGCCGCAAGCTCATGCGTTTCTTCGGTGCCAAGGTCGTGTTGACACCTGCCGTCGAGCGTGGCAGCGGCATGCTGGCCAAGGCGATCGAGCTGGCCGAAACGCACGGCTGGTTCCTCTGCCGGCAATTCGAGACGCCCGTCAACGCCGATATTCATGCCCGCACGACAGCGCTCGAAATTCTCGCGGCTTTTCAGGACCGTCCACTCGATTACTGGGTCACCGGCACAGGGACCGGCGGAACTCTTGCCGGTGTGGCGCGAGTGCTCAAGCGCGAGCGGCCGCAAACGCGAATCATCGTGTGCGAGCCCGATAATTCGGCACTGCTGTCGAGCGGCATTCCCCAAAGCTTTGACGACCACGGACTGCCGACACGAGCGCACACCCGCTTCCGGCCACACCCGATGCAGGGGTGGAGCCCAGATTTCATTCCGCAAATTGTAGGCAATGCCATGGCCGACAACCTTGTGGACGAGATCCTGCCCGTTTCAGGTGCCAGCGCCCTAGAAGTCGCACGCCGGCTTGCGAAGGAAGAGGGAATATTGGCGGGCATCTCCGGCGGAGCAACCTTGAGCGGGGCACTGGAAATCGCTCGGCGCGCCGGCCCGGACCAGAGCGTGCTCTGCATGTTGCCTGACACAGGCGAGCGGTATCTCAGCACGATCCTGTTCGATCATATCAGCGACGAAATGTCGGAGGCCGAGGAGGCGATCTCTCACTCTACACCCGGCTACCGCTTCGACCGGCCGCCATCCTTCGCGCTGTCATCGGCGCCCGCGAACGACATCCAAATCGATCCGTTGGCGCATGAGTTTATTGATGAGGCGATCAATGATTTGGAGCACCCGGTAGTCATGTTCGCTCTGACATGGTGCGAATTCTGCTGGACGGTAAGAAAGCTCTTCGATCGTGCCGGAATCGCCTACAAGTCCATCGACATCGATACCCCGGAATTCCAGAAGATCGGCCTGGACGGAGAAATCCGAAAGGCCCTGAGAGCCCGGATTGGCTCGCCTACAATTCCGCAGGTCTTTGTCGGCGGCGAGCATCTCGGTGGCTGCCTAGATACACTTGCAGCATGGCGAGACGGCACGCTCGGCGCCCGGCTGGAGTCTATTGGCGCAAACTACACACCCGGCGCATGTGCAAATCCCGACAGCCTGCTGCCCCGATGGATGCGGGCGGCGGCGTGAGACGCATCGTCGCTACCAACCCAGAACGAGGCAACACGGACGCCATCCGCTTCCGGTTCGGCTTCATGTAGACTTTTCCGTGCCGACCTCCCCGAAGCGAGGAGCAAGTCAGATCGCTCGCGTTTCTGAAACGAACGGTTTCGGCAGCGGCACGAACTTGATACATTCTACCGCTAATTTAGCAGGCGCACTGGGATCGGCAAAGTGTCGCTCGAAATTCGCCTCCTCGGAGATCTGACCGTCCTTCGCCATGGCGAGGTCGTTTCCTTGCCGCGTTCGAAAAAGACGCGGGCGCTGCTGGCCTATCTTGCGCTTGTCGAGCGCCCGCAGCGGCGCGAGCGCCTTTGCGAAATGTTCTGGGAGGTACCGGACGATCCTCGCGGCGCTCTTCGCTGGAGTCTCTCCAAGATACGGCAGGTCGTCGACCTCGGGCAGGGCGAGATCCTGCAAGCCGACCGCAACGCAGTTCGCCTGAACACCAGCCAAATGACGCTGGACATCGCGCCTCTCCGGGGTCTCGGCGCTCGCGACATAGAGGCCCTTGAACGGGAGCAACTGGAGGCCCTCGCCCGAGCGTTTCGCGGACGTTTCCTGGATGACCTTTCATTGCCGCGCTGTCCGGAATTCGAGGCCTGGCGCATTGCGACTGCCGACGAACTACACGTGACGCGTCTGCGCATCCTTCGCGTGCTCGTCGACCGGCTGGCGGATGATTGCCCTGCTCGGGCGCTTCCGTACGCGCATGACCTGCAGGCGCTGGAGCCCGAGGACGGCGCACTTCGAGCCGACATCCGCCGTCTAAGCGAGGCTGCACGGCAGTCCGCCATGGTCCAAAGCAGCGCCACGAGAACGGACACTCAGATCGCTCCCGCGGGTGAGACCGTCACTTCGACGCAGGTTCTGCCTACGCTGGAGATGCAGCTTGCTTCTCCGCCGGAAGTGGTGCTTGCGCAGGAGATCCGCCGGTGCACGACACCCGACGGCGCGCGCCTGGCCTACGCATTGAGTGGTCAAGGTCCCCCTTTGGTGAGGGCCGCCCACTGGATGTCCCATCTCGAGCTCGAATGGGACAGTCCGGTGTGGAAGCATTGGATCGAGGGCCTCTCCGCGCACTACCAGCTGATACGCTACGACCAGCGCGGCAACGGCCTATCAGACCGGTATCCCGCCGACCTTTCCTTTGATGCCATGGTCGCCGACTTGGAGAGCATCATCGATGCCGCTGGTCTGCGCCGCGTATCCCTGCTTGGCATTTCCCAAGGGTGTGCCGTCTCGATCGCTTATGCCTTAAGGCATCCTGAGCGCGTGGCGGGAATGGTGCTGTATGGCGGATTTACCAAGGGCTGGCGCAAACGAGGCAATCAGCGCGAAATAGCGCGTCGCGAAGCCATGGGAGCGCTAATACAGGAGGGCTGGGGCCAAGACGACCCGGTATTCCGCCAGATGTTCACCTCCCTCTTCATTCCGGAAGCAACGCCGGAACAGAAGAATTGGTACAATGAGCTGCAACGCAGTACCGTCTCGCCGGAGATTGCCCATCGAATCTTCGAGGAAGGCGCCGTCATCGATGTGGACGACCTGTTGCCCCGAGTTCGCGTTCCGACCCTGGTGATGCATGCCATTGGGGATGCCGTCATTCCGTTCGATCATGGTCAGGCAATCGCTGGGAAAATCCCCGGCGCGCGTTTCGTTGCGCTCGATAGCGCCAATCACGTGCTGCTTGGTCACGAACCAGCGTTCGCAACCTTTGTGGATGAAACGCGTCGTTTTCTTGCGGACCCCGAACAGACGCAGCAACTCGCGGGTCCTCCGGCGTCCTTGGGAATCAACCGCTCTCGGCAGTACATAACCGTGCTTGCCGCGGAAGTGGTCAGTCCCATGCATCTCCTCGAAACAGAAGATCCGGAGGTGGCGATCCGCGAATTCCAGCCCCTCGAGGATCGCTT
Source organism: Mesorhizobium sp. M0048 (assembly GCF_040323405.1). Classification (NCBI taxonomy): domain Bacteria; kingdom Pseudomonadati; phylum Pseudomonadota; class Alphaproteobacteria; order Hyphomicrobiales; family Phyllobacteriaceae; genus Mesorhizobium; species Mesorhizobium sp. M0048. Next base: position 15,255 of record NZ_JAMYUV010000059.1, on the reverse strand, counting down.
GATACAGGTCGTGGAGAGCCATGGCGGTACCATCACATCGTCTGCTGACGGGACAATCACGGCAGCATTCGGCCTTGCTCGCGCCACAGAGGATCACGCGTATCTTGCGTGCCGCGCCGCGCTCGCGGCTAAGCTAGCCGTGGAGGAGCTCTCCCACGGCGGCACCCGGTTGAGGGCCGGAATAGACACCGGCGAGGTCATCGTGCGGCAACAATGGACGAGCGAAGGCAGCAAGGTTGAACTGGCCGGCGCCGCGCCGCGTGCAGCCAACCGGCTGATGCGTGCCTTGCACCGTGCGACGATCGCCGCAACGGCCCGGGCGCGCGCAGCCGCCGGAGGCTATGTGCAGATGCACCGCTTAGCGCATTCGGAGCATCCGCAACTTGGCCGTGACGAACGTATTTACGAATTGTTGGGCGAGAACCACGCTCTGTCGCGCTGGCACCTGAGGGCCAACCGCGGCCTTACCGGATTGGTGGCGCGCGAGCTTGAGCTCAAAATGCTTCTTGCAACTTGGCGCCGGGTCAGGGAGGGCCACGGCCAGATCATTGGCATCGTCGCCGATCCCGGCATGGGCAAGTCGAGACTTGCCCACGAATTTCTCTCCCTCGACGAGGTTGCTGGTTTTACTGTCCTTGAATGCGGCGGTCTGGAGTTTGATTCATCGGTCGCTCTAGGCACTGTAAAGAAGCTGTTGCTCTCGGCTTGTGGCATTCGCGGCGAGGACGGCTTGGCGGACGCCCAGCGCCTGTTTGCCCTTAAGCAGGCGGAACTGGACCTGGATCCACGTCATGCGGCGCCGCTTTCATTCCTCGCGGACCTGCCGGTCAACGATTCTGCGTGGCTGCATCTCGATGCGCGGGAGCGGACCTCACGGGTATCCGAGGCGATGAGCGCTTTTCTGGTTGCCTTGAGCCGAGCCTCGCCCGTCGCCATGCTTATAGAGGATCTGCACTGGATCGATGCTGAGAGCGAGGCCGTGGTCAACAGGCTGGTCGAAGTGATGGGCGCCAACCGCATCATGCTTCTCGCCACCTATAGGCCGCAGTACCGGCATGAATGGAACCGCCGCGGCTATTTTCAGCAGATGAGGCTGGAGCGGTTCGCGCGGGACGAGATGGACCAGTTCCTCACCGAATTACTGGGATCCGATCCCAGCCTGGGTGAACTGCGGAAAACACTTGCCGAGCGGGCCGAGGGCACACCGCTCTTTCTGGAAGAAATGGTGCGCGGACTGGTTGCGGACGGTGCACTTGTCGGCCATTCGGACCGCTACGAGCTCAAGACGCCGGTGGACTCCATCACCATCCCCTCGACGGTTCAGTCGCTCATCGCCGCACGTATCCAGCAGCTGGGTGACTCGGAAAGGCAGGTACTCCAAGTCGCTTCGGTTATCAGTAAGAATGTTCCATATCCGCTGCTGAGCGCGCTCTCGCCGCTGCCGGATGCCGAACTGGAATCATGCCTGGCCAAACTGCAGAGTCTGGAATTCCTGTTCGAGGTCCAGAGCTATCCTAACGTGGAATATACGTTCAAGCACGCCTTGACGCTCAAGGTGGCCTACGAATCCCTGCTGGCGGAGGACCGAAAAAGGCTGCATCGGGGTGCACTGCTTGCGATGGACACGCTCTATGCCGGATCGCTGAACCATCACGTCGAGGAAATGGCGGAGCACGCGCTTCGTGCCGAGGCGTGGGAACCTGCCGCGGACTATCTGCTGCAAGCGGCGGGTCGGGCTGAGGAACGCTCGGCCTATTCCGCCGCCGTCCAGTTCCTAGAACGCGCCCGCAAGGCAGTCGCCGCGTTGCCGCGAAATCCGAAAACTCTCGCCCAAGCAATAGCCCTGCGGGTGCGGATGCGGCCTGCCTACGGCGCCCTGGGTGCCTATCGGAAGGCGCTGCCGCAGCTGTTGGAAGCGCGCGAACTGGCCATGGAACTGGGCGATCCGCAACTCATCTCCGAGGTGCTGCTCCATTTGAGCTATCTCAACAGCTCCCATGGCCGCTACGAGGAGGCGCTGGAACCGGCCGACACACTCAAGCGCGGCGCCACGGCAAATGGCGTGCAGCGCTGCATAAGCGAGTCGGATCTGGCCGCCTCACAGGCGCTTCTGATCCGCAGCGAGGCGCGGCAGGTGCTCGAGCGGCTTGTTCCGCATGAGGAGAGGTTCACCAAAGCTTGGCGTCTGGAGCGTTTCGGACAGCTCGGTGCGCGAGCGGTTTGGTACCTGGGGCATCGCGCGCAGGCCGAAGCGCGCCTTGGCCGTTTCGACGATGCGGAGCGTTCGCTTGCCGAACTCCAGAAGGTCGCGGCCGAAGTGGCGCGCCCGATCGACAGCTGCGCTGCCGCCTATTTCACCGGTGTGGTGGGTGTCCTGCGCGGGCCCGAGCCGGAGCTTGTCGAGGCGTTGCAGTTGTGGTCCTCCGAAGCTGCGACCAGCGCATCAATCCTTCTGCGGCCATGGCTGTTGACGATGCTTGGGCACGCGGAATTCCTGCTCGGCCGCAACTACGACGCGGGCGCCACCTTGGAAATGGCGGTGACCGAGGCTGAGCGGCTCGATCTTGCCCAGTTCGAATGTCACGCGCGCGCGGTGCTCGCATGCGTGCGTGCGCGCCTGTGTGAGCCGGAAGCTGCGGCCAATCTGGGCCATGCGCTCGAGCTTGCACGGGGACGTGGCGATCCGTGGAGCGAGATCATCGTACTGCGCGGTATTGCCGAGCTGAAACCTCCCAGATCAGCCATTAGCTGGCTCGAACAGGCCTGCAATCTTGCCAGGCGGGTTGAATTGCGGCCGGAGCTTGCCCGCTCCTTGTTGGCTCTCGGCCTCGCGAAGCGTCGCGGTAAAATTGCTAGCGCGGATGCCGCTCTCGCGGAAGCGGGCAGGCTCTACTCAGAAATGCAGATGCGCGAGGATTTTTCCGACACAGAGGTCCCGGCCGGAAAAATCGCGCACGATCGCATAGCCGCTACGGTGTGATCCCCCGCACCCAAGGATCTGCTTCGAAGGTTTGCGCTGCCCTTAGGGCAAGCAAGTCGCGGTCACGCGGCTCGCGATCGTGCGGTGTCGTGCAACAATATCCCACGGACCAAACGATCCGCCACCAGATTTGCGTGGGTCAGCGGCCCCATATGTCCGGCGCCAGGAACAATCGCCCCGATCGCAGTCGGAACACGGGAAACGAGTTCCCGGGCGATGAGCTGCGTTGGAACTGGCGCAAATTCGCCACGCAATACCAGGACCGGAAAGCCAAACCGGGCATATTCGCTTGCTGGCGTCGATTCATGGATCAATGCCTGGAAGTCCAGGCTGGCCTTCGGCAGAAACCGCACAAGCGCCACCTGCAGTTCCGGCTTCATCGCAGCGAATGCGCCGTCCCCACCCCAGTAGTCGATAAAACGAGCTGTCGCGGTCTGGTAACGGCCGTTGATCAAGCCGTCTTGAACGGCGCCTGCGATCCCCAAGATCTCACCCAATGCCTCGTGCCCCTCCGATTCCAGCTCGCGCAGCAGGTGAAAGGCAGAGGGCTCATAAAGCGAGAGGCTGGCTATTCGATGTGGACGCTTCGCAGCTATATGCAGCGCCAATCCACCGCCATAGGAATGGCCAACAAGATGCACAAGTCCCTCATGGCGATCGATCATTTCTATGATGGCAGCGGCTTCGTCAGCCAAACGGAAAGCGGCGGAACCAGTCCCGGTTCCGCCCCCCGGCGCGCCGATCCGATCGGGTGCGCTGAACCGGAACGTGTCGTCGAGCCGCTCCAACAATGCGCGCCATTGTCGTCCGCTGCCGCCCGAACAGTGCAGGGCGATTACAAGCGGTGCGTTGCACGCCTCATGCGAGACATTGAACGTCGATGCGGCGGTCACCGAGCCCCGCCCTCCTCCTCCTTCGAAGGACGCATCCGACGGCTGGTATCACGCCTGCCAAACGAGGTGATCGAGTTGATCTCGAAGCGGGTGACGCCGACGTCGCGCAAGATGTAGTCTGGCAACTCGTAAAGCTGCCGACGATCCCCGTGGATGCGAATGAAACGCCAGACTGCGGCCAACATTGTTCCGCCGGCCCCGCGCAAACCTCGCGTTGTGGTGAGGGACCCGGATGGATTTACCATTGCACTCATTGTTTTCTCCATTGGTTGCGGGCCGCTGACTGCGGCGCCAGTGGGGACCTTTGTCGGGGTCGGCCGTGTGCCTCATCGTTGAAGGCAGCATGGATTTTTGCCGCGCCAGCGTTGTATTGGGCGGTCAGGCCGCGGCTCGGTGCGGAGCGGCGAGAAACATTGCCAGGTGCGCCGTCAGCGCCTCGGCATCGCGGCCGACACCGTCAAGGAAGCTGGAGCTTCGATGACGCATGAAATTGAGGCCGAGCACGTAAAGACCCGGATACGGGCAGACGCCGCCATCGTTCAGGATTTCGCCCTGGGCGTCGAAAACATCCAGCTTCAGCCATGGGTATTCCCGGCGATAGCCGGTGGCCCATACGACGGTCTCGATACCCTGGTCGATGAGGTCGATTTCGGTCGGCTCGGCGTTCAGAATCAGGTTCGGAATGGGAAGCGGATCGATTGGGCAGCGGCCCTCGCCGACGGCCGCGCGGTCGATCTTGGCCAGCACCCGCCTCAGCCTGCGTTCCGCCGCCGTGGTCGTGTCGGCGAGATCGCCGTTGAACCGAATGCGTGTATCGCCAGCGGCAGCCGCTCGACCGACAAGACGAACGCCTTGCCCCCCGAGACCGGCAAGGTCGAGCGTCCTGCGTTCGGGTGTGCCTATCAGCTGTAGCGAGGGCTGCCGTCTTGCTGCATCAAGATCCGGAACTTCAGCGACAGGCTTGGCAAGCATTCCCAGCCGGTCGAGCCACCACATGATGTCGTGCCCGCGGTAAAGCCTCGGTAGGCGTGTATGACTGCCGACCGACAGGGTCACTGGGCGCCCGGAGCGATTGATCTCTTCCGCAAGTTGTATGCCGGTCGCCGAGGCCCCGGCCACGAGAACGCCACCCTGAGGCAGTTGCTGAGGATTGCGATAGCCCCGCGGCACGATCTGCCTGATACGGGGGGAGATCTGCCTCGCTATTGACGGAATGCGTGGCCTGTCGCTGTATCCGGTCGCGACCACGATCGCACGCACGCTCCATTGGCCGCGATTGGTCAGCAGCCGGAAGCCTCTGTCGATCCTTTTGGTCGAGAGCACCTCCACACCGTCCTCTATCGGTGAAGTTGTCGAGCGCGCGTAATTCTCCAGGAATGCGACGGTCTCGGCCGTTGTCATGAAGCCATCGGGGTCGGCACCGCGATAGCCGCCGCCGGGCAGGCGCGTCATCCAGTTGGGCGTGAGCAGGCGAAGGGAATCCCACCGTTCACTGCGCCAGCGCTCAGCGATCCGGCCGCGCTCCAGCACGACATGGTCGATGCCGCTTTCGCTTAGACAATGGCTCATGGCGAGACCCGCCTGTCCGGCGCCGATGACGGCCACATCTGTGCGCTGCATGGAATCTGCACCCTTATATGGCGGGGACACCAGATCGCCGGCGGCATCCCTTCCTGGACGAAGCCGGCGATGTTGCTTCGATCAGAGATCAGCCTTTCACGGCAACCGAGATCGGCACGCCGTTGGTCAGTACGTCGAACACCGCGGAACGGGCACGCGACTGCATCACGATCTCCTCGAGCTTCTCGGCAGGAGCATCGCCCTTGATTTTGAAGGAGATACGGATGCCTTGATAGCCGTTGCGGACTTCATTTGAGATGCCGAGGATGCCGCGAAGGTCGATGTCGCCTTCCACTGTCGCTTCCACCTGATGAAGCGTCACCCCACGCACGGCCGCAATGTTCGCGATACCGGCTGTAAGGCATGAAGCAAGCGCGTGGAGAAGATATTCGACCGGCGTCGGGCCGTTGTCGGCGCCGCACAGGACCGCTGGATGGTCGCTATCAGCCTGGTAGGCCATCACGTGGGACTGCTCGACGCCGGCTCCGAAGAAGTTGGTCATCGTGCTGCTGCTGTGGGTGCCTGCAATCCACCGGCTTTTGGCACGGAACTGGAACTTGGCAAGCTCCGGCTGGCCCGCGACGGCGTTGATGGTGGCCAGAAGGGTGGGCGTATCAACGCCGTTCCTCGGCTCCCGCGGCGCCTTCTTCATGGAAGCCTTTTCCATGACCATTGTATCGTCCTGCATGTCATTCACTCCTGAGTTCGGATTTTGCGCGACCGGGATAGCCCCGCACGGCCAAACCTCGGCCGTCAGCGTTTGATGTGCAGTTGGAACGACAGTGGGAATCGAGAGGTTTTTTGCACCAGCCAGTCGTGAACAGCGCCAGATCCGCGATCCAGCGAAACGACGGGCCTTCAAACGCTTGTTTCCCGCAAAGCTGCGATCACCAGCAAGCGCTGAGAAGGCGTGCCAACCGAAACCGCAGGAGATCGGACCATGTCTCGTTCATTTGGGATAGAGACCCGGCCGTGCTCAACCGGTTGGGCAGTCATCGTTCGCGGACCAAACAAGGCTGAGGTGCCTGCCACATTGCGAAGATCCACACGTATGCGGGCACCTTAAATCGCCCCGATCAATGTGGACGCAACGGCGCCCTTTAAACTGATACGTGTTACTCTGGAAGTCCCGCCCTACGAAGGCCCTCGGTATACCTATTCCGATCGTCCAATCGCCGGAACGGCGGCAATACGTCGGCAAGATTCGAAAGCCGCAGCGCCGGGTCGAACGCGCATAGCGGGCGATCATTTCCCTGGCTTCCGCGAGCCGCCCCGCCCAGGCATGGCCCGCCGCCACTACGCGCATCGCGCTCGCGTAGTTTGGTTGGTGCCGCAACGACCTTCCAGCCCACGCGACGGCATCGCCGTAGCGGCCAGCACAGAAATGAGCGAGCCCAGTGTTGAACTGCCAAGCGAACAGGCGCGGATCAAATGGGCTCAGCCGCATCGCAAGCGCGGCGTGTTCGACGGCTCTGTCTGGCTCGCCCAAGCAAACCTTCACCCAGCTGTTGAGGCCCAAGGCAGCTGCCAAGTTCGGGTTGAGAGCGAGCGCGCGATCGAGGCAAGCTGCGCTCTCATCGAGGTCACCACTTACATAGCCGAGGACGTACCCACCGTGGGAGAGCGCGACCGCATCGTCCCTCCCAAATTTCAACCGCTTTCCTGGCTAGTTGCCATTGGGGGAGTAACGTCCCCTCCTCTTTTGCAGCAGCCAGGAATGCCTTGCGGGCCTCCTCAGCTTCCATCTCGTCGAATATACGGCCATGCAAACGCGCACCGCGAGGTCCCACCCAGGGCCACGCTTCGTCCACTTCACCAGCTCCTCGCCGGCTGTCTTGGCGTTGTCGACGTTGCGGATGATCCGGGACGCTCGGTTTTTGACGGGGGCCGGAGGGCTGAACCAGTGACGAGACGTGAGGGGCCTTAGGGGCGGCTAGCGAGTTTCCTCTCCACTAGCCCGCTAGCGATGAGATGGTTAACCTTTTGTTAGCCATGTGTGGGACCGTGATGGGACTGTTTCCAAACGTTCGTCGACCGTTGTCTTGGCGGTCGGTACGAAGCCGTTATGCATCATCTTCCAGTATTTGTCGCCCTGGCCATTTCGCTTGTCGTGGGTTTAGCCGTGGCGATGGGTTTAACATGAACGCCAACACGCTCCCAAGCGAGGCTATTCGTGGTGGTCGAACGCAACTGACAGTCCGAAGGCCGGGGCCGCACCGACTATAAGGTAGACCAGCTTATCGTCAGTAACCAGCAGATGCGGAGCGCCCCAGCGCACCGGCGGCCTCCCCGCTCGCAATCCAAATAGACGTCTTTCAGCTGTATGATTGGCATGTCAGCGTAAGCGAACGCGAGGTCCTGAGCGTCAGAAGCCGACAATGAAGCCGGACTGATTGCGATCAGCACGGTGCCGAGCGTCACAGGCGCGAGGGACTTAACAACTGACATGATCATTTTGAGATCCTCCCCAGCTCCCGTCGGTCAACATCCAGTCCTTGGGGTCGCAGGTGTAGTGCCGTTCGAAGGTCCCATCCGCGCGCCGCTGCTTGTCGAAGCCTCGATGTAAGGCTCGATCGCGCGCTCGTGGACCAGCCAAAGGGGATCTCGGCCGAGGCGTAGCCACTGCCGGCGGCCAACCGTTTCGGGATCGAGGCCGAAGCGATCCTGGTGCGCTCGATCGTCGTGCCGGCCGCGCCTGCCTCCGCATGACGGATGGCGCGGCTTCGCAAATCGCACATGATTTCGTCACGTGAGATGCCGATGTCGCCAAGGACGTCATCGGGTAAACGGCTCAACTGGTCCGTTGCCGACCAGAGAGCTTTTCGCTCGGCGCGGAGGCGTAACCACCTACATTCGCATGTCCACTGAACATCAACGCTATTCGCTCGAGAACCAGGCGATGGCCATTACGGAGTACGCAGAGCGGCGCGGATACACTATCGTCCAAACCTACGAAGACGCTGGGAAAAGCGGCCTGAGCATAAGAGGTCGCGACGGACTGAAGCAGTTACTAGCCGATGTCGTCACTGGCCAAACGACTTTCTCGGCAATTCTCGTCCTTGACGTCAGCCGCTGGGGCCGCTTTCCGGATACGGACCAATCCGCTCATTACGAGTTTCTCTGTCGTGATGCAGGCGTCGCGGTGGAATATTGCGGCGAACAATTCGAGAACGACGGCAGCATGGTCTCTGCGATCCAAGAATATGAAACGGGTGATGGCAAGCGAGTACAGCCGCGAGCTATCCGCAAAGGTCTCCAGAGCGCACCTGCAGCAGGCTCGTCTCGGATTCAGCCAGGGCGGACCTGTGCCCTACGGCGTCAGGCGACTGTTGCTGGATAAAGATGGCGAGCCCAGATGCCTTCTCGGCCCTGGAGAACAGAAAGGGCTCGCTGGCGACCGCGTTCTCCTTGTGCCCGGCCCGCCAAACGAAATCGAGCTTGTGAGGCGCATCTTCAATATGTTTGTTGCTGAAGGGCAGAGCATGGCCGGCATATCGGTTCGTCTGAACAAGGAAGGAGTGCCATCCACATACGGGTATCTGTGGACGACCGGGCGCGTCGCATCTCTTCTCAAAAGCGAGTTGATGATAGGCTACTATGTCTACCAAGGTGGGCCTGATGATGGAGTGATCGTAACCTTTTCCATCCGGCCGTCTGGCCGCATCACATTGATATCCAAAACTTCCTTCATTGCTGGTATAAACGCGAATGTCATCGGGCCCGTTGATGACGATCTGACAGCGGTAGCCATCAAGCTTGATCTCATGAATCCACCCATCGCCTGACGGTGGCTTGGGCATCAGGGTTGGCAGCATCGGCGGAATGAACTCGAGGCGGCCGGCGCCGGTACTTACAATTTTACGCACCCAGTCAATACTAGGTACAAAGCTTATATTAGCCAGAGTGAACGTAACGATTTCCGCGTTGATGCCGCAACGAAAGCTGTTTGCCCACGTTGCCATTGATCCGAAGCTCCACCATGAGGTTCACATGGCCGACGACAAGAGCACGCGTGACCGAGACCGCCTGGGGTCCAGCCAGGACTACGACGTGGAGCATTTCGCGCAGCAGAATGACATCCCCGTGGATCAGGTCCCCGAACTGATCCGGGCCAGCGACAATGACCGCGCGGGCGTTGCGGAAGCCACCAAGGCCCTCCGGCGGGCGGGCGGCCGGAGCCGATCCGACGGCAAGGGAGATCCGCCAAAGAGCACGAATGTACCTCGGCGAAGCGAAAACTGATTGCCAAAAAAGGTGATGTCTCCAATGGGCGAACGAAATTCGGCCACCGACAGACCCGTCATCCTGGCTCGCTGCCATCCGCAATCAATCGGTAGCGGAAATGATTGCGAATGTGGTCGTTAAAGTAGCGGCCCTTCGCGAACGCGGCTTTGAATGCCGCAAAGGTCTCCGGCGGTACTCCCTCAAACTCGTACCGCTTGCCGCTGGCGACGAACCACACGGAAAGGACCTTGCGCTCCGGATCGTATTCCGTTTTGCGAATCGAGGTAGAGGGCATAAAGATCAACGAGCGGAAAAGCCGTCGTGTTCCCAAGAAGCCAGCCGCCAACAGCTTTGCGACCGTAGCTCTAGCTAGAACGCCGTTTGTGTCTCAGAGGCGCGACAACGCAAGTTCACCGGCCCGGCCAAGCGCCGACTATTTGACAAGCGCGCAAATGGCATATGCTGTCAGCGTCCAACCTGTTGGGGACGTAGTGGCTACATGCGCTTGTGCTACCCACCCCGGAGCTGGGGAAGTAACCGGCAAGCTCCTAGAAATTAGAGCATTTGAATTTGACGCGCTGGCACCGCCACCTATTACGACTTTTGGCTTGGGACACCAAGCCTGTGCGGACTTGTCTGGGCTTGTATCACTGGCACTTGCATAGTGGGTGATTTCCCAACCGCTGACGCCGTCCTTCCCCGCTGGACCCTCAGCCCCCATTGCACCTTTAGGACCCTGCTTGCCGGGCAGACCTGGTGGACCGGCAGGCCCTTGGGGCCCTGGGGGGGCCCGCCGTTGCGCAACCTGCAAGCAACGCGACACATGCTAGAGTGGTAATAATTCTCATGACCACCTCCCCGGTTTCCCGGTGAGTTTGACGACAAAAACATTCGCCAAATCGCGCGAATGTATCACCACGCGATTGTCGTGGATAGGAACGCGATCGGCGGCGAACGGAACGTCGTATATGCGCCGTGACGACGGGCAGCCAGCAATCGTGGCGGAGAGTGTTGACGCGCTTCGCGATCAGCCGGCGTAGTGAGCGCATGATCTCCCCACGCATCCAGCCGGCCTCCCCGATGAAGGTCGACGGCAAGATCGGTTGGAGCACCGTAAGCGTGAAGCTCACCCCATCTGGCGCGGCTTGATATGGCTTTTGACCGCATCAAAACCCCGCATCGCGCGGGGTTTTTTCGTAACGGCGCCAAGGCGCGATGGAAAGCGAAAGTAGCGTGGATCTCGGCTTGAGTGTCTATTCCAGACGGAATTCGACAGCGTGCGCTTCAGCATCGGTAATGAGGCCACCGTCGACGGCGGCTTCGAATGCTTTGGCAAAATACTGATCATCGGAAGTCTGGTGATTCTGGCCCGAAAGATCGATCGGATACGCGCCGATCACCCTGCCCGTGATTTTCTCGACTACCGTCACGGTCCGCTGCATTGGTTGTTTCTCCAATTAAAAGGAACCTATAGCACAGAGAATAGGAACATCCACGACACCCGCTCGCGAGCGGCTTCGAAACATTCGAACTACACCACCCGATGGGACGATCTTCAAGGCGCAATTCCGACAACCGCCTGAAGCATCCGCAAGGCGACCAAGCTATGCTGCTTTCGGCATCCGCGACGTGAATGTCGCTCTGGTAATCGCAATCGTCGTGCCAGTATTGCCCGTGACGGTGTCAATGCGTGCTTCAAGCTGTTTGACAAGTGCCTCCACGATCGCTGTCCCCAATCCGGCATTTGGGACGTCGCCAGCGGCTTTGCCCCAGCCATTGTCCGATACGGTCAACTTCCAATCCTCAGCGTCGGTCTCATAGGTCACCAAAATAAGCGCATCGGCCTTTTCCATGGGGAACGCATGCTTGATGGCGTTGAGAACGAGTTCGGTCACGATCAGGCCAAGGCTCACGGCCTTCTGGGAGTCTATTCTTCCATTTTCCGCCGTAACCTTGACGGCAATAGCCTGTGCTTCCCCGACCATCGAAGTGGCCAAACCGCTGCAAAGTTTCGACAGGTAAGAACCAACCTCGATTTCGTCGGCACCGGTCGAGGCATGGAGATGCCGCTGCACTTCGGCCACGGACAGCACGCGTTGATGGGCATCTTTCAGGTGCTGCCGCGTTTCATCCGACGTGACGGACCGAGCCTTCAGCAGCAGAATGCTGGCGATGATCTGCAAGCTATTGGCAACCCGGTGTTCCATTTCGCGCAGCAGCACATCCTTCTGCCGCAGCAGGTCTTCGGTGCGGCCGAGGAGCTCTTCCTTTTCCCTTTCGATAGCGCGGCGCGCCGTGATGTCATTGAAGGCGAGCAGGATGGTCGCGGCCGAACTGTGGTCGTAGAGGACCTTTCGCGCGTTGAGCAGCATCGTGCGCCGACCGATATTCGGGAAATCATGCTCGACCTCGAAGCCGTCCATGGCGGTCTTCTCGGGAATGATCGTCTCCAGGAGCAGGTGAAGTGCTGGAATGTCCCACTGGCCGTCGCCCAGTGCGTAGAGCAACGAGCCGTGCGTCTGCTCGGGGTCGACTTTGAAGGTCTGATAGAAGGAGCAGTTGGCCGCCAGCACGCGAAAGCTCTCGTCGAGCACGAGGAAGGGTTCGACGATCGTATTGACGATGGCCTGCGCCAGCGTCTGCGCGTCTTCGATATTTGCAATGGGGTGGAACAAAGGCTTCCAGGCCGATCCAGGGGTTCTTTCCCCTTGATTTTCTTTCTATCGGGTCGCCAGGCATCTGTCGCGAATTGAATCGGCCTGACACCACACAGCGCGCGGCCGGTCCACATGGGCATTTTTAATCAATGGCCTTGGAACGCCCAAGACGCTAACACCGGCTCGATGAGCCCCAGCACGCTTCAAGCATTCGATCTCCCGGAAACCACTCTCGAACTCGATGATGATGCGCTCTTGGATATCGTGCAGCGGCAGACGGTACGCTATTTCTGGGAAGGCGCGCATCCGGTCAGCGGTCTTGCCCGCGACCGGCAAAAGACCACAGGCGATCCCGCCAACGATCTCGTGGCGATCGGGGGGTCCGGTTTTGGTATTGCGGCCATCATCGTTGCGGTCGAACGCGGATGGATCGACCGCGTCGCAGCTTTATCGCACTTGCATGGCATGCTCGATTTCCTGGAAAACTCCCCGCGCTATCACGGCGTTCTTCCGCATTTTATGAATGGGCGCACTGGTGCGACTATTCCATTCCGCCGCAAGGACGACGGCGCTGATCTGGTCGAGACCACCTTCCTGTTTCAGGGTCTGATTTGCGCCCGCGAGTATTTCGTCAGGGCGGCAACCGAAGAAGTGCGCCTCCGCCATCGCGTGGACGCGCTGCTGTTAGAGGCCGAATGGAACTGGTTTGCACGCGGGACCCGGCAACTCATGTGGCACTGGAGCCCGAACTTTGGCTGGGCGATGGGCAGCCCGATCAAGGGTTGGAACGAATGCCTGCTCACTTTCGTGCTGGCGGCGGGATCGGCACGCCACCCCATTGATCCGGAGCTCTATCACGAAGGTTTTGCTGGTGGTCCCGGGTTTCTGAACGGGCGCGACCATGATGGGATCGTGCTGCCGTTGGGAATGAATTCTGGTGGTCCGCTCTTCTTTTCGCATTATTCTTTCTGCGGGCTCGATCCGCGAAACCTGAGTGACCGGTACGCCGACTACTGGCAGCAGAACCTCCGCCATACGCAGATCAATTATCGGCATTGCGTCCGCAACCCCCATGGCCATTCGGGATACGGCCCTGACTGCTGGGGTCTGACCGCGAGCCATGGGCCGCGAGGATACATCGCGAGTGCACCTGACAGGGACTTTGGCGTAATCACCCCGTCCGCTGCCCTGTCGAGTTTCCCTTATGCTCCCGGGGAAGCGATGCGCGCACTGCGCGGTTTCCTGACCAAGCCTCGAAACCGCATATGGGGCCGCTTCGGCTTTGTCGACGCGTTTTGCGAACCTCGCAACTGGTACTCCCGGACATATCTGGCGATCAATCAGGGGCCAATCATCGCAATGATCGAGAACCATCGTACAGGGCTTTTGTGGAGGCTGTTCATGGGCGCGCCGGAAGTACGCAGGGGCTTGGCGAGACTGGGCTTCACCAGCCAGCACCTCGACACATCAACGTCTGGCCAGGGGCCACGAGCTGCCGCGGGTATGGTTCCACTGGGTTGCACTTAGCGCCGCAGGGTGGTTTTGTCCCTGAGTGATCTGCTGGCAGGTCGGAGCAGTTCGCGAAGCGCGTCCCGCCGCGTCCTAGCTACTGCTCAGGATCGCGAAATGTCAGCGACTTGGTCTCGAGAAAGTCTAACTGCGGGCTCGAAGCGCTGTCACGTATTCCCGAAAACGATAGAATAGATAGCGGCACCAATAAATAACGCAGTCGACATTCTCATGAATAGCTGAAATGAAAAATACTCTCTCATCGCGGCCTCCCTTGTTTCTTATTAATTTTTCTCGGCCAAGATTTGACCATATCACATGAGGATACGATCTGGTAATTTATATTGGCGTCACGACGAAGATGATCAAATCAACGTCTGCGAGGAGTGCGTCGGCCCAGCATGTCAAAAGCGCGTGTCAAAACCATCCGTCTTCCCCTTAATTCCTGGTGAATCAGGCTGACGCGCTCCTCAGGAGGCCGCATAGGGAGGATTTGATGGCAGATCTAGGCACTGATCTAGCCCGCCGTGCCACCGGGTGCAGCGGATTTTTGCGTTATGGATCTCTCATCGCCCCGCAAATAACCGAAACCAAGCGGTCGCGCGCACTTTTGTGGAGCGCGCCTTTTGGGCGCCAGGCAAGGAAGTCGTCCACACTCATCCAGTCCACCGGATCTGAACCGGCTTGGGGTAGCTTGAATTCTACATAGAGATGCAATCCCCCGGCACGAAGACGACCCGCCACGTTCCGTTGGCATCGGCGGCAAGAGTGCAGGTGAGAGAGGTCATGGCAGAAACTCCTTCGGTACGAGCTTGCCAGACTGTCCGGGAAATTCCATCGCAACAAGTAAGTATTGACGCGCCGAGAGGTGCGGCGAATTGGGTTCGCCGTGGCTTGGCTTGATTCCGGCGGGCTGATCAGGCCTGGCCGAACTGGAATGCGGTCAGATCGTCATGGTCTCACAACGCTCCCTCGATCACCATGCCGGCGCGGATGCCATCAGCACCAATAGGATGACGGGCCAGCGCGATCGACCAGCCTTGGCGCGCTGTTCAGCCCGGCCCATGCCGGACAGCACGGCGACCAATGCCACCAGCTACACCACGGCGCGGGACTCGCGCTTTCGCCCTCTTCGGGAGAGATGCAATGTCGGTCCAAGGCACCGCTCGTCCTGCCGACCTCGCCATGTTGACCAAAGCACTTGATGGCGCTGCCGTGGGCAAAACTCTTGAAAAACATCCGCAACTGGAACTGTACACGCCTACATTGCTAGCACTACTTTGGCAGTTTTTTAGTTCTGGGAGCGTTTTGAGGATTCCCAAGAGCGGTTTTGCGTGATTCATGAGAGGTCGGCTGTTGGAGGGGCCGGCCA
>NZ_JAMYUV010000058.1:0-36985 GCF_040323405.1 Mesorhizobium sp. M0048 | reverse complement strand
GGACGCGGTCGGCGCAGTCGTCGACCTCTTCACCCCAGCCGAATGCGCCAACTACTTCAAAGCCGCAGGATATGAACCGGATTAAACAGGACGTGCTCTAGTCGCACGTAGCGGCCGTTCGAATTCTCATCGCTCGGCGCGATGTTTGGTCCGTCTGGCCAGAAGAGCGGAGCAAGCCATTGACACCCACGAAGTTGCTGATTGGGCAGATCGCTGTCGTATTCGCAATTGTCATTCTTGGCGTGTGGACTGCAACCCAATGGTGCGCCCACATGCTCTCCTATCAGCCGTCACTCGGCGCACCATGGTTTGTGACAGTCGGCTGGCCGATCTACCAGCCGTGGAAGCTGTTCGAATGGTGGTTCCAATTTGACGCCTATGCGCCTGAGGTCTTTGACAAGGCTGGCATACTTGCCGGAGCCAGTGGGTTCCTGGGCTGTGCCGCCGCGATAGCTGGGTCCCTCTGGCGCGCACGGCAGCGGGGGTTGGTCACCACCTATGGGTCCTCACGATGGGCCATGAAGCTGGAAATCGAGAAGGCGGGGCTGTTTCAGCCGGCCGGCGTTTTCCTTGGCGGACTGAATTATCGCTATCTGCGCCATGACGGACCGGAACACGTCATGGCCTTTGCGCCGACACGTTCGGGCAAGGGCGTCGGACTCGTTGTTCCAACCCTTCTTTCCTGGACCGGCTCGGCCGTCATTCACGACATCAAAGGCGAGAACTGGCAGCTGACCTCTGGCTGGAGGTCGAAGTTCTCGCACTGTCTCTTGTTCAATCCGACCGATCCGAGATCGGCGCGGTACAACCCGCTGCTGGAAGTGCGCAAAGGTCCAGATGAGGTCCGCGACGTTCAGAACATCGCCGACATTCTCGTCGATCCGGAAGGCGCGCTGGAGCGGCGGAGCCATTGGGAGAAGACCAGTCATTCACTTCTAGTTGGCGCCATCTTGCACGTGCTCTACGCCGAAGAGGAAAAGACACTCGCCCGTGTCGCCACCTTCCTGTCGGACCCGCAACGCTCATTCGCTGCGACACTGCAGCGGATGATGACCACCAACCACCTCGGCACGGTGGACAAGCCCCAGGTCCATCCGGTCGTGGCCTCGGCGGCTCGTGAGGTGCTGAACAAGTCAGAGAACGAGCGCTCAGGCGTTCTCTCGACCGCCATGTCGTTTCTCGGGCTCTATCGTGATCCAACGGTGGCCGCGGCAACATCGGCCTGCGACTGGCGCATTGCCGACCTTGTGGATGCCGAGCGACCGATGTCGCTGTATCTGGTCGTGCCGCCGTCGGATATCTCCCGCACTAAGCCCCTGGTGCGATTGGTGCTCAATCAAATCGGCCGGCGGCTGACCGAGCGCCTGGAGGGCGATCCAAAGAAGAGCCGCAAGCATCAGCTCCTGATGATGCTGGATGAATTTCCGGCGCTCGGTCGGCTCGACTTCTTCGAGACTGCGCTCGCCTTCATGGCAGGCTACGGCATCCGCGCTTATCTGATAGCGCAATCGTTGAACCAAATCTCCAAGGCCTATGGCGAGAACAACGCCATTCTCGACAATTGCCATGTGCGGATTGCCTTTTCCTCAAATGACGAGCGCACGGCCAAACGCATCTCGGACGCGCTCGGTACCGCGACGGAACTCAGATCGATGCGTAACTATGCCGGCCATCGGTTGGCGCCCTGGTTGTCCCACGTCATGGTAAGCCGCCAAGAGACCGCTCGCCCCCTGCTGACGCCGGGTGAGGTGATGCAGTTGCCGCAGGCTGACGAACTAATCCTGGTTTCGGGATTGCCGCCGATTCGCGCCAAGAAGTTGCGTTATTACCAGGATCCGAATTTCACGGAGCGAGTGCTGCCTTCGCCGGTGCTGCGCGACGGTGCCTACGCGGATCGGCCCACGTCGCGCCCGGACGATTGGAGCGGACAGGTGCGCGGCGTGGATCGGCGTCTTGCTGGCGACGACGACAGTGCCGGCGCGGCAATCGAAGACGGAGGTGTCCAGCAGCAGCGCCATCCGGGCCTGCCCGAAGAACGGACCCTCGTCGCCCAGGAGCCTGATCATGGCGATCTGTTCACGCCCGCAGACGATGACTGCGAGACGCTCGCCGACAAGCGCGTCATGGATCGGATTTCCACCGCAGCACGTGCGTACGGCCTCAATGAGGGAATGGGCGACGACAAGGACATCGTGCCCGGCTTCTGAACGGCGCGCCATACGCGGGCGCATCTCAGCGTAGATAACGGCCGTAAGCGATTTCGAGGATCTCGACGATGCTCGTTCCCGTCGCCGGTGCATCAGCGCCGGTCAGAGGGAACAAGCAGCATGAAGCCCCACCGCATTCGTCACCAGTTTTTGCTTGGACCCGAGTTGAGCGAGAAGCTGGAGAACCTCAGCCGCAATCCATCGACCACCAAATCGGCCATTGTGGCGCACGCGGTCGAGGCCTTTATCGAGCGCCGTGGGGAGAATGAACTCGACCACCGCTACGGCAAGAGGCTCGACCGTCTTTCCCGTGACCTCGGACATGTCAGGCGCGATGTCGAGATGATCCTGGAGAGCCTGGCGCGCTTCATCCGCTTTTCGATCACGCTTCATGCTCACACGCCGGTGCCGGACAAGGCGACGCAAGCGATTGCCCAGGAGCGCTTCGAGAAGTTCGTCGAACAAGTCGGCCGCCAAATCGCTTCCGGGAAACGGTCACTTGGCACCGACGATCGCAGGGGAGGGGAAGGATGAGTTCTCATCCGGAAGCCGACCATCGCCGCCGCGCCATGCTGCGCACCGCCATGGGTCCGGCGATCACCGAAGCCCTTGCCGATGCGACCGTCATTGAGGTGATGGTCAATCCCGACGGTGCGCTGCGGCTCGACCGGTTGGGTGAAGGCCGGGTCGACACCGGCGTGCACATGCATCCT
This sequence comes from Mesorhizobium sp. M0048, assembly GCF_040323405.1. Classification (NCBI taxonomy): domain Bacteria; kingdom Pseudomonadati; phylum Pseudomonadota; class Alphaproteobacteria; order Hyphomicrobiales; family Phyllobacteriaceae; genus Mesorhizobium; species Mesorhizobium sp. M0048. Next base: position 34,065 of record NZ_JAMYUV010000058.1, on the reverse strand, counting down.
TCTGAGGCCGAACGCATCATCCGCCTGGTCGCCTCCCACGTGCGCGCCGAGGCGCATGCGGACAATCCGATTGTCAGCGCCGAATTGCCATCGGGCGAGCGCTTCGAGGGTCTGCTGCCGCCTGTCGTGCTGGGGCCATGCTTCGCCATCCGAAAGCCTGCGGCGAAACTCTACACGTTGGCCGACTATGTCGCCGACGGGGTCATGCTGCCGCTGCAGGCCGATGCGCTGAAGAAGGCGGTCCGCGAGCGGCGCAACATCCTGGTCGCCGGCGGCACGTCGTCGGGCAAGACAACACTTGCCAATGCGCTGCTGGCACAAGCCGCCGATTGCGACGAGCGGGTGATCCTGATCGAGGACACGCGCGAACTGCAATGCGCGGCGAAGGATTGCGTTGCCTTGAGGACGAGGCGGGGGTCGATCACGCTCGCCGATCTCGTGCGCTCGACCCTGCGGCTCAGACCCGACCGCATCATCGTGGGCGAAGTCAGGGGCGCGGAAGCCCTGGACATGCTGAAGGCATGGAACACCGGGCATCCCGGCGGCATCGCGACGGTTCACGCCAATTCGGCGCGCTCCGCTCTCTACCGTATCGAGCAGCTCGCCCAGGAAGCCGTCGTCACCGTTCCCCGCCGCCTCATCGCTGATGCGGTAGATCTGATCGTCTTCATCGCTGGGCGCGGATCCTCGCGCCGCATTGACGCGATCGCTGAGGTCACCGGTCTCGACAGCAGCGGTGATTACGCCGTCACCCCGCTCACGCTTCCGCAACTCCAGCAGTTTTGAAAGGTCACCTCATGCTCAAGAAGCTTCGCTTCCTTTCGTCCACCGGGCTCGCGTTTCTTCTCACCGTCCCGGCCCACGCAGCGGGCTCCGGCATGCCTTGGGAACAGCCGCTGCAGCAGATCCTTGAGTCGGTCCAGGGACCGGTCGCCAAGATCGTCGCGGTGATCATCATCATCACCACCGGCCTGACCCTTGCTTTCGGCGACACGGCAGGCGGTTTTCGCCGGCTGATCCAGATTGTCTTCGGCCTGTCGATCGCCTTCGCGGCATCGAGCTTCTTTCTCTCCTTCTTCTCCTTCGGCGGCGGGGCACTCGTCTGATGGCCACCGGAGAGCAGCATATCGAGGGTTTCGAAGTCCCCGTTCACAGGGCATTGACTGAGCCGATCCTGCTGGGCGGCGCGCCGCGAGCGGTGGCGATCCTCAACGGCACGGTGGCCGCGGCAATAGGCCTTGGCCTGCAGCAGTGGATCGCCGGACTGGCGCTCTGGATCGCCGGCCACACGCTCGCGGTCTTTGCCGCTCGCCGCGATCCGGACTTCGCCAGCGTGCTTGTCCGTCATCTTCGCCTGAAGGGGTGGCTTGCATGCTGAACCTTTCGGAGTATCGCGGCAAAGCCGATCGGCTGGCCGATCATCTGCCCTGGGCCGCTTTGGTCGCGCCCGGCATCGTGCTCAATAAAGACGGTAGCTTCCAGCGAACCTTCCGGTTCCGTGGCCCCGACCTTGAAAGCGCGACCGAAGCCGAATTGGTCGGCATCTGCGCACGAGCCAACAATGCGCTACGAAGGTTGGGCTCCGGATGGGGGTTGTTTTTCGAGGCCGAGCGCGTTGAAGCGCTGGGCTATCCGAGCTCGGCTTTTCCCGATGCTGCCTCATGGCTGGTCGATGAGGAACGGCGCGCGGCCTTCGAGGGCAAGGTCGCGCACTTCGAGAGTCGCTATCATCTGACCTTGGTCTTCATGCCGGCGCCAGATGGCCAGGCGCGGGCGGAAAGCGCACTGGTCGACTCGCATCACTCGGGAGGGGCTAGAGACTGGCGCCAGGAGCTGGCGTGGTTTCGCGACGAGACCGACCGCGTCCTGGATTTGCTGTCCGGCTTCATGCCGGAAGTGCGCGCCCTCGATGATGCCGAGACGCTAACCTATCTGCACGGCACAATCTCGACCTACCAACATCCGGTCGCCATGCCGGAAACGCCAATGTATCTCGACGGTGTTCTGGTTGACGCGCCGCTTACCGGCGGCCTGGAGCCGATGCTGGGTGAGCAGCATCTGTGCACCCTCACCATCCTTGGTTTCCCGAACGTCACCCGGCCAGGGATCCTCGACGCGCTCAACCATCAGGATTTCGCCTACCGCTGGATGACGCGCTTCATCCCGCTCGACAAGACGGAAGCCACAAAGACACTGACCCGGTTGCGCCGTCAGTGGTTTGCCAAGCGCAAATCGGTCGCAGCCATCCTGCGCGAGGTCGTGACCAACGAACCCGTCCCTCTCGTCGATAGTGACGCCGACAACAAGGCGCTCGATGCGGATGCCGCCCTTCAGGCATTGGGCGGCGATCACGTCGGCTTCGGCTATCTCACCACAACGGTGACGGTATGGGACCAGGACCGGCAGGCCGCCGCGGAAAAGCTCCGAGCGGTTGAGCGCATAGTCAATGGGCTCGGCTTCACCACGATCCGTGAAAGCATCAATGCGGTCGAGGCGTGGCTCGGCTCATTGCCCGGCCATGTCTATGCCAACGTTCGCCAGCCGCTCATTCATACATTGAACCTTGCCCATCTCATGCCGCTATCGTCGGTTTGGGCCGGTCCGGCGACAAACGAGCATCTCGCGAAAGTCACCCGGATCGAAGCACCGTCGCTTCTTGTTGCCGAGACCAGCGGGTCCACCCCGTTTCGGCTTTCCACCCATGTCGACGATGTCGGTCACATGCTGATCGTTGGTCCGACCGGTGCCGGCAAGTCGGTTCTGCTCGCGCTAGTCGCTCTGCAGTTTCGACGCTATGCCGGGGCGCAGGTCTATGTCTTCGACAAGGGCAATTCGGCTCGTGCGGCAACACTGGCCATGGGCGGAGAACACCACGCGCTGGGCGCGGATGGTGCGCTTGCCTTCCAGCCACTGAGCAATATCGGCGACCAGACTACTCGCAGCTGGGCGGCGGAATGGATAGCCGGCCTCGTTGCCCATGAGAATGTCAGCGTTACGCCGGAGGTAAAGGGGGCGATCTGGTCGGCACTCATCAGCCTTGCGGCTGCGCCGGTGCAGGAACGCACGCTGACGGGCCTGTCGGTTCTGCTTCAGTCCAATGGGCTCAAGGCCGCGTTGATGCCCTACACGCTCGACGGTCCCTTCGGCCGGCTGCTCGATGCCGATGAAGATCGGCTGGCTTTGTCGGATGTGCAGTGTTTCGAGACCGAAGAGCTGATGCACAGCCAAGGCGCTGTGCTCCCGGTGCTCACCTATCTGTTCCATCGTCTCGAGGAGCGGTTCGACGGACGGCCGACGCTGCTGATGCTCGACGAGGCGTGGGTCTATCTCGACAACCCTCTCTTTGCCGCCCGCATCCGCGAATGGCTGAAGGTGCTGCGAAAGAAGAACGTCTCCGTGATTTTCGCCACGCAGTCACTTGCAGACATCGCTGCCTCGTCGATCGCGCCGGCAATCATCGAGAGCTGCCCACAGCGCATTTTTCTTCCCAATGACCGTGCCGTGGAACCGCAGGTGCGGGCAGCCTATGAGTGCTTCGGCCTGAACGAGCGGCAAATCGAATTGGTCGCCCGTGCCACACCGAAGCGCCAGTATTATCTGCAGTCACGCCGCGGCAACCGCCTCTTCGAGCTCGGGCTCGGCCCGATCGCTCTTGCGCTCTGCGGCGCCTCTGATCCGGCCACGCAAGCTTTGATCGACAGCGTCCTGTCAGAGCACGGGCAGGACAGCTTTGCCTCCCGGTTCCTGAGTGCGCGCGGCCTCGATTGGGCTGCCGAGCTTCTCCAGCAATTCCCTCAACCAGACAAGGAGCAATCGTCATGATGCGGCGCCGCCTTCTCACCAGCCTGATCACCGTTTCCCTGATCGCAAAACCAATGGCCGACTACGTTCAGCCGGCCCACGCCCTGATCGTGTTCGATCCGTCGAATTATGCGCAGAACGTGCTGACAGCGGCACGTTCCCTGGAGCAGATAAACAACCAGATCCAGTCGCTTCAGAACCAGGCGACGATGCTGCAGAACATGGCGCGGCACCTTCAGCGCCTGGATTTTTCTTCCGTGGGCCAGCTCACAGGTTCGCTCCAACGGATCGACGGCCTGATGACCCAGGCCAGCGGCCTGAGCTTCGATCTCGACAAGCTTCAGAACCAGTGGCGTGTGCAATATCCGGAAAGCTACGACGCCACAATCGAGGTCAACGATGTGGCGAGCGCCGCGCGCGAGCGCTGGCAAAACGCCATGCAGGCGTTCCGCCAAACCATGAGCGCGCAGTCGCAGATCGTGGAGAACGTGCGGGCCGACGGCGACCTGCTTACCGATCTCGTCAACCGCAGTCAGGGCGCGGCAGGTGCCCTTGAGGCAAGCCAGGCCACCAATCAGCTGATCGCGCTTTCGACCAAGCAGCAGATGCAGATCCAGACGCTGCTCGCGACCCAGTTCCGGGCTGAAGCCGAAGATGCTGCCCGCAAGGCGCAGTCTGAGGAAGCCGCCCGCGAGACGACGAAGCGTTTCCTGGGCACCGGTACGGCCTATCCCGGCAACTGATCAGCAGTTCTTCAAGACAACGAGGAAGGCGGCGACATGAATGACCTCGGCGTCATTGATCGCTTCATGGAGACTTTTACCCGCTATATTGATAGCGGGTTCGGTCTGCTTTCGGGCGACGTCGCCTTTCTCACCACCATCCTGATCGGCATTGACATCACGCTGGCGGGCCTGGTCTGGGCGTTCGGCGGCGAACCCAATATTCTCGGTCGGCTCGTCCGAAAGGTGCTCTATGTCGGCGCCTTCGCGTTCATCCTGAACAATTTCAGAAGCCTTGCCGACATTATCTACCGCTCCTTTGCCGGGCTCGGCATCAACGCTTCGTCCGGCAATTTGTCCGCCGACAGTCTCCTGCGGCCAGGCCGCATTGCCGCGGCCGGCTTCGAGGGCGCCTGGCCGCTGCTCAATCAAGCGAGCCAGCTAGTCGGCTTTCCCGAGATTTTTGGCAACGCGCTGACCATCTTCGTGCTGCTTCTCGCCTGGTTCCTGGTCCTCATCGCCTTCTTCATCCTTTCCATCCAGCTTTTCATCACCATCCTGGAGTTCAAACTCACCACATTGGCCGGCTTTGTTCTGGTGCCCTTCGCGCTCTGGAACCGCTCGGCGTTTCTGGCCGAGCGCGTGCTCGGCAATGTGATCTCGTCGGGCATTAAGGTGATGGTGCTTGCCGTCATCGTCGGCATCGGCTCCACGCTCTTCGGCGAGTTCGCTTCCGCCCTGCAAGGCAAGGAGCCGGACTTGGCCGCGGCCATGTCACAGGTACTGGGCGCGTTGGCGCTGCTTGGGCTCGGCATTTTCGGGCCGGGAATTGCCTCGGGTCTTGTCTCGGGCGCGCCGCAGCTTGGCGCGGGAGCCGCACTCGGAACCACCGCGGCGGCCGCCGGATCAACTCTCGTTGCCGGAGGTGCGGCGCTTGCCGGCGCGCGCATGGCAACCGGCGGCGGTCTCGCCGCCGTTCGAGCCGGCACGGCCATGGGATCGGCTGCTTCCACAGCTTGGCAGATGGGGCGTGCAACATCGCCCGAGTCCGGCCTCTCCGGCGTAGCGGCTGGACTGCAGGGCGTTGCCGGCGCAGCTGGCGGCGCCGCGATGCGGGGAATGCGATCTGCAACAGAACCATTCCGGCGCAGCGCCGATGCCGGCCGCGATGCCGCCTGGACCGCGACGGGCGGCACGCCGACCGCATCAATGACCGGAAACCCTGCCGCGTCAGGTGCCAATGCCGCGCCGGCGTGGGCGAGGCGCTTGCGTTCCGAACAGACCGCGCGCGCCCATCGCCACGCCGCCACGCAGGCCGTCCGCGATGGCGATCGGGGTGGAAGCGGCGCCAACCCCTCTCTCAACGATAAGGAAGACTAGATGCTCTTCAAGCGACCAGTTCAACGTTACGGGAAGACGCCCCACCCCGTCACACCATACCAGAAGGCCGCCCAACTTTGGGACGAGCGCATCGGCACTGCGCGCGTGCAGGCAAGGAACTGGCGCCTGATGGCCTTTGGCTGCCTCGCTCTGGCCACCGGGCTCTCTGGTGGACTCTTGTGGCAGTCGATGCAGGGCCGCGTCGTGCCCTATGTCGTCGAGGTTGATCGTTTCGGCGAGGCGCGCGCCGTCGCTCCAGCAATCCGGGACTACGAGCCCACCGATGCCCAGATCGCCTGGCATCTCGGCCGCTTCATCCAGAATGTCCGCTCTGTTTCCACCGATGCGGTGCTAGTGCGGCAGAATTGGCTGTCGGCCTACGACTTTGCCACCGACCGTGGAGCCCTCTTTCTCAACGAGTACGCTAAGGCCAACGACCCGTTCGGCAAGATCGGGACGCGCAGCGTCTCGGTGCAGGTGACGAGCGTGGTTCGAGCGTCCGACAGCTCCTATCAAGTCAAATGGACCGAGCAGGTCTTTGAGCGCGGCAGCCTCGCCAGCACAACGCGTTGGACCGGGATCCTCACCATTGTGATCCGGCCGCCGAACAATACCGATCAGCTGCGCAAAAACCCGCTCGGCGTCTTCATCAATGCCATCGACTGGTCGCGCGAGCTCGACAGTGCCGCGCAGACTTCCGTTCCCCCAAAGGAGCCCGCCAATGATAAATAGACTCTCGTCGCTCCGCACTGCGCTGGTCCTGTCGACGTCGGCTGCGGTCATCTCCGCCTGTGCCTCGAAGCCGGTGCCGCCACCTCAGATTTCCTATGATGCTGCCAAGTTCCAACCGGCGGCAATCGAGAAGGCGCCGGAGAAGCCCATCAAAGTCGTGGAAGTGCCGAAACCGCTACCGCTGCCCGGCCAGTTGCAGCCCGAGCCGGGCAAGGCTGCTGAAGACAGGCGCTCGCCTGAAGAACGTGTCGCCGATGCCAACAAGGCGGCGACGCAGCAACCCACCAAATATGGCTATGTGAATGCGGTGCAGGTTTACCCCTTTGCCGAAGGCTTGCTCTACCAGCTCTATGCCGCACCGGAGCGCGTCAGCGATATCGCTCTGCAGTCAGGCGAGAAACTCCAATCCGTGTCGGCCGGCGATACAGTGCGCTGGGTAATTGGCGACACCGTCAGTGGCTCCGGCGATGACCAGCGCACCCATGTGCTGGTGAAGCCCTTCGCGCCAGGACTTGCCACCAATCTGGTGATCACCACGGACCGGCGAAGCTATCACTTGCAGCTTCAAAGCACGGATAAGACCGCCATGGCGGCAATCTCCTGGACCTACAGCGAGGACCAGATTATCGCGCTACGCCGGCGCGATGCGCAGGCCGAGGCTGCTATGCCAGTGGCGTCGAATGTGGCTCTCGAAAATATTCGCTTCCGCTATTCGATTACCGGCGACATGCCGCCCTGGAGGCCGACGCGCGCGTTCGATGATGGCAGCAAGGTCTACATCGAGTTTCCGCGCCGCATCGATCAGGGCGAGGCCCCGCCGCTCTTCATCGTCGGTGCTGACGGGGACAACCAGCTCGTCAACTACCGCATACGCGGCAACTATTACATTGTCGATCGCCTCTTCGCCGCGGCCGAACTGCGCCTCGGCGCCAAGCAGCAACAGGTGGTGCGCATCACGAGGACCGACGGCAGGCAAGCGCCGCTGCGGAAATTGCTCTTTTCGCGTTCCAGCAGGTGAGGGACGGCCCATGACGGATACTTCCCGCTCCGATGCTTCACCGAAACTCGATCCAGAACAGCTGCAGCTGCGGGCCTCGCCTCGCCGCGCTGTGCGCTTCAAGCGCGGCATTATTGTCGCCATTGCTGCTGTTGGTTCCGGGACCGTTCTAGGCGTCACCATGATGGCGCTGCAGGGACCGGCGCTGCGCATCAAAGAGCAGGCTGAAGAGCTTTACAACACTGAGCGGAAGCCAACCGCGGAGGCAATTGAAAGGCTGCCTAAGGACTATTCCGGGATCAAGCCCAAGCCTCCGGTGCTTGGACCACCGCTGCCCGGCGACCTCGGCCGCCCCATCCTTGAGCACCAACGCCAGCTGGGCATCGCGCCGGGCCAGGAGGTTTCGGCGGAGGAGCAGCGCCTTGCACAGCAGGCGATCGAGGCGCGCGAATCGCAAGTCTTCTTCCGGATCGAAAATCGACCCCGGCAAGCGGATGCCGCCGGCAACGGGCAGGGCGGGCGTCCACCCTTTGATGGAACGGCTCCACAATCCGATGCCGCACGCGATTCAGCTTCCGTTGCACCGGCCGAGGACGACCAAAACAATCAACAGCGCAAGCTCGATTTTGTCAGCCAGCGGAACACAAGTGGAATCTACAATCTGCATGCACTGCAGACGCCGGCTTCGCCGTATCAGCTGATGGCCGGCAGCGTCATCGCAGCGAGCCTGATCACTGGCATCAATTCCGACTTGCCCGGCCTCGTCGTCGCACAGGTCACCGAGAATGTGCACGACACAGTCACCGGCAGCACCTTGCTCATTCCGCAAGGCTCTCGCCTGATTGGCACCTATGACAGCGTTGTTGCCTTTGGACAAAGGCGCGCGCTGCTGGTCTGGCAACGGATACTGCTGCCCGACGGCTCTTCGATCGAAATCGACAATCTGCCGGCGACGGACACCGCCGGCTATGCCGGGCTTGAGGACAAGGTGGATTTCCACACCTGGCAGCTGATGAAAGGCGTTGCGCTGGCCACGTTGCTGGGGGTCGGCACGGAGCTGAGCCTCGGGCAAGACGAAAGCGACCTGGTCAAAGCAATCCGCGAATCCGCTCAGCAGAACGTTAGTCAAGCTGGCCAGCGCATCACCGAGAAGGACCTCAATATTCAGCCCACGATCACCGTCCGCCCTGGTTGGCCACTGCGCGTCATCGTGCACAAGGATCTTGTGCTACGGCCGTACCCGAATTGACTGGAGTCATCATGACCAATCTGAAACTCGGCAAACTTCCGGATCGGACACCTTCGAAGATCACCATAAGCGTAAGTGCAGACCTGAACCAAGCACTGAAGGACTATGCGGCCCTTTATCGTCAGACCTATGGCGAGTCCGAATCGGTAGCGGAACTGATCCCGTTCATGCTGGCGGAGTTCCTGGAGAGCGATCGAGCGTTTGCCAAGGCCAGAAAGGAAGGGCTCCCTGTCGTCGACAAGTCAGAGAAATCGCGGCGGCAGGCAATTTCAGGGTCCGAATAAGTGACAGCGATCAGTGAGTCCGAGGGGGCACCTTTCTAGGCGGGCAAATGCATTGAAGCAATTTGCCGGCGGCAAGCCGAAACATCGGGCACAATAGACGAGCTGATCTGCCCCGAACCAATGCCGGCTCTGCGCCTCATTTCAGTCGTTCAGGCCGTCTAGGCAATCTTTTCAAAGCTGCCGGTCCGTTCAGGTTGATGAACTGTCCATGACAGGGTGGGAAGCGGCTATCCCACTATCCGGAAAGAGCACGGAAATTTGACGTCGCGCGAATGATGTCGTCGGCGAAACCATCCAACAATGTCTTCAGATCGATGCCGGTTTGAGCGTTGTCGACGCGGCGCGCCGATGCGATACTCAGGCAAAGGGATCGATTCAGGGGCGGACGTGACGAAGCCAGCAACGCGCATCGTCGAACTCGAGGACAACGAACTCGAAGAGTTCGTCGAGATATACGCCGAACGGAAATCGAAAGACTACGTCGAAGTCGAGCGCGTTGGTGCGGCCAATGACAAGGGCCGGGACGTGATAGGATTTCTCTCGCGCGCCCGCCATGATGGCGCGTGGGACCTTTACCAGTGCAAGCGGAAGACACGCGGCTCGAAGCTTCGGATCGGCGAGGCTATGACGGAGCTGGGCAAGGTCTTCCACCATCATGCGGCCGGCGCCTACGCGACGCTGCCGCGACGGTACATCTTCGTTTCGCCGCGAGGCATCGACGGCTCGTTGACTACGCTGCTGCAGAACCCGTCCCGAATAGGGAAGGCGCTGCTGGAGGCTTGGGACAAGCATTGCCGGATGAGGATAACCGCCAGAAATCCCGTCGAACTCACGTCCGAAATCCGGGCCTCGATCGAGCGCTACGACTTCACGGCGGTCGAGTGCCTGACGGCGCCGAAACTGGTCAAGGATCCCGCCGCGCTTCCGGCTCTTGTCCAGGTGCTGGGCCTGCCGCCTGGCGAAGCGCCCGAAGGCGAAACGCCCGATGAAATCAGCGACATAGAGCTGACGTATCTGACGCAGCTTCAGGAAGTCTATGCGGGATCGGCCGGATTGGACTTCGCGACGCTGGAGGACGTCTTTACGGACCCTAAATTCGGGGAGCACCTTAGGATCCAGAGACAGCGCTATTATCAGGCGTGCGCGTTCCGCGACTTCCACCGCGACAATACGGCGGCCAGATCGGTCGACGTATTCAAGAACGACATCTACCATTTACTGATCGAGGTCTATAACGAGGCGCACCCATCGCCTTTGGCGAGGATCGACGCGGTGATGAAACACACGGGGGCGGCGCCTGCAGGAATTCTGGGTACCTTGGCCCGGCCTCCCGTGAAGCAGGGTACGTGCCATCACCTCGTTTCGGACGGAAGGATCAGATGGAGCCCATGAGCGCGAGCATTTCAGACCTGTATCATACGCCGCTCGAGGCCGGGATTCGTGCCGTGGTCGTGCTCGAGCATCTGCGGCCGATGACCGCCGACCTCAGCGAGGTTGTCCTTTACGATCACGTCGTCGTCCACGCCTCCGACGTCGGCGGACCGATGTCGCTTCACGCCGCGGTCAGCAGCCGGAAGGGCGAGCTGCTCGTCCGGCGCGGCATTGTGGAGGCAGGGCTCGACCTTATGCGCAAATGCCATCTCTTGGAGAAGGTCGCCGACGATGAGGGATTCGCGTGGCGAGCCTCCGAGGAAGCCGCTTCGTATGTCGAGTTGCTCGAATCCCCCTACTCTGAAGACCTGAAGATCTGCGCCAGCTGGGTGGCCGGACAGGTGCGCGAACTGTCAAAGGCCGGATTCAGGTCCATGGTCGTCGGTAACATCGGGGAATGGACCGATAGTTTCGGGCATGGCACCTCCCAGGCTGGCGTCTGACATGTCACCGTCCCGGTTCATCTTGCGGCGCCTCGCCTTCACCGGGCCGGATAGACTGGCCGTCTACCTCGACTTCGCGCCGGGACTAACGGTGGTCTGGGGCGGTTCGCAGGCTGGCAAATCCTTCGCCGTCAAGGCGCTCGACTACATGTTCGGAGGAGGGTCCGCCCTGCCGGGCCTGGCCGAGGCCGTCGCATACGACAGATGCTGGTTAGAAATTGATGTGCCAAAAAGCGGGCGGATCACTCTCGCCCGTTCGCTGTCAAAAGGCGGGTACGACCTTTTCGAGGGTGAGTTCGAGCAGGCACTCGGCCGGAAAAGTGACCGCACGCTGGCCGAAAACCACACGACCAAGAAGGAGAGCCTCTCGACTTTCCTGCTTGGAGAACTCGGCGTCGGCGACACGGAAATTGCCAGGACTCAGACCGGCGACAAGGCGACGTTCACGATCCGGCATTTCGCCAGCTACCTGTTCACGGAAGAGACCCCGATGATCGCGGAGGAAAGCCCAATCGTCGTCGACCGCCAGAGTAGCGACACCTTCAACAAGAACGTCCTGAAGTTCATCCTCACAGGTGTCGACGACAAGTCGATGGTGAAAGTGCCGGATACCAAGCAGCAGAGACAGACGAACGCTGGTCGTATTGAAATCGTTGAGGAGATGCTGAACACGGCGGTCGCAGAACTCGCCGCCATGTATCCCGATGTCGAAGACTTGACGATCTTGAACCTCGACGAACAGGCCGAGCGGCTAGATGCGACGTTGAAAACCTTCAGATCGAACCTGGCTGCAGGACATTCCGCTCTCGACGCGCTCTCCATGGAACGTCGACGACTGGTGTCCGAGCGCGATGAACTGACGGAGAGGGCGGACGAGGCGGTCCTGACCATTGAACGGTTCGAACTGCTCGCAACAAGCTTTGCCAGCGATATCCGCAGGCTTATGATGCTGGAGGAGGGGGCCGCGGCCCTTGTGGCCGGAGCGAAGCGTCCTTGCGTCCTGTGTGGTGCTGATCCCGAGCATCAGCATGTCGAACACGGCTTCGAGGCTGTCGAAACTTCCCAGAAGGCCGTTTCGGCAGAATTGCGCAAAGTCCGAGCCGAAAGCGCCGGGCTGACGAAGGCGATCACTTCACTTCAGGCCGAAGCGATCGGAATGCGGAGGCGGATCGCCTCCCTTTCCGGCGACATCGAAGTGAAAGATGAGCAGATCGAGACCGCACGGGAAGCCGCCGTCAAGACACGCGACCAGTATGAGGGGATCGATGTGGCCCGAAAGAAGCTCCATGACGCAACGTCCGTTGAGAGGCGCATCAGCGGACTTCGGGTCCGCCAGGCCGAGCTGTTGAAGTTCAAGACGAAACGGGTCGCCAAGGGAAGCGTCGCGGTCGGTGTCGGGACGGTCGTTGGAGATGAACTCGCAGCTGCGGTGGAGGACATCTTCAGGAAGTGGAAGTATCCGGGGGATCCGCGTATCACTTTCCACGAGCAGACGCATGATATCCTCCTAAACGGAAAGCAGCGTAACGCCAACGGCAAGGGTGTAAGGGCGCTGCTCAACGCAGCGTTCAAGATTGGGGTCATGGATGTCTGCCGGAAACGCGAGTTGCCGCATCCGGGTATTCTCGTCCTCGACAGCCCGCTTCTCAGCTACCGCGACCCGCTGAAGTCAAAGCACAAGGAACTCAGCTCTGACGAAGCTACCGTAGCCGCGGCAGGTCTAAACGTGCACTTCTACAACTATCTGATAGAACGCTGCGACGAGGCGCAGTTCATAATCATCGAAAACCAGGATCCGCCGTTCCCACTTCCGGACGGGGTGCTTGAGCATGTGTTCGCAGGCGAGCACGGCAACGCGGGCAAACGCGGACTGTTTTGAGCCGGTTCCGGATCGCCAGATCCCTGGAGCAGGCCTCCACGGGTCTGCAAGCATTGCGGGCAATAATGGCAGAGAAGGCAAACCACCACTTCACCCCTCAGTTCTATCTGCGGAATTTCAGCGTCGGCTGTGACAAGCGGAAAGCCAAGGTCTTCTGCTACGATCAGTCGACGAGAAAATCGTTCGAGACCTTGGTCCGGAAGTCGGCAGTCGGCGCCACTTCTTCCGGATCGATGTCGAGGGCTATGACCCTAACCACGTCGAGGACGGGATGGCCGAGATCGAGGGTGAAATCTCAGTGCATCTGGCCGAGATGATAGAGGCGATCAGCTTCCCATCGGAGGCGCATTTTTCTTCTGTTATGCTTCTGATGGGGAACGTGGCCGTGCGTAATCCACGGTTCAGGTCAATGACCGAAAATTTTGATCTGAAAGTCGTCAACGGCATTATGAAAATGATGCTGCAGGATAAGGATCGCTTCGACGATTCGGTGAAGCAGGCGCGAGCGAATGGCGCCCTTAGTCCGCGATGACATCAACTACGAGGATATGAAGGACCTCATCGATCGAGGCGAACGTAAGGTTGCGATCGATCAGACTTACCTGTTTGGATTGGAGCTCGAATCGGTCCCGACGGCTGTTGAGCAACTGGCTCGCAGGAGCTGGTCCTTCGTCTCGGCCGCGCCTGGCTGCACCTATGCGGCATCCGACGATCCGGTAATCCTAGATTGGGTTGACGGAAAGCCGAGACCTTACTCGCCGGGGTCCGGCCTCCAAAATACGATCGTTATGTTCACGATCTCGCCCGAGCTCGCTTTGGTCGGGCTTTTCGTCAAACAGCCCCCCAGCGAGATCATCGCCGCGACCACGTCGCCGCACTGAATACGAGCATTACTCGATATGCGACCAAGTAGCTCTATGCTCGCGACGGGTCGGGCAAGGTTCGCACCAGGACAGAGCTTTATGTCCCAGGCCGGGACCTCGGCGCGGCGTTGGAACGACAGGCGAGGGGTGGAGGGTGATGAATCGTTAGACAGGCCAGCTGCCTTTTTCAATCAAGGACGTGTTTGTTCCCAATCTACGATGATTGACGGCGGCTTCCCATCCATTGCCATTAATCCCCAAGTTCCACCGTCTACTGACAGAAAACGTGTTTTCGGACTCCGTTTACAACCGCGAATCTTCTATATTCACGGCAAGACTCGCATGAGTCGCAACCTGCCAGGGAGGAGACGATGGCAACAACAGGGACGAGAACCCAACCATGGAAGCATCCGCTCGCAATGTAATAGAGTACACGTTTCCTGAGGAATACACTGGCCACGCAACCTACCGTGAGGCTCCTTATCATCTGCGGGACCAGTTCATAGAACACGTCAAGCAGTCCTATCAGCCTGAAACTTTCCCCGGACTCTACTGGGGTCGCGTGAACAAGAATGAGCCATTCGAAATCATCCACACGTTCGCTGTGGATCGAAAGAAACGGCCCGAGGGCGACTACATTCCCTGTCCGATGTGCCAGCGGCGGGAGAAATTTCTCGAAGGCTCCTTCGTCTTTATCTTCAACCGCCAGTGCATCGCGGTGATCGGCCACGACTGCGCCTCAGCGGAGGTCAAGCATGCCGCGTTCTCAAAAAAGAAGCAGGACGACGAGCGGAGGCATCAGGAAGACTTCCTGATGGCGCGGCTGACGCACGTTCCCAGCATGCTGCGGGAGTTAGAAGCCCTGAAGCCGATCGCAACCGAGATCGAAGGCATCTTCCATGACTTCCGGAAGGACGCGCCGACGATCCACAGAGCCCTGCGGCAGGTCCGCAAGGCCGGCGGCGAATACGTCCTGACGGAAATGGTCGACAACGAGGCTGCCGAGTTCGATCCCCGGCTCCCGAAGAAGCTCGCGCGGAACAGCTACTTCGGAAGCATGCGCGGTGACACGCTGGTTGGCGCAAGCTGCAAGTTCCTGACCGAAGTCAGGCGCTACGAACAGTGGCTTCTTTCCTTCGACGGCTGCGACGACGAAGAAAAGGCCATGGAGGCGACTATTGGCTTGTTGCAGCGCAAGGAGGCCGCCAAGGCGGTCAGGTACATCGGCGAAGCCGCGAGGCGGATGGACAAGCTGAGACGGGCTATGTCGGCCGCCTGCTTTTTCTTTGCTGACACCCATATCGAAGACATGAAGGAATGGGCGCGGGATCGGCTCCAGCCCCATCCGTTCACTGTGGACCGCCACGTCCGGAACGACGGAATTTCGCTCGCTTTCTCGCGCGTCACCGGAAAAGATGAAGAACGCGAGTATGCGCGTCTCTTCCTGAGCAATGCACTCGCCGAATGGGCGGATGCCAATCGCGTCGCACCCAAGCTCGAAAACTGAAATGCTCTGACAAGGGGGCAGCGGAACGCTGGCGGCACTTGCATTTGGGAGCCCGGCGCAGATAACTTGCCGACCTCTATCGGGGGCCTCAATGACCGACATCTTCATCAGCCACGCAGTGGCCGACGCTGCGCTTGCCAATAAGTTCGTTGCCTTCCTGAAAGAGGCTATCGGCGTGCCCGCCAAATCGATCTTCTGCTCCAGCGTCGACGGCCAAAACATCCCATTTGGAGATGACTTCAACGATTACATGAAGAAGCAGATACAGAGCCCGAAGCTCGTCATCCTAATGATGACACCGTGTTACATGGAGAGTTGGTTCTGCCTGATGGAACTTGGCGCCACCTGGGCGAAATCGTTGAAAGCGCTCCCCATCGTAGTGCCGCCGATCAGGTTCAGCGCTGTCTCTGGTACGCTAGGGCTGAAGCAGGGGTGGAGCATCGACAACGATGCAAAGCTCGTCGATCTACGCCAAATGATTCAGGGGACTGGAACCGCACTTGAACCGCGGACTGAGCATGACTGGGACAAGAAGCGGGCGGCGTGGAAGGTCGACCTGAAGAAATTATTGAAGAACCTAGCTCCCGCAACCAACGTGTCCGCCTCCGAACATAAGGCCCTACAAGACGAGCTCGCGGAGCTGAAACAGGAACTGGCAGGCCTCCAAGATGTGTATGACGAGGCGAGCGAAACGATCGAAGAGCTCAAGGCCGCGAAGGACCCTGTTGCAGTCAAGGCCATCATGTCCAAGAAAACCAGCGTCGATGCCGAGGCCCGGTTCAAGGAAATCCTGAAAACGATCGTCGACCTTCGACCACGAGTCAGCATTTACTTTTACCGCAATCTCATCATGGACCTCTATGGGAAGGCCGTCCCCATTGTCTGGTACGATAGCGACCAGAAATCGAATGCCGAAATGGCGATCCAATACAACATCATGGACCCCGATCCGCCGCATGCGTATTTATGGCGAGGCAAGAAGCTGAAAAAGGTGCAGGCGGCCGTTAGGGCGCTCGACGAATTCCTCGAAAGCGAGGAGGCGGCAGACTTTGTAAAGGAGCACGAGAGCTCCGGCAACACGATGGACACGGACGACCTGGAGTTCTGGGAAGACAACCTGAACTAATTTCGGCGCGACCGATATGATAAAGCCCCCGTCGCGCTAGGCGTTTTTCAGGGAGCGCATCCCCTGCCGGGCATCCTGAACTCCTCAGCGAGGGTAGACGGCACGATTCCGCTGGCGACATCCCGGCGGACGACACCGGCATTCATATCTTACAGGGCTCTCCGACGACCTGTGCGACCGATGGAGGGGTGCGATCTTTGCGTTGAACCCAATCAACCCTGACGCCGCACGCCACTTTTGCACCAGTGCGCGGGAGATATTCACGGAAATCCTGGAGGTTTGGCCGAAGAGGGCGGGTCGAAGGCGCCGACCCCCAGTGTGACCGCACGCCCAAGGCAAGCCCACCCGCAAGGCGAAAATCCGCTATCTTCTCGGCAAGAAGGGGATGCTGCACGACAAGCTCGAGGTCTTCATCGAGACCGACATCACCAACATCGTCCAGCTTTTCGGCGTCTTCAACCAGGCGACCCACGGCCGTGGCGCGCTTACTCCGTTACATTTCAGCTAGCAGAGTGTTTCGCATGGGATCCCATCCTTATCGCGATCGAGTTTTCCGCCCCATGAGCAGTTTTGCAGGTACCAGTTGGCTTCATCGCAGGAACCGATCTGCTTGCACGTTCTCCGCGGCTCGCAAGAATAGCCGCTCTGCGCGACCAGCTTACGGCTGATGATGCCCAGCGGGCGACTCGACGGCGCCGCGGCGTCGGCGTGCGCAGCGCGCCATTCCCAGGGTGCCTGAAACGTCCCGGCCCACAGGCCGATCTTTGAGGCTTGGGCTTGCGCCTGCTGCCCCGCATAGGCGCCCTGGCTGTAGTTAGGCCAATCCAGCGCCTGGCCGTGCTCGACCATCCAGGCGGCCACGCCCGCGCCGTCGGCGCGCCGACAATCGCCGACAAAGCGGTGGTAGCGGTCCCACGTCACGAATGTGCATTCGAGCGGCCTCGACGCGGCCAGGAAAGTGTCCAGCGCTTCGGCCGATCGCCGGCCGCAAGGATACTCGGCGCCATTCGCATCGCGGCACAGCTGCCGGCTCTCTGGCGCGTCGATGCCGTTGAAGCGGACGCGCTGGCCGTGGATTTCGATCGTATCGCCGTCAATGACGGAAGCGACACCGGTAAGCGAGGCGGGCGCCGCCCTTCGTGGGCTGGCCTTTGATGCATCGTCGCTACGTTGCGCGCCCGACGGCGCCAGGAAGGCGGCCACCGCCGCCGCTGCCGTAAGACCGAGCATTGCCGGCACGCTCGCAAGTTGGCGCCGCCACAGCTTGGCACCGGTGGGTCTCTGCCACCGATTGGATCGATATTTGCGGTATGGCCTGCTCATCCGCTACGCCGACCAGCCCGGCCATGCGCTGTCGACCATGGGCAGGCCGGCGCAATAGTAATCGTCAAGGAACCGCCCGGTGGACCGGTCGCGGCAGCGCCAGATAACGCTGTAGTTCTGGCCATAGAATTGGTCCCACGCGACGCCATAGGTTTTGGTGGCGGTGGCCGGTAATATGTTCCGCCTCCATAGCCGTTGTTGGCAGCGACACCCACAGCTGCGCCGCCGACAGCCGCGATCGCTATGCCTGTCGCGACAGCATTGTCGGTTTGCACAAGCCTGGTGCACCTCTCTGCTGTTGCGCCCCTGCGCACTAGAAGGGCCGCTACCCTGCTACGATACTGTTCGTCCGTGCTGCTGGCGAGAACGTGACATAGCGCAACGGTATTCATTGCCGTGAGATCGCTGTCCGACACGACAGCGCTCGTAGAGCAGCCGCTGACGCACAGGGCTGCACTTGCGATGAGTGCTCCAATTTTCATGTGAATCCCCCAAACAAATATTGGGGCGAGTCCGACCTAGAAGTCCAGAGTTTTGTTTTTCACTTTGCTACGATTCACAGCATGCTCCGGCTAGCTGGCATCCACTGCAACCAACCCTTCCGCCGGTCGTTGACTGATGCTGGGTTGATCTCAGCCACTCCAGAACTTGCCCGCTGGCTCAAAACCGGCGGGCTTTTTTTCCGCGACGCCGGAAGGCTCTATCTCGCCGTATGTTGTGGTACATCGGCACGCCGTCATCGGGCGGTCCCTCCGCCATGGTCGGCCGGCGCAGCCTTGACCGTCCGCGCGGGCCATCCCAATCAAGCCCGCTGGCTTCGGTCGGCGGCTTTTTATTTGATGCCCGGCGCCGTCGGCTTGGATCTAGATCCTCGCCAGTGCCGGATTGAAGGTAAGCTGCGGCGGTATGATCGCACTTCGCGCGGGACGGACCATTGGTGTGCAGCAAGAGCGCCGAGTTCATTCGGCCAAGATTCTGCACTAGGCCGAGGTAGGTGAAGGCAGATAGCTATCCGGTAATCGCTGAGATATTGGAGATAATGTTCCCCCATGGAGGTGTGTACCAGTATTATAGGTTTCCAAACTTCATGTACGAACGCCGTGGACGAGCTGCTGTGTGCGCTTGCCGTAAATCGCTTCCGCGAGTTCACAGTCGGAGGTTGGCTAGGACCCTAACGCGAGAGCTTCAACGGCCCCCTTCGCGATGAGCTCCTCAACGAGACGCGGTTCACGTCCCTGGCCCAGGCCCGCGCGAGGCTCAATGTATGGCGCGCCGATTACAACGGCGCGCGTCCGCACTCGCACATCGGATGGCAGACACCCAACGAATGTGCATCGACCTTCAACCCGCGACGGTCGCTCGCGCTGCGCAACGTGAAACGCTCCGCGCCAGCACCCGTCGCGTCCACCGGCCATCAGGGCAAATCCACCCCCGGAAACGAACTCACGACTGGATAAAATTGGGGGAAACGTCAGGGCGGCCATAACTTTGCAGTCTTCAGACGCGAGGCGGCCTACAACAGCGCTGCCCACCATGCTTGTGGCCCGCGACCCACACGGCTTTTCCCTTCAGATCGTACATTATGCTTCCTTCATGATTACCGATGTCTGCATGACCTTGAGGTCTTCCCGCACCATTTCCGCGGCGAGCTCGCGCACGGATGTCTCATGCACCCAGCCGAGCTTCTCCTTCGCCTTGGTGGCATCGCCCAGGAGAAGATCGACTTCCGTGGGGCGGAAGTAGCGTGGGTCTACCTGGACTAGGCATCTGCCGGTCTCGACATCATAGCCCTTTTCGTCGACTCCCTCACCACGCCATTCGAGCGCGACGCCGACATCTTCGAAAACCCATTCGACGAATTGGCGGACAGGGGTCGTCTTGCCCGTCGCCAGCACGTAATCATCCGGTTGATCCTGCTGCATCATCATCCACATACCACGCACGTACTCACGCGCATGGCCCCAATCGCGTTGAGCATCCAGATTGCCGAGATAAAGCTTGTCCTGCTTGCCGAGGTAGATAGCAGCGGCGGCGCGGGTGATCTTGCGCGTCACAAAAGTTTCGCCGCGCAGTGGGCTTTCATGATTGAAGAGAATGCCGTTGGAAGCATGGATACCATAGGCCTCGCGATAGTTGACCACGATCCAGTAGGCGTAGAGCTTGGCGGCGGCGTAAGGGCTGCGCGGATAAAAGGGCGTTGTTTCGTTCTGCGGTACGGATTGCACGAGGCCGTAGAGCTCTGAAGTCGAGGCCTGATAGAAGCGGGTCTTGTCCTTCAGACCGAGGAGGCGGATCGCCTCAAGAAGTCGCAATGTTCCGATACCGTCGGCGTTTGCTGTGTATTCCGGCGTTTCGAACGACACCTGGACATGGCTCTGAGCGGCCAAGTTGTAAATCTCGTCTGGCTGGGATTCCTGAACTACTCGGATGAGATTAGTCGCATCAGTGAGGTCACCGTAATGCAAAATTAGGCGCGGATCGGGATCGTGCGGGTCTTGGTAGATGTCTTCGATGCGACCCGTGTTGAAGGAAGAGGAACGTCGCTTAATCCCATGAACGACGTAGCCTTTTTCCAGCAGAAGACGGGTAAGATAGGCACCATCCTGTCCCGTTATGCCCGTAACCAGAGCAACTTTCCTGTTCTCGCCCATTTTCTTCCTGCTCTATTATAGTTGAAGTTTCGACTCCGGCTCGCCACACCGCCAGCAAACTGCGGCCCGCCCCATACCCTATGGTAGGATTTCGACAGATGCGGCGCGGAGCTCGTCATTGACAGTGTCAGCCAGCGAGCACACCTGCTCCTGCTTGGAGGCATAGCAAAACAGAGTCTCGCCGCTAACCTGCCTAAGTCGCACATGCGGCCTGAGTGCCGAACTCAGCTCACGGGGTGAGCGACATAGATTTCAATCACGTCGCACCCGATTTGCTCATCAATCAGCGAGTGAGGACGCACGTCCGTTCTCAAGCACGCAGGTCGGTTGCATAGCCGCTCCGCTTCTTCCACGAAGTGGGTGGCCAGTAGAATCGTCTTGCCCTGCGCCAACAGGGCACGTAGCCATTCCCAGATAAAATGGCGGGCATGTGGGTCCAAGCCGACAACTCCACCTTACCGCTCTCTTGCGCTAACCAAGTAATCTTAATCATTGCCTGCTTCAGCGTCTTCTAATGGAAATTGTTTTGATCAGTGAAATCGATTGTTTGGATGAGGTGCATCCATAAAATGGATTGTTTGACAGGGCAGCGCGGGCACATCGGCGGCACAAAGTCGTGGGCGCGAGGTTTCGCTCCGCGCGAAGACAAAGTTCGTGGCAGTCGGGGGCTTTGGGCGAACCGCACATTTGAGACGGCGGCGAAAAGCCGGGTAGGGCATTACGTATTGACCTCCAAGGAATTTCGGGCGCGCTAGCCCGAAAACGGTAGCTGGGCTTCAACGATGGGGGGACGAGGCGACCATCAAACTGTGTTTCATACTGTAGGCGATCGCAGTGCGGCGAATTTGAACGGCCGCCTTTGCCAGCCCTCGCCATCGCATCCGGCTACAGGTGCCGAAGATCTTCTCGATCCGAGTACAAATTCTGTGGATCGGTTGGTTCCAGGCGTCGAGCTTTCGGCCTCGTCGCGCCCCCACGCGGTTGCGACGATGCGCGGCCTTCCACCCTTGGCGCGCACCGCGTCGCCGAGATGATTGCCTCGGTAGGCGCTGTCGGCAAACACTTCGCCGGGATTGTCGGGCAGAGCATCAGGAACGGCGTTGCCGTCCTCGGTGTGGGCGCCGTGACGGCGATCTCCTCGACAAGGGCCGTATCGGCGTAGGCACCGAAATGGGCTTTGAAGCAATGAAACGCTGGTCGGCGCTTGTACTTGACCCAATGGCCCTCTTCATCATCTTCGCTGGCCGAGGCGATGATCGCCGCATCGACAGGCGTGCCGATCTTCACCTGGATCGCTGAACTGGCGGGTGATCTCGGCGAACAACAGGGTCATGAACCTCAAGGGCCTGTCGAAAACGGACGAGAGCGGGTTCGCACGGGTGTCGGCTCCGACACCGAGAACCCGCAGAACCGTCGGAACGATCCTCCACATGGCTGCAGACGCCAAAATTCCTCTCTCGGCCGTCGTCGCACAGCATCGCGTGCCAGTCGCTCAGTCCGGCCGGATCGAAAGCTATCCGGTCGACACGAGTTGCGCCATGTTGGCGCACTTGAAAGCGTCAGAGGGCGCCGTGTCGCATCTTTCGATGGGACCGGACGCCATGATGGCCATAAATGACGTGGATGGCCTGCGCCTGACATTCGACGGCTGGCGGGTCCTGCACATCCGTCCTTCAGGAAACGCCCGCAAATGACATGTTACGTTGAGGCAGTTAAGAATTGGACTTGAAAAAGGGACTTTGTGGACTGCCTCGAACGGCTGTTTCGCTTAGCAAAGCGCGGCCTCGCGTCAGCAGAGGCCCATCGTCAAGGAACGCCTTAGTATCCAACACATGGATGGGCCACATCCACGCAATCAATTTTACAGATGTCGCCCGGCGCATTAGAGAACGCTGAATTTAACCGGAAGCGGGAGTACCCGGCGTCAAGATTTGCGAGCGTCACAGAGATAAGGATAGGCAGTGCAGAGGGAGCTCTTCTGCCCCACGCGCAGCCTCTACCAAATCGCCCGGCGTAACGGTCGACTAGTATCGATTAAGAGATCCCAAGCCAGATGCAACCTCGTCTCTGAAACGAAATTTCCGAAAATGCAGGTCAGTGGATTGGTAAAGCGCAGGTTCGTCGTCTCTCAGAGGCGTACGGGGTTCGGTGATTGTCTATGGTCGCTGGCGGCCGCTTGGCGCTACGCTCAGCGGTCGGGACGAACGCTAGCCGTCGACTGGCGCGGGTCCTGCTATCTCGACCAACCCTTCACAAATGCCTTTCCGGTGTTCTTCGAACCGATCAATGACATCGCTGGCGTACCGGCTATTTGCGACGACCGGATCAACGACTTTTCCTTCCCGGGTCCATTCTTCCCGGAGTGGTGGAATAGGCCAGCGATCGACTGCCTTTACCGCCCAGATGAGCAGATTTTCCAAGAGCGCGACGAGTTGGGCGAGCTCTTTCAGGCCGAACACGATGTCGAAGCGAACACAGTAGTGTGTGACGCTTGCTTGATGTGGCGCTGCGATGAGGATGCCGAGCGGCAGGTCTTCCAGAGTGTCAAGCCTCGGTCTGAAATTCAAACACGCATAAATGCCATTTACCAAGAATGTTTTGAGGGGCACAGCATCATCGGGGTTCATGTTCGACATGGTAACGGTGAAGACATCATGGACCATGCGCCCTACTGGGCCGATCCGGAGTTCGCCGTTCGACAAGTGTGCACTGCGGTTGATAAGGCTAAAGCGTTACCGCACCCCAAGCCTGTGCGGCTGTTCTTGTGCACGGACAGCGCGCAAATCCTGGATCACCTGTCGGCCAGGTTTCCCGATCTTCTCACCGTCCCCAAGCATTTCCGATCCGATCAAGACGGCCCCTTACACACTGCAGCACTTGGGATGGACGGCGCAATTTCCGCCCTCGTTGAGATGTATCTTCTCGGGCGCTGCGATACTGTAATTCGGTTTCCTCCGACGAGCGCCTTTACACGATATGCACGCCTTTTCGTACCACGCGTAATTGAGTTCGATCTGAAGGAGCCAAGTCGTTTGATTTTGATAGAAGACAGCCAAAGAATCTCTGGTCTCAGTTAAGACCCGTCACCTGCACAATTCGGCGGATGCAACCAACAGACATAGTTGAATGTCCATTTCTCATCGAGGCCATGGAAGCGTCGTACGATACCGATAGCGTCGTCATCTGAGGCCGTTCGGCAACGCGCCAGAACTTCGCTGTTACTCGGAGGCCGCAGACCAAGCCAGAGCGACGGCGATCGTGACGCTAACGCTCGAAAGGGCGCGGGCAATCACTCCAGAGACGAAATCGAGGTTGTTATATGAAAGTGGTTCCCGTCATCATCAGCGGCGGAGCCGGATCGCGGCTATGGCCCGCCTCAAGGCAATCGCACCCTAAACCTTTCCTCAAAGTGGCAGACGGGCATTCACTGATGCAGCACACTGTGTTGCGCGCCGGTTCGATAAAGGGCGTAGTGGAACTCGTCGCCGTGACATCTGGGGAACACCTCTTCCTTACCAAGGACGACTTCGACGAACTAGAGTCCGTGGTCCTGCCACGCACCTTTCTGCTCGAGCCTGAAGGCCGGGATACGGCCGCAGCCGTTGCGGCAGCCGCCATCCATGCCAAGGCGACGCAAGGCGCTGACGCGATTCTATGCGTCTTCCCAGCCGATCACATGGTTGGCAACCTGCCTGCATTTTTAGACGTCATGTGCCGGGCCATCGAACATGCGAAGCTCGGGCGGATCGCCACATTGGGCATCACCCCAACCAGACCGGACACGGCATTCGGCTATATCGAAGCGGATGGTGAGAAAGTCGTCCGTTTCGTTGAAAAACCGGATCTGGACACAGCCAAAGCCTATGTCGCGTCCAAGCGCTTCTTTTGGAACGCCGGCATTTTCTGCTTTAGCGCACAAACCATGCTCGACGAGATGGCATCGCATTGCCCCGCGGTGATCCAGGCCGTCTCCGACAGCTACGAGAACGGCCGCTTCAGTCAAGGCGAAGGCTTTGCCAAGATCGAACTCGCGCCTGAGCATTTCGTCTCCGCCCCGCGAATCTCGCTCGACTACGCTGTCATGGAGAAGACGAACAAACTTGCCGTAGTTGCCTGCGACATGGATTGGAACGACATCGGATCCTGGAACGCAATGGCCGATTTGATCGCCCCCGACGAAAGCGGGAACAGGATACGCGGCGATGTGCATATGGTCGACACGACCGGCAGCTATGTGAGCTCCGACAAGCGCGTCATCGGCACGGTCGGCGTCAGCGATCTGGTGATCGTCGATTCCCCGGACGCTTTGCTTGTCGCATCCCGCGACCGCGTTCAGGACGTCAAGAAGCTGTTCGAGGGCCTCAAGGCTTCAGGACATGAAGCTCACCTGGTCCATAGCACGGTACACCGGCCGTGGGGTACCTACACGGTTCTTGAGGAAGGCGAGCGCTTCAAGATCAAACGCATCGAGGTGAAGCCCGGTCGGCGGCTGAGCCTGCAGATGCACTATCATCGTTCGGAGCACTGGGTCGTGGTCAGCGGCTCCGCGAAAATCGTCAATGGCGAGCAGGAGTTGTTCCTGGCGACAAACGAATCAGCCTACATCCCCTGCGGCCATAAGCATCGGCTGGAGAACCGAGGCAGAATTGACCTGGTGATCATTGAAGTGCAGAGCGGCGATTATCTCGGCGAGGATGATATCGTTCGCTTCGACGACGTATATGGTCGAACGTAGATTTCACCCGCGTGACGAGAACGGTCAACGTGTCGCTGACTAATTACCACTAGGAAGCCCGTCTGCCCACTCAGGACCGGATGCTTGTGGAATCGGGAATTGACCAACGCAGCGGCGAATGACCGCAATCGGCATCAGGGGTGGGACAAATCAACCGGAAAGACCGGAGAGCATAGTAACGCAACACAGTCCCACTGTCGAATAGCCTTTGATATTTCTGACTTTCCAAGCACCCTCAGGGCCCACCAAAATTATATCAATGGCTTATGGCCGACTTCGCTCTGAAGTGGGCCAAATCGACCTCGCTATCCCCGCAGCACTCAGTTCGATTGTTTTCGCATGAAAACGAGCAAGGACAGGGGGAGGGCGATCTTGTGCTGGCTTCTATGTCCAATCTTGCTCCTGTTCGTCGTCAGGTTGTGTGCAGCCACATAGCGCGGCTATCGCGAGGCTGGAAGGCCTCCGATCGATAGGTGCGGCGAACGGCGGCAACGAGGTGCGAATAGGATGGCTGAGCGTATGATCGAGAATACCGCAGTTGCGGTCTAGCGCGAAATGCAGCGTCTGTGACTCATCGGTCATTGCAGCGGGAATCATGACCCTAAGCCGCCCTTCATCAACCCACCAGCGCCCAGAAGAAGGCGAAGATCCGTCACAATGCCTACCTGTACCAAGGCTTCAAGCAGTTCACCGCGAATGTGAAGACCGCCAGCCATTGCTTCTTCATTTTCGGCCATTCGCTCGCTACGAATGACGACCACATCCTTAACCGCATAGCGCGTGGCAAGTTTCGCAAGCTCTGTGTTGGCATCTATGGTGAACCAGCATCCGCGGATAACCAGCGGATCATGAACCACGCGAACGAGCTAGCGGTGCAGCGCAACGAAAAATCGCCGCTTGATGTCGTCTTTTATGATGCTGCTACAGTTCATGTCTGGGGTTTAGGCTTAGAAGCGGAATGACTGCCAACCAGGTCATCGAGCCGGAAACTGACCGGCCGGTCGGCCCAAAAATGACATTCAGTTGCCTCCAGCCTTTCGACACGAGCCACTTCACGATCTCGCGATTGCCAGCTAGCGGCTTGTTGCTCGAGCTGCGCGATCCTAGTCTGTGGTCGCTATGCCTCAGCAATAAGAATCCGGTTCCTAGCCGGGCGGAGGCGCAACGAGATAGCCAGCTCAGGACAAGGAGAGCAAACCATGGTCGCTTTTACCCTCAATGGCGAGGCGCGAACACTCGACGTCGATCCAGAGATGCCGCTGCTCTGGGCGATCCGTGACGGCATCGGACTCACAGGAACGAAATTCGGTTGCGGCCTTGCCCAGTGCGGCGCTTGCACGGTTCACGTTAACGGCATGCCGACGCGCTCGTGCCAGACCGCAGTCGGGGACATCGAAGGAGCCTCGATCACCACCATTGAGGGCGTGTCGGGCAAGATCGGCGAAACGGTCCAGGCCGTGTGGGCCGAGTTCGACGTACCTCAATGCGGCTATTGCCAGTCTGGCCAGATCATGTCGGCCGTGGCCCTCCTGACAGAGACGCCGAAGCCGACGGACGATGATATTGATTCGGCGATGAGCGGCAATCTCTGCCGCTGCGCCACCTATCATCGCATCCGCGCGGCCATCCACGAGACCGCCAACCGGCTGGAGACTTGAGGCATGTTGCAGTTTCTCCCGAAGCATAATGCCGTGGGACCCACGCGCCGCCAGTTCCTCCTCGGCACGGCCGTCACCACCGCGAGCCTCGCCGTGGGCTACCGGCTAATGATGGCCGCGCCCGCCAACGCACAAACGACGCTTGCAACGGTCCAGGCGAACCCCTTCCAGACCTATGTCGAGATCACACCGGAGAACCGAATCGTCGTCCACTCGTCGCAGTTCGAGATGGGACAAGGCTCCTATTTCGGCATCGCCACCCTGGTTATGGAAGAGCTCGACGGCGCCTGGGCGCAGGTCCACGTGGTCGGCGGATATGGCAATACCGCGCTCTACGGCAATCTCGCCTGGGGCGGGGCCGCGCAGGGAACCGGTGGGTCCACGTCGATGAGCTCGTCGTGGGAGCGCTACCGCAAGGCGGGTGCTGCCGCACGGGCCATGCTGGTGGCGGCCGCGGCGCAGCGGTGGGACGTGCCAGCCGGCGAGATCACAGTCGCTTCCGGGGTCGTGTCGCACGCCTCAGGGATGCAGGCGCGCTTCGGTGACCTGGCTGAAGCCGCAGCGGGAATGCCGGTTCCCGACGACGTGCCGCTAAAGCCGCGCGACAAGTGGGCCCAGATCGGATCGGACAGCCTCAAGCGCTACGATTCCGCCGGCAAGACGAATGGCGCGCAGACCTACACGATCGACCTCAAGATGGATGGACTCAATACGGCCGTTATGATCCATCCGCCGAAGTTCGGCGCTGTGATCGAGAGCTTCGACGCCTCCAAGGCCAAGGCACTCCACGGCATTGTCGATGTCGTCCAGACGCCGCGCGGCATTGCCGTGGTCGGCAGGGACATGTGGACGGCGCTCAAGGGCCGCGATCTCGTGGAGGTGACCTGGAACGAAGAGAAGGCCGAAAGGCGCGGCACGGCCGAGATCATGGCCGAATACACTAAGGCAGCAGACGATCCGGGCGCGGCCACCGCGCGCGACGACGGTAACACTCCCGCAGCGTTGGCCAGTGCTGAGAAAGTCATCCAAGGGCACTACGAATTCCCCTATCTTGTCCATGCTTCGATCGAGCCACTCAACGCGGCCGCCCGAATCAACGAAGACGGCACCATCGACGTCTGGGGCGGACACCAGATGCCCGACCTTTATCAGGCGGCTGCCGCTCAAGTAGGCGGCACCACGCCGGACAAGGTGAGGCTGCACGTGATGAAGACCGGCGGCAGCTTCGGCCGCCGAGCGGTCTCGGACGCAGATCTCATTATCGAAGCTGTTTCCACAGCGCGTGCACTGGGACCCGGCAAGCCAGTGAAGGTGCAGTGGACCCGCGAGAACGACATGCGGGGTGGGCGGTACCGGCCGGTCTATGTGCACGCAGTCAAGGCGGGGCTCGACAAGGAAGGCAATGTCGTCGCTCTCCATGACCACATCGTGGGCCAATCGATCGCGGGCGGTTCGCCCTTTGCGGCGATGATCGAGAACGGCATCGATCCGACCTCCGTGGAGGGCGCCACCAACCTGCCCTATGCGATCCCGAACCTGAAGGTCGAGCTGACCACGACGGACGTGAACATCCCAGTGCTGTGGTGGCGTTCGGTAGGCTCCACCCACACCGCTTACGCAATGGAAACCCTGATCGATGAGCTCGCCGCCGCTGCGAACCGTGATCCGGTTGATTTCCGCTTGTCGATGCTCGGTCACCATCCACGGCATGCCGGCGTGCTGAAATTGGCTGCTGAGAAGGCAGGCTGGGACAAGCCTCTGCCGGAAGGCCGTTTCCGCGGCGTGGCCCTGCATGAAAGCCTCTCCACCTATGTCGCCGAGGTGGTGGAGATCACCTTCAACGATGGAAATGATTTCAAAGTCGACCGCGTCGTCTGCGCGGTAGATTGCGGCACCGCGATAAATCCTGACCAGATCCGCGCTCAGATGGAGGGCGGTATCGGCTTCGGGCTAGGCGCGATCCTCCAGGAGGAGTTGACCCTGACGGGCGGTGTCATAGACCAAGAGAACTACGACACCTATACGCCGCTCAGGATCGAGCAGATGCCGCGCGTCGAGGTGCACATTGTGCCGTCCGACGAGCCGCCCACGGGCGTTGGCGAGCCCGGTGTGCCGCCGATCGGCCCGGCCGTCGCCAACGCGCTACGGGCGGCGACGGGCAAGACGATCCGCAAGCTGCCGATCATAAAGAACTTGTCAGCATAGCCGGGAATGACACCATGAAAACGGCCGCGATGAAGATCGCGGTCGTAGGTCGTTTTTGAACGCCTCCTGACAGGCGATCACCTCCATTCGATCAATTTCCGGCGGCTGCCCGGTTCAATATCCGGTTTAGAGACGGTAACCCGTGTTCTGAACGACCGCAGACGGTCGTTGGTGCTGGTAGCACTGAAGAACCGCTTTCGAGACGCAAATGCCGCACGCAAATGTCTCGAAAGGGTCACGCTAGAGACTTTTGTACCACCTATTGCATGTCTGCTATCGCTTTCTGGGCGCGAGGAGCGGCCGGTCCTCTGACGGCCCCATAACAGGACATTGATGTCTTCGCGCTGAGCGTCAGCAGTTGGCGCTACCGCGACCTTCCTCAGGAAGGCTGCACACCGACGCGATCTTCCTTTCGCCTTGCGCAAACCTCCCTTCCGAGTGAGGCGTTCAGTGCGTCGGCTTGGTGGACTGAGGCACTTCTGAGTGGGACAACAACATCGAAAAACATTGGAAAAGATTTGAATACTCTGAAGTCCCACTGATCTCTAAGAAATTGATTTTTATCGCTTTCTGAACACCCTCCGGGCCCACCAAAATGTTTGATTTCATTTCGAAAAAGTGGCCTCGGCCCAAAACGTTTTGGGCCCATTATGGGCCCAACAAAAAAGGGCGGCCGATAAGCCGCCCTGCACCGGTCCGATTGAAACCATTCATTTGATGACGCGCAGCGGCATCCGTTGCTTCATGGCGTCGCGTTTCGCCTCCCGCTCGTTGATCGCGCGGGCGATATCGACGGCCATCCGCTTCTTGTTCGCCTCCCGTACGTACGCGTCCGTCACCGTCATCGAGGAATGTCCCATGGCTTCCATAATGGCGCGTGCCTGGATGTTGCATTCGGCGAGATACGTGCCGAAGGTACGCCGGAGCCCATGCAGGGTGTAGCCCTCCGGAATGCCGGCCTGCCTGTTCCAGTGCGCCATCATGCCGGTGAGGCTTTTTTCCGCAAACGGACGCCCATAGGCGTTCCTCAATACCGGTCCACCTTTCGAACGGTCTAGCGGCTCCAGAGCCTGCGCCAGCTTGTCCACGATGGGGATAAACACTTCCCTGCCGCCGTGGCGGTTTCGGTTCTTTTTCTGCCGAAACTCGAAGGCCTCGATCAAAACCAGCGAGCCATCGAACAGTTCGATTTCCTCGCTGACCAGATCTTCCCATTCCAGTGCGGCGATGTCGCCGCGTCTATTCCCGAGCCAGAAGCCGAGGGCGTAGCAGGTGCGCGCCGCCGAGCCGACTGCATGGCGCGACTCGAACTTTTCACGAATGGCCATCGGCCACCCAGGATTGGCCGTCGATTTGGGAATGCGAACGCGAATTGACAGCGAAGGATCGTCCTGCGGCTTGATCCACTTCTCAACGTCAATCGCCACCCAAAGGAGCTTTTTGATCGCTACCAGCAGATGCTTTGCGACTGTCCGTCTGGTGCCAAACACGCCTTCGATAATCGCACGCAGACGGTCGGCATCGAGATGCTCGACCGGCGTGTCGCGCCAGGTGAGCGGATAGGCGGGATCGACCTTCATCTCAAGGAAGCGTTCAATAAGCCGAGCATTCTTGTGCTGGGTGGCTTGGTCGAAGTCCAGCCATTCCATCGTCGATTCAAGCCGGCGGGCAGCATGACCGAAAGTCTTCGGCAACGCCCGTCCAGGCAAGTCGATGATGACGCCCTTTTGACCTTGGCCTTGAGTTGCCCGTTCATAGGCGGCCTCGAATTCTGGATCACCTGGCCGGCCTGGAAGCCGAATTTCGGGTATTCCCTTGCCGCGGTAACGATAGACGAGCTTACCGCTTTTTAGGCGCGACGAGACTCCGGGATATTTGTCATCCTTGAATGGCCGGCCCATTAAGCCCTCCTTCCAGCCTTCTGCTGTTCCAAGCGCCGGGGCACCTCGATCGTCGCCGGAGGCGAAGGGCTTTTGCTCTCCATAGCGACCCGAAGGAGCAACGGGTAGGGGAAACCTCGACCTTGCTCTATGCCCTCATATGTGCGCTTCGGGATGCCCAACAATTTCGCTGCGCTTTCTGCCGTGAATCCTTCTCTTGCCCGCCAAGCTTTCACATCTCGCGAGAGCTCGTCTTTATCATTGACGTCAACCCGTTTGCTCACATGGAAATCATACTACGTCGACAGCGTATACGCAATCTGCGTAATCATTTACGCCTAGCACTTTTTCCGCTTCGTTCCAAAAGCACCCGGAGACCACTCTCTTTGTCAGGCAAAGACGAAAAGGAGCTATCGAGGGTGACACGATCCCAGATCGTGCGACTGTTGACGAGCTTAGGCTTCGGCATGCGGCCATCGCCGACCATCTCGTCAAATAGCGTCGGTCCAACGCCAACGTAGCGCGCTGCTTCCTCGCGAGAGAGACCACGTGGAGGATAAGAAATCGCGTCAGCCTTCACAGCCGTCAACCCGAAAAGTACAACCGGCAGTGGGGTGAAGTCTGGCGAGTCGGTTACGCTGGTCACACCGTTCGTCCGCGGATCCACCAAGCCAGACATCCCGCGCCGCGCCAATTTGGAATGCGACCTTTTCTTACGAATGCACATCGCTGTTAGGAAGATGTCCCCCACGTAGGGTTCTGAAAACGGCGGCAATGGCGTGCAAATCGGAACGGTTGACGTCAGAATGCTTGCCCACCGCTCGCGAACGAGGCTTCGCTCAGGCGCATCGACCGCTGATCTTCGTTTTGGGATTGCATTCGCCATTGTCGCTTAGCCAGCGACGAGCAGTTGGCTATCTTGCATAGCATACGGACCGCCGTGGGCCCGGCCGACGGCACGGGTTTGGCGACGACGTTCGCGTCCACGACGCCGGATCAGATCCTCCGCGACATCAACGGCCAACTGACCGGCATCTTCGCCGGCATGCTGGGCGTTGAAATCACGGATACGCTGCTCCTGCCGTATTCGGTCCTGCTCGACATCTCGACGCGCCGCATCGACGCGGTGAACCAAACGACCATCCTGGAATTGGGTGAAGCGCAACAACATCTACACCCTGACCACAGGCGGCGAGCTCACTATCCGCGGAGCCTGCGGCTTATCTCGACACGTCTGGCGCCGGCGGCACCAAGCGCATGGTGGCCTATCGCCGCTCGCCCGAGGTGCTGAAGTTCCACATGCCGGTGCCGTTCCAGTTCCTGCCGGCATGGCAGACCAAGCCGATCAAATTCGACGTGCCCGGCATCTTCCGTCTCGGCGGCGTCGATATCAGTCGGCCGAAGTCGATCCGCTATCTCGACCGCATCTAAGGAGGCGATGATGAAAGTCACCAATAGCCAAGCCGGCCCGCGCGGCATCAACACAACCAGCGCTCCGGTTCTCTCGATCCCGGCCAGACCGTCGATGTTGAGATGAGCTCTGCCGAACTAAAGGTCGCTAAGCAACCGGCTGGTTCTCGTTTTGCTGGGAAGGATTCGTCCCAATCGGCCGAGTTCCAGGGCAAGGCCGCTGCCGACAGGGAACGCGAGGACCTGAAGAAGCAGGCGGATGACCTTGGCATCGAATATGCCAGGAGCGTCTCGACCGAAAAGCTGAAGGAACTCGTCGACGCTAAGTTGGCGGAATGCCTGGATGGTTGCGGCGGCGGAGGCCGCCCGTTTGGGACGGACGGCCCTTGTTTTCAATCCTTCAAGGCGTCTCGGATCTTGTCCTTCGCCTTGCCGAAACCTTTCTGAAGGCTGCCTTCGGCCTTATCAGCGGCCCCGTCAGCGCGAAGCTTTTCATCACCGGTGGCCTTGCCGATCTTATCCTTCACATCGCCGCGCAGTTTCTTCGCGGAACCCTTAACTTCGTCCTTGTGCATGGTTCTTCTCCTTTTGCAGAACTCAACGTGAGCGGAACCTGAATGTTCCAGAGTGAGCAGGATCGGCATGGCTGGATACGGTGACGATGCAGGCTTCACAGCCTATGCGGCCGCAGCCGGCCATACCGTGCCTGCAGGGACGATCGCGGCAGCCCGTCAGCGCGGCAGCGTCTACATCGATGGCACCTACGATATGCGCTTTCAGGGCGTGCCGACAGGCGGACTGGCGCAGGAACGTGCATGGCCGCGCACCGGCGCCACGGTCTACGGCTCGACGCTCGCCAGCGATTTGATCCCGCAACGGGTGATCGACGCCTCGTATGAAGCCGCATATCTCGAACTGGTTAAGCCCGGCCTGCTGTCGATCTCCTTTGACGCTTCCAAGAAGGTGAAGCGTCAGAAGGTCGAAGGCATCGAGCGTGAGTTCTTCGAACCAGGTGACAGCGGCAACATCTTCGCACCGGATGCGCCGGTCTCGACCATCATCGAGGGCTTGCCCGCCCCGCTAATCGGTCCCGCCTACGGTCTGCCTGATATTTCGGTCGTGTAGATGGCCGGCTTCTACGACGACATGGCCGAAATGGTTACGGAACTGCTCCAGCCGGATGGCGAGGGCGGATTAGGGCAGGGAGAGGTCTTTCTGCGGAGAAAGCACAACCGGCGCTCTAGACCCATCGATGCCATGGATACCGGGCACTCCGACGGTGACAGATTATCCGCTCGAGGCCGCGAGACGCCGAGTCTCTCAGAAATACGTCGAGGGGGGACACTGATTGTGGCGACCGACAACCAGATCACGTTCGCGGTGCCGGCCATTGTCACCGCCATGACGGCATCATCGACGGCGCCGAGCTGGTCATGAAAGACCTGCGGCCCATCCCACCGGCAGGTACGCCGGTGGCGTATATCGCATTGTGGCGGCTTAAAATACCGCGAGGTATTTCAGCAATGAAACGATGCCGATGATGATCACGACAACTCGAGCGATCTGGCGGGTACGGCCGTCAAGCGGCAGCAGGTTAACGAGATACAATACCAGAACGATGACGAGGAAAGTGATCAGAATACTGATCAAAGGTGTGCCGGCCATTGCCCCTCACTGACATGAAAACTAGCACTACTTTGGCAGATTTTTAGCGGAGAGGGTTCTGCGGCAGTGGGGACAACGGATTGGGGGCGGCTGCGCGAGCGCGGTGAGGATGGCTTGCCTGACG
>NZ_JAMYUV010000057.1:0-37946 GCF_040323405.1 Mesorhizobium sp. M0048 | reverse complement strand
ATGGCCGGCCCCTCCAACAGCCGACCTCTCATGAATCACGCAAAACCGCTCTTGGGAATCCTCAAAACGCTCCCAGAACTAAAAAACTGCCAAAGTAGTGCTAAGCACGTTGCGACAAATAGCGAGATCGCTGTCCATACCTGTGGGAATGCTTGAGGCAGAGTCGGACATATCGGACGCCGCCTGATCAGTCGGATAATCTGCAAATGGGTGGAAGATCGCTCTTGTGATGTGTAGTTTGGGACTGATAGTCGAGGCTTGATTCCGTTGGACGCGAATGCCTTCTGGCGCATCACCGCCATGAGAATTCTCGTCCACTGTCCGATTCAGGAACTGCACACGGGCTCGCCGAACAAGAACTTGGAACGCTTCTTCATGCTGTCTTAGGTGATATAGCCGCCCGGAGTGCTGCGACACGTGCACGATAGTATCCGCTCGGGACGACGGATTGCTCACGGCAAACTCATGCTGGTCGGCAAGGCGATACTGGCTGGAGCATCAACTCGGCCGACGAGAGTGGCCCACCATCCTAGGCAGGATCGGCCGACATGGCCGGCATCGCGAGCCGCTCTGAAAAGAGCACAGCGGGCATCCAGACGCTGCCGGGTTGACTATGGGTGTCCGAACCGCGAAAAGGGGTCGCTCTTCATGAGTGGCGTGCGCCGGCAGTCTAACCCAAGCCCCCCCGCCCAGGCTGCCGGCGCGCTTCTAGGAACATCGAGGTGGGGCACTACACCGCTTCCTTGTCCGACTACGCTTCGATCAGATCCCGCGCGGCCAGCCTCGACCGTCGCTTGCGCCTCTGCCGCTGAGACCTTGTGCTTCCTCAGCGAGTCAAGCTGATCACCATGCGGGTCGCCAGTTCTGTTGCTCACCCACGTGCCATTTGCGATCTCGTGTCAGTGAGAGCACCGCAAGCACCTTCTCTGGTCTGGGCAAGGCGGCTTGCGTTGCCCGTGTTGTTACTATTCTTCGGCGTGGTCGAGTTTTTCCCTCGGCTTCGGAATCGGGACATTCGACTTTGCAAAAAATAGGCCATCGTGGTCGATCGTCACGCCCCCCAGTTCGGCGGAACGATGGACGCAGCGCAAGCTTTTTGCGCGGGGGGCTCGTCCCATTAAATACTTGGTGCAATTTGCGCTTTGCGTACCTCCGTGCATGTTGCTCGATGCCAGGCGGAGGCCTCTGTCTAAACGACCGCATCGATCGCGTTGCCGCGATCGCCGCAGCCGTTTTCGAGCAGGACAATCATGCCAGGCGGTGTCGGCAGCGATGCGCATGCAAAAATTCACAGATGCATTCTAGACTAGCGCATCTTCGCCATCGCGCTTGGCTATGAAGCCGCCTTCTTAGCTACGTCGCAAAGGGTTATCCGGCCAAGGCGGGTTCAATGGAATGAAATGAGGCCCTTTTGGGGTCCTGAACTTTCAACTTCCAGACTGCCATTTATGCGACTTTTCGAGCACAAACCGGGAACGCCTGACCGTTTCCATTCATCGCCCAAGGCCAGTTTAGCGCTGGAAAAGCCAAAGTGCGGGAGTGCAGAAATGGCCGCAACGGGCCGGAAGCAGACCATCCGGTTTAAGGGTACGGCGGGACCGTTGCCGCCATTCCCGATTCGCCAAATTCGGGCATGACGGCCTTTAGCAAAACTTGCAATCGACGGCTTGCTTCCGTATCACCATTGGGGCTTGGGCACAGTAGAGTGCAGTCGCTTGCACCTGGTATTGTCTCGAGGCTGCTCCACGCGCGGGCGGGTGGGGGGAAAACGACAAATCCACCCATGGGATGACATCTGACGACCTGGTCCTCAGTGGACCAACCAATGGTTCTCCTATACTTCTCGACGGTATAGGGTTTCGAGTTCGTAATCTCGCCCGACTTTCCATGATGCTCGGAACTGGCCAAGCAAGCGTCCCCGACCAACAGCGCCTTTTGAGTCGGCGTTGTTATCCGAACCAGATAGTCAGGCGAACACTTGAGCTCTGTTCCTATAAAAGGGCGCTCGACATCAAGGTCCTGATGGCGCGCCGCCCACTCCAGCGCGGGCGTAGCGCGCTCATGTGCCGGGGGGATCCGGTCATAGTCGATGAAGACGGGCTCAGCCTCGAAGTCCAATTCGATGACAACCTCACCTCTCGTGAGATGCCAAGAGCTTCGTTTCACACTCTCGACCACCTCAACGGTGCACAGGCCGGAGAATCCCTGTCGGCGCAGCTCTTTTGCGATCCAAACAATTCCCCAAAGCTCCCAAAGACGATTGAGGAAGAGCGGTGGGTAATGAGATCGCGCCGATTCAACCTCAGAAATCGCCTCTGACGGGGTCGGCGCGAAAGCGCGTAGCAGCGATCGAACTCTGTGATCTCGCTGAAAAAGCGGGCTCGGGTGGATTCGTGTACCAAGCTCAATGTCCCTCACGAAACCAGCAAGCCTCGTCCTCACATCGCCGAGTCCACGCAAGATTGAGCTCAGGCGCTCGACTTCCGCATTGATCTTTGTCTGACGATTACCAGGATTTTTCCGACCACTTTTGGCCGCCATGGTCTCAAGCGCACCCTCTAGAACCTTGGCAAGGTCGCATACTTGACCCGAACGGCGAGTCGCCCAGTGGGAGACTAGGGCGTTTTCTGCGAGCGGCACATCCTGTCTCGAGTGAGGCGCCAATTCCGTGAAGGGATTATTGCGGATCGAGCCTGCAGCACGGATCTCCTCTTCGAGCAGACTCATGATCTCGGCCGGCGTGCTTGAGCGCGGCCCGCTCACGGGCCGGCTCCATGTCCGGCCGGGCCGGTCGGCCAGCATGTCCCACACGGCTGCGAACCCTAGTTCACCTTCGATATCCTCCGCCATCGCAACCACATCGCGATAGCTGATAAGCGCCGTCGGGATGACATAGCAGCGCAGCACACTGTCCTTGGGGAATTTTAACACGGCGCTGACTTCGCCGAGCCGCCGCTGTCTCGACAATTCCTCTGACAGGTCCCATCGCTGCCATTGCATACCGTCCTCGCAAAGTTCGGACAGCTTCGAAACCTTCGTTTCACGGTGGCTAGGTTGCGCGGGGTGGCCCCGGGTTAAGAAATCCAGATAGGGATGATCGTCTCGGATTAGATAGCATGCGTCCGGTTTCCAGGGGTATTTGACACCCATCCCGTCCGCGTCCCTGACGCGCACCTCTTCGATGGTCGTCTGGTTCACTGCCACGGGGAAACGAACCCGAGGCGCGCCTGCTGGCGCGCCAGTTTGAGGCGACGTCGTGTTCTGGGCAGATCCTCGCCATCTTCGACAAAAGCTTCGATCGCCGTGAGCGCGGGGGCGAGCTGATCGAAGGCACCCGACAGTTTCACAAGTATGCGGCTTGCGATGAGGCGATCCACCAGATCGCTGCGATCCAAGAGCTCCTTGCCCTGGAGATCAAGCCGGTGATGCAGACTAAGCGATGCCCTGATGTCGGAGAGCACCCGGCGCGAGGGCAGCAGATCTTGACGAAGATCATGGTGATAGACCGCCTTGTGAAGCGCGCTCAACACGCCATCAATTCGTTCATCGGTGCTCGCACCAGTCATCGAGACTGCCGGCAGACCTGGGAGCGGGGTGAGAGAACGCAAGATCGTAAGCTCGGACGGTATTTCTCGATCATAGGGGACTTGCGATAGCTCTAACAGAAAACAGCGATCGATTACCTTTGGGGAGGGAGGCCTGGACGATTCGTCGATGTTCAGCGTCCCGAATACCCGACAGGCCGCGATCGGCTGATCTCGAGTCAGCGTGCCAGTCCCGCTATCGAGAGCATGGAAAAGCCGAGATAAATAATACTCTGGCCTCGTCAGATTAAATTCATCGAACAGGACCAGATGGGCCATCTCCCGTTGCGTGCGCAAAGCATTCAGCATGCCTTTGTCGCCAAAAAGGGCCTCGTCGTCCGCCCAATGCGCCTGCACGGCGACATCATGGAAGTCTTCTCCAGCGTTCTTGCCCAAGAGACGGGCAATCAACCGTACGAGCGTCGATTTCCCGCAGCCGGGTGGCCCGGCGAGTAGCACGATCGGTCGGACAGAAAGCGCCAGAAGCGACACTACGATGTCATCGAAGTGGAGATGAGGAGCCTCACTCTTAAGGACGTCGCGCAAGGTCGTCAAAGCGTGGGAGAAATCAGAGTCTGCGATCCGAATACTCCAGTCCGAGCGGCCATCCCGCTCTGATCGGGCAGAAGGTAAGAGCGGACCGGATGCGGCGACTACCGGTCCCGCCTTAGCCGGAGGAGCGCCGTCGACGAGTCTCATCTCGCTGACGACCACATCAGCCAACGGTTCGGCGGCATCAATGCCGTCATCCGACGTGAGAAACGCGTCCTCAACGTGGCGGCGAACAGGTCGGCCGTCGCGACCAATTGCGACGTCTGCTTCGCGATCATCGTCCGTATGCGGATCGTCGTCGACATCGATTCCGGCCATCAGACGCGCAGCGGCTGGGTCCCCTTCCTTGATAAGCCGCTCCAGCTCTTCGATTGAGACCCATCCGCGTTCGGCTGTGACCGCGACGATTTTAGACATGCCGAGATCAATAATGATGTCGTCGGCAGTGTCGACTGCCAGCGCGTTCGTCGGCAGAGGCTCGTCGAAGGGATTGAGCGCAGCTTCCTTTCTCTTTCGCAGTTTGCTGGCGTCGATCCAGAGATGCCCCGTTCCGTCCACCTGTTCCGAGGTTATGGACGCCCGCTCGGCTGCCGGGTCCCACACCAGCCGCATCCTGCCAGGCGAATGGCGGACTTGTATGGGCATAAAGCGTCGGCCGCGGCGGGCATCGACCCCGGCAGTGAGGGCGGGTACCAGCCGCGCCTTGGGCTCAGCGCCTTGGGCCAGAGCGGCTAGGCCATCGATCAGGCGTTCCCCACCGTCATCTACAAACGGGTCGTTTGGATCAAGCACGGTGACATAACGCTCCCGCTCCGCCGCCTCCTTGACACCCAATAGCAGCGGATGGGGGAGAGTGGCCTCAAGTGAAGCCGTGAAGAGCTCGCTGCTCGGTCCACTAGCCTCTCGAAGGCGGGGCGGAGCGTAATTGTGCAGAATATGTGCAAGGCCGCCAGCTGCAGCTGCGACGGCGAAAGAGCTTCCTACACGCAGCACGTTGGGGCGATGACCGTCCGGGAAGAGCGTCGCCAGCATCGCCTCTTCAAAGCCCGGCAGGAGGCTTGTTCCACCCGCCAGCAGGATCGTGTCTATCAGACGGTGCGCGTCACCAGGCGCATTCACGTCGCGTTCATGGAGACGTTCTTCGCTCTTTAGACGGGCGTCCTGCGAAGAGATTTGATTTTCGTAAAGCCGTTCGCATAGCTTTTCGAACAATGGACGCAACTCCGCCCAAAGCTCTGAAGAAACGGAGGCCAGCATGGCTTGGTCAATTGCAAGCGATGTCTGCGGCAACGAGTGGGGGTAGGAGTCCTGAGTTTTGCCCAAGCTAGCTTGCACTTTGTCCCGTTCGATGTCGCGCAGGACCGTGTCCGTAACATTCAGGCCAAGACGTTCGGCCAGTCGCCGATCTACCCATCGACCGGCATGATGATCGCTATCCCCACGCAGCGCGCGAAGCCGCAGGTCGCGCTGGGCACCCGTCTTGTCTATGTTGAGGATGGTACTATCGCGGCGACTGACGATCAGGGTCATGTTGGCGGTCGAGGCGCCGGCATCCACGACGAGGAGGACATTGTTCTCGCCTGCCTCGAGCTTCAGACTGCGCTTGAGAAGACGAAAATACTCCGCGACCATCTCTGGTTCTGGGAGAACTGTGACACCCGGAATGGCAGCCTCTATACCATCCTTGTACCGCGTTCTAGCGTCACTATCGGCGATCGACGGCATGAGGGCAAATTTGCGCCGCGACTGATATTCGGCGGGTATCCTGTCGAGGATCTTGCGGAGATATTCTCGAAAGACTTCGTCTCGTTCGAACTGTCGGAACGGCGTGCGAGGATCCGCCCGATCGTAAAAAATCTTCCGCACTGGGTTACCGTGCAACATCCAGTCCTTGATGTCATCGATTTCATAAAACCACGACGCATCGTCTGGGCGCTCCAGTTGGAGCGTCCACTGTTTACGGTCATTAATGGCCGGATCGGCGATTATGAAGCATTTAGACGATTGATATGGCTGATCATTATCCCATAAGAGAAATCGAAATGCAAAATCAGCCATGTCTACTATACTTCCGTCAATATCGAACTCTTGGTTTATGGGTGCGAACCAAGCTCTGGAACACTACCATATCACCAACTTCGCCCCATCTCGAAGCATATGCCGGTAGGAGCATCGCCCTTGCAAGAGGGCTCTGGCTTCGAGTTGCTAGGAGTATCCGGCTTCGGACAAAGTGACCGCTGATGTCGAACGGTTTCGGGATTGCCAAATCTTAGCAGCGATGCTGCGAGTGCGTGCAGATGCGGTCAGCTGGAGCGGCGTGTTTCGGGGTCACGACGATCACCGTGAACGGCGGGAATGAGGCGCAAAGCTGACACCAAAGCCGGCGCTTGGAATGTCGATTAGACTAGCTAAGGGGAAATCGAACGGCACGGTATTTCCGCAGCGCATCAAGAAGTCCAATCTCATCCGAGCTCATGGACCGCTACGCCCGGCACTACAGCCTTGGCGATCTCGCACAGGTGCTGGTGGTGCGTCAGGTAGATTACCTGTCCTGCACTGGCCATCTCCCCAAACAGCCGGAAAACCTCCTCGGACCGGACATGGTCGAAGGTCTCCATGATGTCATCGGCGATGAATGGAACTGAGGGTCGGAACTGTGCGAACTCGTAATACCCGGCAAGCCTGAGCGCCAAGTAGAGCTGAAAACGTGCCCCTTTTGACAGCGCATCGGCGACCTTGGATTGCCCGTCGCGCTGCAACGCGATGAGCACTTCCCCACCCTTCACGGGCTGGGTTGTCAGGCCAGAGTACTGGCCGCGCGTCATGAGGGCGAAGGCGTCCGACGCGCGCTCCATCATCCCGGAGCGATGACGTTCACGGTAGACGCGCAAAGCATTGCCAGCCGACATTATTCCCAATTTCAGCTCGATATAGCGGACGGCCTTTTCCTCGATTTCCAGAAGGACGGTGCGCCGTTCGGCATCTACGCGGGCAACAGCACTGTCGCCGCCAATAGCGTCCAGCTTGTCGGTCGCGCGCGTCTGCCGAATGAGCTGGTGCTGTATTGCCTCGTCAGAAGCGCGAAGCCGTTGCTCGGCCTCAGCCTTCTCGATTGCGAGACTGTCGAGATCGACGGCATCCAATATCGAACGCGCCTGCTCGAACCCTTCCGTCGCGAGCTCGGATGACACCTGCTCCTCAAGCTCGGCCACGGTTGTGCGCAGGCGATCCCTGTCGCGCAGCAGTTCGTCGCGTTGCACGACGTCCGCTAGCGTGGCAACGCCAAAGACGCTGAGGACCTCGTTCTTGTGGCGCTCATGCGCCGAAATCTCGGCATCGAGGATCTCACGCTGATCCTGCAGGCGCTGCAAGTCATTGACGAGGCTTGCCTTGGCCTCGCGCGTGCGCTCGGCGCGCTCCAGGCGCTGGGCAAGCCGGATCGCCAGCTGTTCCGGTTCGTCGTCGGCCGCCTCGCCCGCTTCGGCTGCAACGGCGGAAACCTCGACCAGAAAATTGTCCCTGTCGGCCTCCATCTTCTCGATGCGAAGCTGCATGGCGTCCCGGTCCTGAAGGCCCTTGGACAGTTCAGCGAGTTGATCAAGGACGCCCCCCATGCCGGACACCGAGATGCCGCTCTCCAGCCAGGTGCCCTTGAGCGCTTCGGCAGTACCGGCCTGCCATTCATCCTCACGTCGCTCCGCGACTTCGACAGCGCGGCGCCTGGCGGCCAGATCCTCTTGCCTTGTGCCAACGGTCTTGAGCGCTTCGGTGCGCTCAGCGTCCACCTTGAATTGTCTCTCAAGGAATAGCTCTGCCACGGCCATGACCGTCTCCAGGCTGTCACCAGCATCCGAACCGACGCCGACGCTCGCCAGAGCACCGTTCAACACCAGGCGTATTCGCCCTTCCTCATCAACCGCCCGCTCGGCTTTCTTGCGCGAAAGCTCGATCTCCTCCCAGGCCGCGAGCGCATCGATGCGGGCATCGATGCGGTCCTCGATCAGCTCGATCAGCTGTTCGGGTGATATTTCCTGGCACGGTCCGAGCAGCTCTCTGGCGGCCGTGCGTATTTCCAAGAGCAAAGCCTCCCGATCTGAGCCGTTGCGGGCAAGTTGGTCGCGCGCATGCGCGATGGCGGCCGCGGTTTCTGCGAGGTTGCGGCTTGTGCCGCGAATCTCGACCAGTTCCCGGGCGTTGGCCAAGCGGCCTGCGCCGACACTGTCGTCTCGGGCCAGTGTTGCCGCGAAATCATCCGCGGTTTCGCCAGTCAGGTCATCGCGATGTCTTGCCCAGGCCTCGTCCCGGGCGCGCCGAATGGCGTCCGCCGCATCATCGTCGGCGATATCGACCGAGGCTCGAAGGACTTCCAGCCGCGCCGAAAGCAAGTCGTGATTGCCTTGGTGCTCGGCAAGACGATCGGAAAGGACGCCTCTGCCCTTCCCGAGCTCCGCTGCCAGCGCTTTCCATGCGCCAAGCTGCGCAGCATTCGGTATGGCGATCCTGGCCAAGGCCTGCGCATCTCCTGACCAGGGATGCAAGCGCGCGATCGCGGCCTGCCATCGAATTGCACCGGCATCCGCGGCCTCGCGTGCCGCCTTGGTCTCCCTCATGTACCCACTGGCCTTT
Source organism: Mesorhizobium sp. M0048 (assembly GCF_040323405.1). Taxonomy (NCBI): domain Bacteria; kingdom Pseudomonadati; phylum Pseudomonadota; class Alphaproteobacteria; order Hyphomicrobiales; family Phyllobacteriaceae; genus Mesorhizobium; species Mesorhizobium sp. M0048. Next base: position 29,184 of record NZ_JAMYUV010000057.1, on the reverse strand, counting down.
GCCGTAGCCAAAGCCGAAACCAGCCTTGCCCTGGCAGGCTCGGGCACGGCCCGTTCTTCTCCGACCCGCTCGCGTGCCGCCTGAAGCGCATCGGCTGCTGCCGCAGCCTCCTCGCGCGCAACGCGGACGCTGGTCACAATCCCCGATCGCTGCTCGATCATGGTGCGCACGGCGCCAATGGTTGCGGCAGGCAAGAGCAGTTTGGCAGGGTCTGGCTCAGAGGACCTGCCAAGAGCGGCAAGGCAGGCCGCCACGGCATTGTCGAGGATTTGCAGTTCCGTCCTGCGGCTTGGCAGGTCGAGACCGGCCGAGACGTGGCGCACCTTGCGGTCCGCCAGGCCGCGAACCCGTTCGGAAATCGCAAGGATCACCGCGTCCACGTCGACCGATGCGATTTTCGTCGTCACCCGCTCAAGCTCGTCCTCGCTCGCCGATAGCCGCGTTCTCAGGCTGGCGTCGGCCTCGATCATGTCGGCGACGTTGCCGGTCCAGCTCCGTGGCGGTGACGCGATCTCAGGCAACTCGGCCAATTGCGCTTGCTTGCGCCTGATGTCCGCAAGGATCGGCATCGCGCGAAGATACTTCGCGATCGTATCGAGCCGAGCCGACAGCACCGACCGCTCGGCGATGCTTCGGTCGTATTTTTCCGTCGCGTCGAGACGCTCGACTTCAAGGCTCTCATAAGTCGACGCCAAAGTGTCGATCGCGTCCTTACTGGCCTTCAGTTCCGCAAGCCGCTTCTTGAGCAGTGCAAGCTCGGTTCCGTGTGCCTGCTTGCGATAGAGCCTGTCCGCCTCGGCCTCGAGCAGGCTCAATGTATCGCTTGCGTGCCCAAGCCCTGCGCTCGCCGTGAACAGCAGCTTGCCCAGGTCGCCGCGCGATTCCAGGATCGATCTTCCACCTGCTTCCAGCGTTTCGTCGTCCAAGGAGAACATGGTCTGGTATGCGTCGCGAGACAGTCCGGCGAGATGGGATGAGATCGCCATCTCGCTGACCGGTTGGCCAGCCGCGTTCAGCAAGGAGTTGGCGCGCTGTTTGGTGCGTGTGAAAAAGTGCTCCTCGCTGCCGAGTTCGAGCACCCCGCCGATGCGCATGGCGCTGTACTCGTGCAGGAAATTGTAGCGGCTGCGTTCCTCGATGCCGAACAGCAGGTCGAGATAGCCCGAAAGTGCTGTCGACTTGCCGGCTTCGTTCAGGCCGAAGACAATATGCAGGTCGGGACCCGATTTAGGTTTCGGACCGAAGTCGATCGTCCTGTCGGTGAACTTGCCATAACGGATGAGATCAAGTCGCCGCAGCCTCATTGTGATCCACCGGCCTTGAGACGGGCGGTAACCAGGTCGGCGCCCTTGGCAAGCACCCTGTCGAGGAACAGCTCCAGCTCAGCCTCGTCCTTGCCGGCGAAGTCGCGCCCGTCAGGCGGAAGGTCCGCGATCATTTTCTGGACAAGCGCCCTCGCCTCAGCTCGGAACGTGTCCGAGCCGGCATCGGCGCGCATGGATTGAGCGAGTTCGAAAATCGGATCGGCGATGCCCTCGGATGGTTCGGCCGCGGATGGAGAGACGTTAAGCTCGAGCTTCTCCACCCAGGTGTCACCCATCTGCTCCGCGACCTGCTCGGCTTCCGCGAGCAGCAGGTCGCGGTCACGGATCAGCGCCCAGGATAAAGGTGATGCGCCGGTCAGGCCGAGACGGACCATGGCATGACGGGATTTGACAGAGGCGCGAACACGTTCGAGCGCGGAGCGGACTCGGCCGACGACATCGGACCACTCGACCGTTTCGGTCAGGTCGACGTTCACCCGCTCAAACTGCGCGATACCGGTCAGCCGTTCTTCGATCTCAATGGTGCGGTCGTCGCGTATCGTCACCAGGGTGACGGATTTCTCCCCGGCCTCATTGATGTCCCTGCCCTGTGGAATTCCCGGCATCACCACCGTGCTCGATCCGGGATGGACCTGGCGGACATGGATGTGCCCAAGCGCCCAGTAGTCGAAGCCATGGGCATGCAGGTCGGTGGCGTTGCAGGGGGCATAGACGTCGTGGCCGGGCGATCCGGCCAGGCTGGTATGCATGATGCCGACATTGACCGCGCCTTCACGCGGCGCTGAATACTTGGGCAGCAGGCTGTCCGGCGCCTTGGGGCTGGCGAAGCTCAAGCCATGAAACATGACGTCGAGCCCGGCGGCTGTCTGCAGCACTGACTGGGGACTGCCACCGAAGATCGTGACCGTCTCCGGGAACACCAGCTGCTTCGATATGCGCGATAGCGCGTCATGATTGCCACGGATCTTGAAGACCCTGATGCCGGCCTGATGCAGCCGTGTCATCTGCGACCCCAGGAAGCGGGCGGTTTTCATCGACGTCTGGTCGCCATCATAGAGATCGCCGGCAATGACCAGCGCATCGACGCGTTCCGCAAGGCAGAGGTCCACGATCGAGACAAACGCCTGACGGCTGGCGTCTCCGACGAGTTCGGCAAGGTCGCCGTTTCGCATCGCCAGCGAACGCAGCGGCGAGTCGAGGTGGATGTCGGCGGTGTGGACGAATCGAAATGGCATGGGACTGGCTCCGGTCCGAGCATAACGGTGTTCGGCTGCGGCTCGACTGGAAAAATTTCAAGATACGGGGTGTTGCCCGCGCGGCGATCGGCACCTGACGGCCAATGGGCGCCGTCACCTGGTGGCAGGCGTAGGTTAGCGGAGCTCGTCTGGAATAAAGCCGCCGGTCTGACGTTTCCAGAGGCGCGCAAACAAGCCGTCCTGTTTAACCAGCTCGTCGGGCGTGCCTTCTTCCACGATACGGCCCTGATCGAGCACGACTATCCGATCCATCATGGCGATCGTAGAAAGGCGATGCGCAATGGCAATCACCGTCTTTCCCTCCATGACCAGGTTGAGCTGTTCCTGGATGGTGGCTTCGGATTCGCTGTCCAGAGCAGAGGTCGCCTCGTCCAACACCAAGATCGGCGCGTTCTTCAACAACACGCGGGCGATGGCGACGCGCTGGCGCTGGCCGCCCGACAGCTTGATGCCGCGGTCGCCGACGAAGGCCTCATAGCCCTTGCGGCCTTCGGCGTCCGAGAGATCGGCAATGAAGGCATCGGCGGCCGCCATTTTCGCCACCTCTTCGACTTCCCGCTCGCTCGCCTCCGGCCGGCCATAGCGGATATTGTCGCCAACTGAACGGTGCAGCAGCGCGACATCCTGCGCGATGACACCGATGGCGCGCCGAAGGCTTGCCTGGCTGACGGCGCGGATATCCTGCCCGTCGATCAGGATCGCGCCCTCCCTGATATCGTAGAAGCGCAAGAGCAGGTTTGCCAGCGTGGTCTTGCCCGCACCCGAGAGGCCGACGAGGCCGACCTTTTCGCCGGGACGGACCGTCAGCGACAGATTTTCGATGACAGGCTTGCCGGCCTTGTAGGCGAAGCTGACATTTTCGAAACGGATCTCGCCGGTCTCGACCTTGAAATCAGGCGCATCCGACCGGTCGGTGATGGTAGGCGGAGTTGTCATGACCGGCATGGCGTCCTTGAACGTGCCGATCGCCTGGAAAATCTGCTGGCCCATTTGCAGGAACGTGAAGATCTGTGTCGACAGCCGCTGGAGGATGTACACAGCGCCGACAAACTGGCCAACGGAGAGAAACCCTTTGACGAGACCAGAAAATCCGATCGAAAGCCTCGTCAGCCACAGCACCATATTGAGGACGACGACCGTCAGTTCCGAGGTGCGATAGATGCGTTGTTCGCGGTGTTGCGTCTGTACGGCCTCCTGGATGGTTCGACGGATAGCGCCGGCCTCGCTGTCTTCGGCAGCGAACTGCTTGATCATCTGCATGTTGGTGTAGAGGTCGGTGATGGCGCCGGCGACCATGCTGCGCTGCTTGGCGGTACGGCGCGCGCGTTCGGCAAAGGTGGGAACGACTTTGACGGTGAATGCCACGTTGAGCGCGATCCAGACGACGACCGGCAAGGCAAGCTGCCAGGACAGCGAACCGAGCAGGACCACCGAGCCGACCAACTGGACCAGGAAGCGTGGGATGGACTGGAACGCGGCAATGATCTGCTGCTGGACGGCAGATGCTACCTGCTGCAGGCGCGAGGCAACCTGACCGGCATAGAGATCATGGAAAAAGGCGAGATCCTGTCGCGCCACCGCCTTGTGGCCCTGCCACTGGATGGCGGCCGGCATGCCGACGCCGAGCGTGTGCGAGGTCAGAGTGTTGAGCAGGAACGAGGCGACCGGCATGGCCGGAAAGATCAGCAGGCCAAGGAAAGTCAAAAGCGGCCATTCGTTTTGCAGGAATGCGGAAGCGCCCTGCTGCGTGACGCCGTCGACGATGACCGAAAGCCCCCAGACGATCGTCAGATTGATGGCTTCCATCGCCATCGAGGAAAGCGCTAGCGCAATTAGCACGCCGCGAAACATCGAAATAAAATGCAAAAGGACGGCTAGCGGCCCCTTGGAGGGCAGCGGCCGGTAGGGAATATCCAGTGGCCGGATCAAGTTCTCGAATGGACGGTAAATCGCATCTGAAATTCACATGGGCCGCTCGGGTCAAATCGGTAGGAGGGCGGGACTCAGCTCCACGGACCGGGATAGGATCAGTTACCGGCTGCAATCCTAGATAGAAGATCTTGGCACTCACATTTGCAAGCGCGCGGTCACAGAGCTCAAACGAGAGGGAAGGAATATCCCAGATACGCTGGTGAAGCATATCTCGCCTCTAGTTGGGAGCACACCAACCTGACCGGCATCTACACCTGGGACAGCGAGCAACATCTCTCGGAAGGCTTCAGGTCGCTTCGCCTCCCGGCAGGGCTACGGCGTGCCGCATAAGGTTCCTGCTCGGTTCGACCCTTTGCGTACGATTCCGCACTGTTCTTGTTCCGACGCCCTTGCAGAGAGGTTACGCTGCCTACTTTGCGATGGTCTCTGGAAAGCGCATTACCTTTAAGCATCGCATATCCCACGTTACTGTCTCATATTGTTAGGAGCCGGACATCATGGTCGGCGTCCGGTATACGTTTCATGCGGCCGTCGGCCGTGACCAAGACGAGATCGCGTTCTTTAGCTTGGGCGCACATCCAAAGGTCATTCTCATCAATGCCCAGTTTCTGTCCGGTCGCCTTGTCTACCCATTCCTCGATATACTTAGGGCGATCCTTACGAAGCATCTTGGCCAGATATTTCTGCGCAATACGCGCCTTCACCTCCGCGTAGACGGCGGCAGTATGATGGGTGATATCGAGAATCGCATAAGAACGTGCCTGGACGATCATCGCCTCAAGGGCGGACAGGTTGCCCTTGCCGATCACGGCAGCTAGCTTCGTCCCGAAACCCAACTCAGCTAGCGCGATCGCAGAAATGAACCGGGGGCTTTCAACTGGTAACGCTGCGAGAGACTGGCCTTTCTCCGCGTGGTGGGGATGCGTAGGATCAAGGTAGATCGACAGCACCGTCGTATCGAACAGGTACGCGTCCATCGGAACTACGCCACATAGTCGCGAAGGAAAATCGCTTCTTCGTGGGGCAGCGGTTGGAATACCGACTGAACCCAATCGCCGCTAGCTTTGAACCGCCCAGAAACCCGTTCCGCGAGGCTCAGTGCTAACATCGGATGGGACAAATCCCAATGCTGCCAACCATGTGCAAGAGGGCGTTCCGCGTCTTTGAAAAATGTCAGGAGCTGACGCTCGAGCCGAAGCGGCAAGTCATAAGCTTTCAGTACGGCCGCATCGATTTCCGTCAGGAGCTGTGCGAGTTTGGCATCTCTGTCGGCGAGCAGCTCCCAGTTTTGTAGCATCGTCTTATAGGTCGCAACGAGTTCGCCGATTTTCTCGGGCAACTGGACCGGAATAGGAATGTCGTCGACCACTGCAGTGCGAAAGCGATCTTTGGGCGAGTTGATTGCCAAGAAAGCGTTTGCCACGGCTCCATTCAGGACGGCGCTCAAAGCGAACAAGTCGGTTGATGAAACTGGATTCCTTGGGCGCATGGCGAAGAATTGCTGCGAGCATAGCAACCCCTCTAAATCGGCGAATCCCCCTATGCACCAAGCCCCTCGACTTAATCGAGTCGCGCTGGCGATAAGCTTAGGCGTAGACCAGTCATGTGTCGCCCCGCACCGAAGATTTTCACGACGGAAGTCTAGCCAGAGCTTCTGTGGCGGCAGATACTGGCGCAGGTGGCGCGCATTTCCATAGCCAGCCTTGTATCCTGTTAAAGGCTCAGGACTCGTCGCTTTCGCCTGGCTATAATGCCATTCTAGACCTCGGCGTGTCTCCAGAAGCGCTCCGAACTTCGGGTAGCTGCGTAAATAATCCCAGATGTCGCCAAGTGGCGGAAGCCATAGCTGTCCGCTTGGCGCGGCATCCACTGTCCGCTCCGCTTCGCGTTGAACTGTGATGTGACCGGTTTTCAGAAAAAGGCCGCGATCATACTCGGCCACTTCGGTCGAACGTATCGTAACCTTGTCATCGTCCGCCTCGCGCAAATCGCGGGCAATTACGGCGGAGGATTCCACGTCGGATGCGCCGAAAATGCCATCGGGCATTTTCAAGATCTCGACCAATCCGTACAGCGCTTCTAACCTTTTGCGCTGTTCGGCAAACTGCTGATCAACAATAAAGGATCGAGGAAGAACAAATCCCAGGGCAAGCGGCTTGGAATCCAACGCAGCACTTAGTGCCGCAATTGCCTTAGAATAGGTCTTGCTCGCAACTGGATATCTTGCGCGATCAGCCTTGCTAAAGGATTCAAACGGTGGGTTGCAGACAATGATGTTGTTGGCCTGCAGACGCTTCGCCAAAACATCATCGGTAAACAGGTCGCCTTCTCTAACATGCCAGCCGTTGTGGTTCGGATAGTCCGCGAGAATGAGCGATAAGGTAGCCACCTCACATGCGAAGGGATCGACCTCGTCGCCAGAAATGTGGTTGATGAGAAAATCGTGCCGTTGCTGATCAGTCCATTCGACCGGCAGAAGGTCGCGTAGATGGCGGAGTGCCGACACGAGAAAAACACCGGCTCCGGCAAAGGGCTCATAAATTCTGATATCTTCTGGGCGGTGCCGGTGCAGTTCAAGGCGCTGGACGACGTATTCCGCGACCTGCCGAGGCGTGCTGTGCGTACCAAACAGCTTGCGAGTCTCGGGCGTTACAAGGGTATTTTCGTAGACGAAGGCGAGGTCGTCGGACGAAATGTTGGAAAAGCTTATGCCGGCCCTCAGATGCCGCCATGCCGCATCAAAGATGCCTGGCAGTGCGGCGTTCGGCGTAGCCTCAATCGTTCCGAGCGCATAATAGCTTTCGATGCCAGCAAGCACGGACCCCAGATCGTCCGCGTCCCAGCCATCCGCGTAGGGATGGCGGCGGTCCTGCAGAACCTTGGCAGCCAGCAGACGAAAGACGACGCGGAACAGCGTCCGTACATTAAGCCGGTCTCCGCCGGGCACCTTACGGGCCAAGTCGAGGGTCTCGACTAGCAAGCGATCCAGCTTAACGTGAATCTCGCCTTCGATTGCTGGCAGAAGGCCCAGGTCAACAAAATCGAGCTGATAGGCTGTCCCTGACGCACCGATCGATTTCGCGCGGTGAATAGCATCGGGATGCCAGTTCGCCTGATTGCGTGCGAATAGCTCGGCTATATCGGCGAGCCTGACCTTTTCGATCGCACGCGGTGGTGCGTCGCTTCGCACCTGCCAGACCGTCACCTCGTCTTGCTCGATAACAAACAGGAGAGGTGCACCCAAGGCGCGATGCTCGTTCACCAGATCGACAGCGCGGCGGCCTCCGCCATTCACGACAGCGAGTGCGGCGGACCGGTAAGAGGGCGGCGTACGGGTAAAAGCGGCAAGAGGGACAGTCCGCGTCGTATTGGCGTCACTCAGCACATCCGCGAAGGCATAGTCAGGCACGACCGCCTCCGCGCGATAGCCGACGTCGCGGGCCGCTTGCGCGATGCTCTCGACCGCGTTCACGACCGGACTCCCCCTGCCGCGGCCACAATGCTGACTGGAATGGGGGGGAAGCGGAGCGACGCCTGATCCTCGACGTCGCTTGCAGCGAGGAGCTGCTCGCGGAGCCCAGACACGACGGACCGCAGTGGGATTGTGATCGTTGGCCGGTCGCTCATGAAATCGGCCAGCTCCGGCCGAAGCTGCAATTGCCCTTCGGGCAGATCAACGATCAGTTTGGTGCGCTCAAGTACGGGCCACGGCGACTGGTTACACAGCTCGAACAGCGGTTCGGCGATGGGCGCCAAAGCACCGACGCGAACAGCCATGTCAACCGCGAGCGAGCGGATCACCGCGACGGCGACCAGGTCACCTGAACTAAAACAAGGACTGTGGCCACGCCCCCGACGCAGCGGACCGAGCGCCTTCTTCCAGTGGCGATAGGTTTCCGGAGCGATCGATATCGCGCTCCGCAACTGACCGGGTGTGTATAGAACTGTCACGAATCGACTCACGATCTTGTTGCGAACAACAAGATGCCTCGTTTCGCCTGGCGAGGCAAGAACAATTCGCGAACGGCAGCCGCTGCGCTGCAGCAGCCCGTGTGATATCGGTCGAGGTGGTCCCTCAGGAGGCGGTAGCAGGTCCAACCGACAGCGTTTCCGTGTCCCACATACACGCGGTTGCCTTGATAGCCTCATAACTCACGTCGAGCGCAGGCTGCATGAGAACATATGCGGTCAGCCGCCGAACAATGGCGACGGCTTCGCGCGCCTCGGCCACCGTGATCGGCCTGCCGATAACCTCACGGTCACGATAAGAAAGCCATTTCTTGAGCACCTGATATCCGCCGATCGTCAGTTGGTAGACGCTAGATGGAACACCCTTCAGATAAGCTAAACTATTAAGTCTGACATCTACGGGCAGACCGAGCCGCGTCTCCAAGGCGACAACATCTTCTTCTAGCCGAAGGGCTGCCTCCTCCAGCGCCGCTCGCTCCTCCACGTCATAGCTGTCTCGCTCACGAATATTCCCATTGCCCGGCATCACCGGCGCACCGTTGCCGCCTCTGCCCCAGCTCGTGACCTCGAGATCGGAAGGTGCGAGTGCGCCGCCACCCTCGCGGACGAGCCGACCAAGCATTCCGAAAGGCGCATCGTAGGGCGTGACGTTCACTCCAGGGACGACCTGCTCGGTATCGAGCAACGCTGCAGCCCGGCGTCCTAGTGCAGCAGACGCCTCGAGGTGAATCAGATCGCTCGGGAGCGGCACCCGAGGCCAGCCCCCGAGTATGGCGGATTGATTTTCTTGAAGCCAGCCTGGAGCCGCCATGACAGCGAGTGCATGGTACCACGGAGCATCACCGAGATCGGCGTCCGCATCGGGGTCATTGTCCGTGATCGTCGCAAGCCATGTGCGGGCAGTCGCCGAGAGGTTCGCTCGCCGTGTCGGCGTAGCGAGAAGATCAGCTTGCGGCGCTGCGGACTCGAGGATGCGAAATGGAAACGCGCGGATGTTCGGACGAAGGAGGTGATAATCTGGTAGCGCAGTCACTGGCAGAGCCGGCATTCCCTCGTGTGGCCGTTCGGCCATCATCCGACTAACCAGAAATCGGTTTCCATTCCGGGCTGCAGCGAAGAACTCCGGCCGGGATCGATTCCAGATTGGCGCGACCGTCGTGTAGTAGGCAAAGCGTGTGTCGAGGGGCAGTGACGCGAACCGAACGATACGGTTAGCGTCAAAGCTTTCCCTGGCGAGCAATCGCTGGCGGGCGCGCTCCGGCTCAAAAGCGCCGGCATCCTCTACCGGGCCGATCCCCTCTGCCTTCACAGTTTCGAAGGTGAGCGAAGAATCCATATAGCGTCGCATACGATCGGCGAGACGGTCGCGATCGGTATCTATAAGACTTCCGCGGCGCATTTCGGCTAGCCCGCTAAATGGCTCTGCCTCGGCGAGCGCGATTAGATCGGGCCAGCTATCGTAGTTCGATGCGGGCCCGAGCGGTCGGAAATTGAAGCGGTTTGCGGGTGTAGGATTGGTCACCTCGAACCCGTGCTCAAGCGATCCGCCATCCAGCGCCTCGACCAGCTCTTCGCGCTTTCGGGTGCCCCAGAACTGGCGGTACCTGACTTCGGCTAAGCCACCGGTCGGTCCCTCGCGCACAAACATCCCGACGGCGGTTCCAAGCTTGATGCCTTCGCGATTGAAGGGCGTGGAGAAAACGGATGGATCTGGTCCGCCCTCAGGGGTGCGCTTGCCAGTCTCTCGGCTGTCGCCGTTGAGGCTGTCGATAAAAATGCTTTGGAAGCCCTCAAGGAGCCGGCGGCGAACGACCACGAACGATGGATCGCTCAAGTAAGAATAGCTCGACACAAAACAGATGATACCTCGGCCCGATCGTTCGGTGATCCGGCGCTCGGCGACGCGTAGGAAGCGCGTATAGAGCTCGTCGAGATTGTACTTTCGGATATTCCAGTCAGACCGAAGCCCCTGCTTGAAGGGCTCAACCAAGCCCTCCTCTTCGTCTGGGCTGACGCCGGCAAAAGCATTGTAGGGCGGGTTGCCGATTATAACGAGGATCGGATCTATGCGCTTCACGCGTTCCGCGGCATCGCGTTCGGGCTGAAGCTCTGGAAGGAGCAATTGTTCGACAGGACCAATCGGTTCATTCCAGCCGGTAAGTGCGTTGGTGAGGTAAACCGCAGCTCGTTGCTCGGCGGTCAGCGGAGCGCCCGCGTGCGCCAGCATCATGCCAATCTGCCAATGCGCGACCACAAACGGCGCGGGCATAAGCTCGAAGCCAAAAAGACGCTCACGTGCGGCGGTGTTGAGGTCGTGCGCGACAAGGGCGTCTTCGCCCTGCTCGCGCAGACGTCGCTCGATGACACGCAACACTTCGACGAGGAACGAACCCGTTCCGCAGCAAGGATCCAGCACATGAACGTTGGGGCTCGCCAGGCCGGCCTCAATCCCAAGTTCCTCGCGTAGCGCAAGGTCCACACGCTCTACCATATAAGTCACGATTTCAGGCGGCGTGTACCAAACACCCAACTGCTTGCGCAACGAAGGATCAAAATGCGCGAGAAAGGGCTCATAGAAGTATTGAACCGCGCGACCCTCATCGAAGGCCTCAAAAAATAGTATTCGGTCGACCCGGTGGAGTGCGTCTCCGGTCCAGTCGAGGATCTCGACCAATCCAAGCGGACCCAACCGGCTCGGCGTCGCGACCTGTTCGAACAAGGTGCGGACCATCGGCACGTGCATTGTCCATCCGGCGGCGTGCCAGTCGAAGCGTGCAGTAGACTGTGGTGGAAGGTCTCGAGCCCATTGCACCCATGCGCTGAAGATGCCGTAGAAGAGTGTTTGGACTAACGTTGACCGGAAGAAATGCTCGCCCTTGACATGATCGAACCGCAGACCCAGCGCCTGCTCGAGACCGGAGCGAACCGTCTGCAACGCTGGCAGGTCGGCGCTTGCCTCGATCCTTCGGAGTGCGTCGCGAGCGTAGGAGGCGAGCAGCCAAGCTAAATCCGATGCCCGCGTGAGCGGTGCAAGGTAGCTGAGAGCGCGGCGAAGGTAATCATGGAGCGCCTCAGCGAACTGGCCGAGCGTATTATCGGCGGACGCGTTCTGTAGATCCCAAAACGCGGTTTCGCTGGCGGCAAGGCTGAATGATTCGAGACGTATTGGCTGACCCTGCGCATTTCGACCTATTAGGAGGAAGGTGCGGTAGTTAGAGACCAAAACAAGCCCATAGTGTTGCCAATATTGCGATACCTGCAGCGTATCGGCAGTGAACCATGTCTCTTCGGCCAGCCCTTTCACCTCGACCACGCCACGCTCAGGCGTCGCGCCGGTGCCAGGCGCCGGCTCGCCGCCTCGACACTGCGCTTGGCTGTAAAGCCCAAAATCCGGATGACCAGCGCCTTGGTTGCGGATTTGACCGTTGGCTATCACGCGTGGGCGCAGCTGACGCCCGACCCCATTTAGCAGATTCTCCAGCGCGCTATAGTAGGATGTCTCGTTGGTCGCCGCGCCGGTAGCACGAATCTGACGCATCCGCGTCAAATATGCGTCTAGGAGTTCACGACTGGATTCGGCCAATTCGATTCACCTGCAACATTCGATTCATACCCAAATGGCACCAAGTGCCGTTACTGAAAAATCATACGCGTCAGGACGCGGTCAATCTTAAGATCTTTGGCTTAGCGCTTGACGGGGTGAAGAACATCGCGTGATAGGGCTCAAGCGCCTTCAGCCGGTCCGTTGTGCGCTGCTGCTCGGCCGTGGCGCCCGTATTGCGCGCGAGGGTCCGTGCATCCGCTTCGGTGACCCGGAGCACGAGATAACTCGCGACGGCTTCAAAAATCGCACCGTCAAAATCTCGGACCCCCTGAGATGCAAGTGCGAGCGCTAGGCCATATTTTCGGCATTCTTTTGCAAAACGCGGAATAAGTTTAAGCTTCGCAGCACGATGCGCTTCGTCGAAAATGATCGCGTGGGTGAGGCTATCCTGTACTCCGCGGCGGAACATATCTTTGTAAATGCTGTAGAGCACGAAAGCTGAGAAGGCACGCTGAACGATGTCGTTTGTGCTCAAATGCACTCTAACCAGCGTCGGTCTGTGATCCAAGAGGATGCCGGCCGCACCGTCGTCCCCATCAAAAAAGCCGTAGTCGGTCAGCTCTTGGAGCCGGGCAAGAAGATTTTGGTTCGGCTTCGGGCGCGATTGCAAAATGTCGACGAATGTCTTGAACCGGGGCGGGCCAGGACGATCGCCGTCTCGATTGCTCCAGCCGAGATCGTCATAGCTCTGCTTGATCGCGCCACGCAGTTCTTCGAGCTGGATTTCGCCAAGATCTGGAAAGATTGACGCGAAGATATCGCGTAGCGTTCCAGCCACGTCGATATATGCCGTAGGTCCGGTCGCATCGACGCGCAACGGATTGAAGCCCAAACCATCGAAGTCGATCGTGCGCAAAGGGCCGAGCGTGTGGATGAGCTTCTCGTCGATATCGTCATGGTAAGAGAATATGACGGGCGCGATGCCAGCTGACTCCAATTGCTTAATGATGTTGATAAGGGCCGTCGTTTTCCCCATGCCAGGCAACCCCACCATCATCAAATGAGGATTGGTGCGGATCGAAACTGACCAATCTACTGGAACGTGGGTCAGCGTCTCGCCAAGCAATATTTCGACGGGATCTCCGTAAGATGACGACGTCGGCGTATCGAACGATTCAGTCTCCGACCGCGAGGCGCTTTTGAGGTCGGAACGGCTTCCAACGCTTGTTGCCACACTCGGGACCGCGGGCGTCTCCGCGTCAGGAAGCGAAATGGAGTCCGAAACCCCAGTGCGTGTCCGCAAGTCATCGGGCGTGTCGCCTCCTAGGGTCGAGTCCTCCGACACGCCTGTCTCCACAACGTCAGCGGCTGAGGCATTCAGCGACGAGGGAAATTCCACGGATATCTCATCGTGTACGGTCGGCGCCGGATCGCCGACACTCGGCTCCGGCGGTAGCATCATGCGCTCAGCGGAATGTCCCGTCTCCTCCGGCAGCATCGTCGGTCCAAACAGCCACAGTGCGGTTTCGCTGCGCTCGGAATATATGCGTTCAACTTGACCCGTGCGATGTTCAGGACAGAAGACATAGCCGACGTCTGGATCAGAGACAGTCCCGGGCAGATAGTCCTCCTTTAGTACCAACTGATCGATTTCATTTCTGAGCCGCACATAGCCCTTTTGCGACAGGCGGTGCCGGCTCGCTCGGTCAACGTAGAAGCGCATCAATTTGGCCAGCTGAGCGCGCCGTACGACGCGATCGAGCGGCGCCAACGAGTCGCCGAAGAACCAATCCATCCAGCGATCGCGCAGTTCACTGGTCTGAAGGACCATGTGAGCGAGCATATCGGGTTGACGCGCTGTACGCAGATGCTGCCGATGCTTTACTTCGACGAAGCGGAACTCCAGTGGGCCCCGGCTCGGCGCGCTCACATGGATGAAGTCCGCGCGGCGGGCGCTCTCCCCGACCTCCGTCGCCATATGGACGATCGGTGCGTGATCGGCGATCTCGTCGACCGGGATGAGGACCCCCTGCTCGACATTGAGCCAAGACCCTCGCTGTTCGCCGCTCGCTACACAATGCGCGTACATGAGCGCCAATGCGATCAGTTCGCCGGTCCTGGTACCGCCGTCGGCTAGCCGTATGGCGAGCCTGCCGCTCAGCGCCTTCAGCTGGCTGACAAGGAACCTGCTATTCCTCTCGCTGCTGCTCAACCCCATATCACCGAGCGCCTCATCCACAAGGTCGCGAACGGCGTCCAGATTTGTGGTCGAGGTGACGAGTTGGATCGCTGTCAGATCAGACCGCTCAGGAACAGTATCAATAACGAAACGTTCGTAGGCTTCAGGACTTGCTTGCGGAGAATCGAAATAGTCGAGCGCGGCGTTGCGATCGAGCGTTACCACCCAGTCGCTATGTTCGTGCAACCGCTCGACCCTCATGCGATCCTCCGCCGACAAGCGTGTCTTGAGAACGGGCCAATGATCGCTGGATCCGCCCAACGCTCGCGCGGTAGCGCGTGCTGTCGCGCGATCGACGCGCCGCAGGCGGTCGGCAGCATTCCGATTGTCGGGGCTCGGCTCGCCGCTCAGTTCGGGCGCGGCGAACGTCATCCACGCCAACTCTTCGTCGGGCACGGCGCGTCGCTCCAACGTTCGCAGCAGCCCCCAGCCGTGAAACGGTCGAGCATCTGAAATCGTCGCGGTGGCAACCGTATCCAGTCTCGTCTCGAACAAATCGAAGGCCAGGCTAACATGCGCCGCCCGCATATTGCCCCAGGCTGGGTCTTCGATCGCCGGCTCCTCCCGCTTAGCCCAGCGCAGGCGCGGCACCAAGACCTCGCCCGGTCGCGTCGCAGTCTCGGCCAGCCACCTATCTCGCGGATCTAGAACCTGACCACCTGCGCGCCGCCGTTGGCCGACTGTCGATAGGAACTGCCCGGCGCTGGAGGAGCCCGGGGCATGGAACAGATCGAGGGTGAAGCACAATGGTGATTCAGCCTCATCGTCCTCGTTCAATCCACGCGCCGCGAGCGCTCGCCCCAGAGCCCTGGCGACGGTCATGCCGTCGCCGGCCCGCCACGCCTGAATCGCCAGGAGATCAGGACGCTCACCACTCGCGCCACCATAGCAATCGAGATAGTGGCCTAGCTCGCGCGCGATTGCCGCAGCGCTCGCCTCACCGATCGATGGCGCAGACACCGTGCCGGCGCCGAGGCAAGCCGCGAGCAAGGCGGTCGCCGCCTTGGGTTCGCGCTCGCCGTCCACCGTCATGGCAATAGTGTGGAATCCGATCACGTCGGCAAACACGAAACCGCGCGTCTGCCCTGTCCCAGGCAAGGCAAAGGGAAAGAATGCCGAGTCGATCGGCACAACCGTCTTCTGGATATGGCTCGGCGACAGTCCCTGTTCGTAGCGAGCATGCGCCACAACTTGATCGTAGTGGGCATGCCAGGCAAAGCGGACGGGGTGGAGCGGCGTAACGAGTAGGCCGATTAGCCGTCCTGATTGCGTTCGAACCTCTATCGTACCGTGTCGTGCCAGATGAGGCGTTCCCCCATCCAGAGCCTTCTCCCAGGCGTTGACGTAGTTGTCCGCAACCGACCAGCCGACGGTAACAATACGACCAAGCAGCCCTGCACTCCCAAGCTCTCCCGCGAGTTTGCGGCTAGCATCCCGTGCACGCTCCGTCGTCGCGCTTCGATCAGCCGGTTCGAGTTCGACGAACTCCAGTTTACCGATCGGAGAGCCGTCAGCGCGTACAGTCTGGACCCAATGACCGATGGTGCCACTGCGCGCAATCCAATCCATCTCCATGGCCCGTAACAGTGCCGGTCGGTGCACACGCGCGCCCTTGGTTGCTGTTTCTCCCTTCCAAGTGAGGAAGCCCTTTCGATCCTCGACAGGGCGCTCCGCGGCGCCGGGCCCGGCAACCAGTTGCTCAAATGCCGCGCGATCACTTACGCTTATCGCGCCTTCAACGAGCGTGCGGACCTCCTGGCCAGACGCGCTGGTCAGTGGCTTGATTGTCGCACCGAATTCGAGGGTGAACGGCTCGCTCTGCAGGGGCGCCACGTTCTCCAATCCGATCACCGCGACTTCTACAACTGCATCGAACTTCTCAGTTCCCTCAAGATCCTCGAAGTCATCAACCGTGATCGCGACCTGTTGAGTCTTATGGTCGCGGTGGCGCACTACACGCTCAGCAAGCATGTCTTCGCCAGCAATCACTGACACTCGATAGTCGACACTTCCGGCCTCCAGACTTTCGGGGTCACTGGACCAACGAACCGTCAGTTGCGCCCGATCCTTAGCGCTCGCCGTCCGGTCAAGAATTAAACGAGGGGTCGTGTCCTCACCCGCTGCTTTGGCCAAACCGGACCATTTCAAGATTCCGCCCTTAGCATCACGCCAGGGAGCCAGGAAGATTCGGCGCAACTCCTCACTCGCGAACCCGGGCTTTAGAGTGCCAAGCCAGAGGTTGGGTTGCTCTTCGATGCGCCGTGCAGCCTCCTCCGGACTCATGCCCGACACGAAACGCAGCGCCCGCTCCAACTCGGGGCCTCGTACGCCCGCATCTTCCAATTGCAGCGCGCGAACGCGCTCGGCTATCGCGCGCGTATCGCTCACATAGAGCAGGCGATCTGCGAGCTCGGCCGACATATCGAGTTCGCTCGTCGAAGGGTCGTCGTCGCTTGCAACCGGCCAGAGACCAAGCCGAGCGAGGGCACCGCCCGGATCATCCGCGGCAGCAACGTAGAAGTCGAATTTCGACCAAGGCGTCAGCCGGCGGCGGCGGCCGAGGCGTTCCGCGCGCCAGACAGCCTCATCCAGCACTCCCATGCGACCGAAGAACGGTCTGCGCGCCAGCTTCAGCGCCTCGCCGAATAGCTCAGCCTCGCCGATTTCACGGCCAGCGCTGTAAATGCCGTCGAGGCCAGCCCCAGCGCGGAGCGGATCCACCAGCAACAATGCGGCATCGGCCTTGTCCTCGCGCTGTTCAACGGCTTGATCAGCGGAAATGCGTCTGCTGCCAGCCGTGTCGACCACGGCATTAACCGTCCAGCCCGGCACTACGAAAGCCTCGCTGTCGGCCAGGGCATCAATTTGCTCCGACGGCAAACATCGCAGAAAAGCCACCGCGCCAGAACTTGGCGCCCCGAGCCGATTAACAACGGCCTGAGCCAGAAGTGCGGCATGGCGAGGTCCTGTCACGCGGGTTCTTCCATCTGTTCGATGTCGTGGTGGGCGCGATAGCGAGCCTTGAGCTTTTTCATACGCTCGGCGTCGTTGACGCCGATCAACAACCCCAGGTCTCGCAAGCGCCGCTCAAGCATCCGCCGATTGCGCTGGAGGAGATCGCTTGGCACCGCCAGGTTCGGTGGCGCCCGATCGATGTAGAGTCCATATTGCTCTCGCAGAACACGCAGGAAATCGGGGTAGGACAGCGGTTGCTCCTTGCGGCCCTTGCCGGTCCGACGAACGTGCCGATGCACAAGATATTCGATGACGGGGTTGGTTAGAACGAAGGACAAAGCGTCACCACGACGGCCCTGTCCTTTCTTCCGGGTCTGATGAAGGGTGACCTTGCGACGCTTGGCCAGTCCATTCACCTCGTCGATCATCAATGCCGAAGTCAGGAAGGTGTTAAGCCTTTCGGTTCCCTTACTCGAGGAGCCCGTAAAGGCAGTGCTCAACGCTTCCGCAAGCGCGCGGCCAGGATCACCTTCACCCGACTCTTCGCCGAGCAAGGCGCGCAACTCGAGATCCTCAGCCGACTCGGCCGCGTCGCGCAGCTTTCGCGCAGTTCGCGTAAAATGGCGCCGGGCGTCCCGTGCCTCCTCATGACTGCCATTCAGAACCGAACCGAGCAGATTGAGCCAGTCCGTACCGTCTGGCGATGTGGGCGGCCACGATTTGCGGTCAATCTCCGACTCGCTGCGCACAAAGTGGTCGAGGAGCCGCGCGTGCATCAGCACCGCCGGCAGCCGGTTAAGCGCCTGTCGCATCAGGAAGCCGGATTCCTCGGATGTGGCGCGAAGGGCTAGATCGGATCCGCTTGAGCAATCTACGAACAGCGGGAACTTCGGCGCAGCGGCCACTTCCGGCAGCACACCAGTTGTGCCCCAGCGGTTCATGATCTCCACGGTAGCCGTCAGGATTGTAGTCAACCCGATCGCGATCGCCGACTCGAACATCTGTAGAAGCGCCGCACGCGGCATCGCAGCGCCACGCGCATAGCAGTCGAGAAAGACCAAGAGATCATCTCGGAAAATCTCGGCCGCACGCGCTGCGATCGGGCGTTGATTAGGGATTGGCCCCGGATTGTTCCGCCCGATCGCCTTGGCCGGGGCCTCGCCGCATCCCTGCGCCAATCGGATCGTTACCAGCTGGTCGAGTGGAAGTGGTACCGCTTCGTCAAGCTCATCTGATCTAAGGTCGCTCTTGAGGAGGCCCGTCGTCTCCGTACCCGGCGCGAGCGACGCCAATAGATCGTTGTCCTGCACTCTTGCTCCGACCCGATATCGACCGCGCTCCGCAAATGGCTCTACTATTTCGCCGTCCCGCTGGTTGCTGAGCAGTGCGGTGACCATTTCGGGAACGCCGCGCAAATTCGCCGAGCTGCTCGGAAGGTCGATCCATGACGCAAAATAGTGGTTCGCAAAGCAGCGCTGAACCTGCTCGTCGTGAGACTCCGAATGCCGCCGATTTTCTAGGATCGACGTGAGCAGAAAGTCACCCAGGATTGCTCGACCAGTAGCGGAATCGAATCCTTCGATACTTGGGTCCTCGACCAGCCTCGCAACCGTCGTAGAGATAGTCGGGGGAGCGCCCGCACCGTAAGCCTCAGCGAATTTCCCTTTGCCGCGGCGATTCCCCCAACGGAAAAGATACAGCATCATCGGCAGGATAGCCCCGACCGAAAAGTCTTGCGGCGTGAACGGAAAGACTGGCGGATAGGTGCTCGTCCAAATCTGGGCGGTCATCTGGCTACCCAAAACGGATTCAACGACCTGACGGGTTTCGTTCGCCATTATGCGCTCTCGTTTTTGAGGAGGATCGTCTGGCGGCCGTCGCGACTCTCGATGTCGAGGCGATGGACTTTTTCGTTGTCCGCCGGGTTCCAAGCGTTGAGCGCTCGCTCGTCCTCCTGAGCCAATCGGCTTGTGAAAACACCTAGGTTGGCAAACACGTCATCAGAAAAGGCGTCGAGAATTTGAACACCATCAGCGAGATCCATCAAGAGGCTGTAGAGCTCGAGTGGGATCCGCAGTTCATCAGCCCCAACGTGATCGGGCGCATAGCGCAATGTAAGATAGCGGTGGAGCGTCTCCATACCGACCGTCGCCTGAAAATGCTCGGCGACTAGCGAGAAGCGCTCGAGAGATTTCTTTATCCAGAACGCGGTTTCTGTCGGCGTGCGGGGCACAACCCTGATGGGGACGCGGTCTAGTTCGCGGTAAGCGAGATCCGGTAGCGCCTCGAGCCTAGATAGACCGTTGCACAACCGCTGCTTGATCAAGGATTGCTCCTCGCCCGAAAGCAGCGGGAAATGCCGGAACTCGTCCGCGCGGCGGCCGTCGCGCAGTGTCAGGGCAGCCTCATCGCCGCCGACTGCCTGCACTTGACCCGCCGACCAGCCGAAGTAAGCTCGGCGTCGCGCGCCCCGCAACGGGAGGGGACGGCCAAATAGATTTCGAAACCGCCGTGCACCATGGGCGGGGTCTGGACCGCCGCGGCCGACGAGATAGCGATCGACCCGCGCGTGTCCCTCTAGCGCAGGATCGAGCCGCGCTAGTTCTCTCAACAAATCGCCCTGACGGGCCGGCGACTCGGGATTAAACGCATGGTCTGCGGGATCGTGGGGCTCCAGGTCAGGATTATTGTGCAAGTCTTCGCAGGCATTTAGTCCGAACAGAATGTAGCTGATCGCGGCCTTGAGTTCGCGCGCGGTGATATGGATTTCGTTGCGCTGGTGGACTGTCTGCAAAGCGTCGGTCAGCCGCGCCCGCAAGCGGTTGCCTTCAGCGAGGATGCTCGGATCGCTACTTGCGCCCATCATGTCGGCAGAGCTCTTCATCGTACAGCGCGCCTGAGCAGTGCAGGTTCGGCAAGGGGCCCAGATGGTCGCGGCAGCGTCTCCGCCGACGAGACGGCGGACCAACTCGTCAACAAACTCGGTCGTTATAATACCGCGGGCTACGTCCAGCCCGCCGACGAGCGAGCGATTATTGAGCTCGACGAGTCGGATATGAGGAGAAGTTTGCTCGCTCTGATGACTGAGCGCCGCCGCCAGGTCGGAGGTCAGGGCCGTTTCGCCCTGCTCCAATTCAACGTGCTCAATCCACTCCATGAGCCGACCATCATTGACCGCGACCAGATGGACTCGGCGGTCATTTGTTGGTCCGTTGAGAAAAGGACCGAAGAGTTCGTCAAGCAGGCTGTCAGCCGATCGGCCCTTCCAGCTTGCAGCCCCGTCAAGATTGATCTTCGCTGTCCGACCCGCGAGGTCTCCCGTCCATACGCGTTCGCTCGACTGCGGCGGTTCGCCACCGAGAGTTTGGACAAGTCGCTGCAGGAAGGCGGTCTTCCCATCGCCAGCGTTGCCGCAGAGAATTATGAGCGACACGTCTCCGGCCGCGATAGCCGCCGGCAACACTGTATCGAGCGCGGTCGGCACATAGGTGTCGAACGCAAATTCGGAGTCGAGGCCGCGGGTCTCAGTATTGCCGAAGCGAGAGCCCGGATAGGTGCTGAGGATGTCCTTCACCCGCGGAACCTCGTTCGGACCAAGCGGCTCGGGGGCAGCCGAAACCGCACCGGCTGTGGGTACGGAATGCTGGCCGATGGAGCGGCTTGCGCGCAATTCCTGCAGCGCGGCGCCCGCGTTCACGAACCGCCTATTCGCAGGGCCAGTAGCCCGATCAAGAAGGGGAACTAGCGCTGGAAAGGCAGCTCGCTGCTCGTTCGTCCAATCGAGACCCAGCCCAGCTTTTGCTGGTGCCGGCGGACGATTGGTGATCGCATGAAACAGCGTTGCTGCAAGGCTATAAACGTCGTCTCGGGCCAGGTTTCTCCCACCGTCGCGCCGCTCCGGCGAGGCGTAGAGCACGGTACCCTGGCTGCGCGGCTGACTGTCAATCGGTCCCGCGAGATCATAGTCGATGAGGACGACCTGCGCCTCATCAACGAGAATGTTGGATAAGCTAACGTCGCCGTGCACCCAACCCTGGGCGTGAAAAGCGTCAAGCGCTTCGCACAGCGTCTCGAACCAACTGATGACGAGCTCTTCAGTGGATTCCGCTCCGTCCACCTGCGCGATGAAGTCTAGGTCGCCGGACCAGGTGCTGAGTGGAGCCCCCTGCGTCCAACGGAGCAAGCTCATCAGTTCGTTCACGTTCCAACTGCTCGAACATTCAAGGATGTTCGAGAGCCCTCTGCGCAACGACAAGGGGCGCAATCTTTGATAGGCCGCCAGCGACGCGGGGCCAAGGTCAGGATTGAAGACCGCCTTGCCAACGAACGTTCCGATCGGCTCCCCATCTTCAACGTCAAGCTGCTCAAGCTTGAAGGTCCGGCCGACACCGCCCTGGCCGAGCACGGAAACCACTCGGTAGTGCGAATCCTTCCACTTGAAGCGATGCCCTTCGTCCCACCTTGCAGGCGAAATAGCTTCCGGCTTCACGGGCGGCAGTTCGACGGGTTCAGCATCTCGCTCCTGAAGGAGATCCAGAATGTCTCTTGCGCGAGGGCGGCGTGACGGATCGGGATCGCACCCCAGGAGAAGGATCTCGCGAATATCCGGCGCCTCATCCGCCGAGAAGAGCTCGACCAACACGCCGCACAGGCTGAAAAGGTCGGATGACGGCGTCGCCGCAGCTAATCCATTTGATCGAACTTCGGGCGCTGCGAACGCACCGAGATTGTCGCCGATTTGGCCTTCGCTCAACGTCTGGGCAGACGTGAGCCGCGCCCACCGCCAACCCGCAAACAACGGGCTGTTATCGGCCCGAACACGCAAGCTTTCTGCTTCGAGCGCCCGATGGAGGAGCGGTCCCTCGCTTGACTCCGTAAACTCCGCGAGGGCGATCAGCGAACGTTCGGCGAAGTCCCGGCGTTGGGGCAAGGTCCAATCCCGGTTTTCCTTCAACACCGATGTCGGGACCGCAGCGCTGTCGCTGACGCTGAAGAAGAACATCTCGCCGGCGTAGTTTGGTAGCGCCTGCCAGGTATCAACGAGGCTCGGAAGGTGCGGCGATTTCTGAAACCGCTGGATGACATCGAACTCGCAGCGGGCGCGGCGCGCGGTCAGTGCTGGAGCCTCGCCTGGCGGCGCGGCCGACAAATCGTAGGTGTGAAGAAGGACACGATCGCCGGACCACGGATCGCGCGCAGTGAAAATGCGCTGAAAGCGATCCTGTTCGTCGGTCAGGAGCCGGAGCTCATCGAAGCGACCCAATCGCTTGAGCCGAGCGGCATCGGCGAGATTATACCGAACCGCCAAAGCATTCGCGAGCTTGTTGCCATCGACCGACCCCGGCGACTTCGGGCCGGCGACAAGGTCCGGAACATCCTTCAACCCATAAGCGAGAACGCCGAATGGATGCCTCGGCGACTGGCCATTGCGCTTAAGCGATCCGGGTTCGCGTGTGAAGAGGAATGCCGGAGGGACAAACCCAAGACGCGGGTCGACGGAACGAAGCCTTCCGGCGATCCGCTTAGACTTCGCCACGACTAGTTCGGCCGCGGGATCCGAAATGTCTCCCTGTCGCAGGGCAGTAGCGTCCCAGTGCTTGACCTCGACGACCACGACACCGCCCGGGCCAATGATCACAATATCGATTTCGTCTGCTTGGCCACGCGGATTTGGATGCGTGAGATTCGTCAAGACAAAGACAGTGTCCTGCCCATCGGCACGACGAAGCTCTAGGTTGACGGCGTTATAGGCCGTGAGTTCGCTTGCATTTGCAAACGGGCCGCAAGGTAAATGTATAACTCGCAAGCGAATCCCCCCCGTTCAATATCATTTAACTACAAACGACCCCAACGCAACCACATAGAGTGGCGGGAAATGCAGAGTCCAATCGCGCGTCCTGTAAATCCGGGGAAAGCGGTGCGGAATGGTGAAAAGTTAATGTTGCTGGAGTTTTGGAGAGTATCGCCGCAATTAACTCTGTCCGCCAGGAAAAGATTCGACCGCAAAGTCGCGCAAGGAATTGCTCGGGCGATCCCTCGCGAGATGATGGATGGCAACTCAACAGGAGTACCATCCGAGACGTTCAACGACCGCCTTGCGGCACAAAGCGGTCATGCCTGCCTCCGCCGGCAATTGTTCGGGGGGACGGAGACGTCAGAGCATTCCTGAATCGTCCCCAATGCGGGGTTCTTGAAGCCGGTTAATCCCGGTCTGCCAAGATGTCATAGCTTGCATCTTCTTCAATGCTCTCGCTGATCGCAGCACCAGATTCGGAGCATGAACTCAAGTGGCGGTTGCCCAGGCCCTATCAAACATCCCTCCCCTCAGCTACCAAACTCG
Source organism: Mesorhizobium sp. M0048 (assembly GCF_040323405.1). NCBI lineage: Bacteria > Pseudomonadati > Pseudomonadota > Alphaproteobacteria > Hyphomicrobiales > Phyllobacteriaceae > Mesorhizobium > Mesorhizobium sp. M0048. The sequence continues at coordinate 5,624 of NZ_JAMYUV010000057.1, read as the reverse complement.
ATACCCTCGCTATTAACGCCTGCATCTTCCTCTTCGCCCTCCCCGCTGCTCAGCCCGGTCGGAATATCTCCAGCCAGCAGTTTCTCCTTCGACAGCAAACCGGCATCCTCGAGCGCCTCGAAATCCGGCAAGTCGCGCAGCGTATCGAGCCCGAACTCCAGCAGGAACTCTTTTGTCGTCACGTAGGTGTATGGCGCGCCCGGCGTCGGGCTACGCGGCCCGGAAGCGATGAAGCCGGCGCCGCGCAGATGACCAATAAAATCGCGACTGATCTCCTTGCCGAAAAACGACGACAATTCTCCACGCGTGATCGGTTGGAAGTAGGCGATGCACATCAGCACCAACACTTCGGGCTGCGTGAGGTCTGCCGCGCGCTCACTTCCGCCTACGGCCGCTCGGATGGCGTCGGCATAGGCCGGCCGGGTCAAATGTTTCCAGCCGCCGGCGACGGCGACCAGGTCGTAAGGCCGGCCGCGCAGCTCCTCGCGAATGTCATCGATCAAAAGGTCGACGCTGCAGCTTTTCCCGACGATCCGCGCCAGCGTCTCGCGCCCGACCGGCTCGCTGGAGGCGAAGATCGTCGCCTCGACCCGGTGCATCCATTCACGCCAACGCGCTTCCGGCGGCAGATGATCGAGTTCCCGATCAAACAAATGGTCATTTGGCTGGCCGTCGCTTCCTTTTGCTCCTCCCCTTCTCCTACGTACGCTCTCCGCTATCATCTTCAGAGCCCGTAAAGGCGGAACGTGGCACGGCCGGACAATTCGCGCACGGCGCCGAGTTCGACCAGCCGGTCGAACAACCGGCGCAGCCCACGGTCACTCATGCCTGCGATATTTGCGGATGCGACGATCGCGTCATCGGACAGGAGTCTTTCGACGACGATGCCCGCCGCCTTGGCCCGCAGTTTCGGCGCAACTGCAAGCAGCCGGTCCGCGCGGCGCTCGAGCTCGACGGAGAGATCAATGGCGCGCAGTGTAGCGCGCGCCTGCGCGGCCAGCAGGCTTTTGGCCCAATCGGAGTCCGTTTCGGCACCTGCGGCCAGAGCTCCACCCACTGGTCGACGCGCCCGACCCATACCCACAGCTAAGGCCGCCTCGCCGCCCAGCAAAGGGATTGCATGCGTCCAGCCCAGCCGCTGCGCGAGCAAGGCATCGGCAAGCCAGGCTCCGAGGACGCGCCCGAAGCCGTAACGCTCCGCGGCCGCGAAGGCCCCGACCAGCGTTTCGACCGTTCCGGTGTTGGCCACAAGCTGTCGGAGATCATCGGCTAGTTCGCCGACTGCGTCCTGGTCGCGGCGGATACCGAGGTCATCAAGCACCGCGCCAGTGCTCGCCTCTGTCAGCAGTTTCTCGGCAGGCGTGCCGGCCAGCCGGCGCCAGGCAAGCAGCATCGATCCGGCCGGGCCGACAGACAAAAAATCGCCCGGGCGTGTGAGCAGCACAGCATCGCGCAGTGCGCTTTCATCCTCGACGCGGCCGGCCTGCCTTGCCGTCACCGCTGCGGCGACGAGGGCCAGGCGCTGCCGCCAGGCGCCGGCCCACCGCTCTTGCCGGCGGACGACCGCATCGAGCATGCTGATGGCGGCGCCTGCGACGAGCGCGATGTCCTCGACATCTTTTCCCGCAAGGCTTTGCGCATCCGGGACAGCGCGGCGCAACCAGACCGGCACCGTTGCCATTGGCACGGTCGGAGGGGCACCGGCGAGCGCGGTGTAGTGGTGCGAAGAGGGTTTGGGACGCAGAATCATCGCAAGCAGGATGAATCATGGCGGCGCTTTTGGCAACGGAAATAGGCAGAAAGCGCTGTACCTGTCGCACGAGAAAAACGAACGATAATGTTGCATTATCCGTCGTTTTCGTATTTATATAAAGAATGACCGTTTTCATCGAGCAGAAGCCCAAAAATCACGCCGAGCGACCTTCCGGACCGTCCCACAGTGCAGGGTCGGCGGATCATGTTTCGACCGCGCAGGTGTCGGCCGAGACCGATGGCGACCTGCCGGACATCATCGACGTCGTCATGGAGATGGGCGCAACGCCTGAAGAGACGCTGGCCGAAGCCCCCTCCCCTCTTCCGGCCGTCGCCAATTCCCGCCTGCCGGCGCATCTCGACGCGCTGGCCGATCGTGCGCGCGACTATGTCGAGGCGGCGAGCTCCAGCAACACGCGACGTGCCTACGCATCCGACTGGAAGCATTTTTGCGCCTGGGCGCGCCGCCAAGGTCTGGAGGTATTCCCGCCGGAACCGCAGACTGTCGGCCTCTACATCACCGCCTGCGCATCCGGTAAGGCGACCGGCGACAAGAAACCCAATTCCGTCTCGACGATCGAACGCAGGCTCTCCTCGCTGACGTGGAACTATGCGCAGCGTGGCCAGCCGCTGGACAGGAAGGATCGCCATATCGCCACGGTCATGGCCGGCATCCGCAACAAGCACGCCGCCCCGCCCCGGCAGAAGGAGGCGGTGTTGCCCGAGGATCTGATCGCCATGCTGGAAACGCTCGAGCGAGGCACCCTGCGCGGCCTGCGCGACCGGGCCATGCTGCTGCTCGGCTTTGCCGGCGGCCTGCGCCGTTCCGAGGTTGTCGGCCTGGATTGCGGCCGCGACCAGACCGAGGATTCTTCCGGCTGGATCGAAATCCTCGACAAGGGCATGCTGTTGCGCCTGCGCGGCAAGACCGGCTGGCGCGAGGTCGAAATCGGGCGAGGCTCGTCCGACACAACCTGCCCTGTGGTGGCGCTGCAGACCTGGCTCAAGCTCGCGCGCATCGCGCACGGTCCCCTGTTCCGGCGCGTCACCGGCCAGGGCAAGGCGGTCGGCGCCAACCGGCTCAACGACCAGGAGGTCGCCCGGCTCGTCAAGCGGACCGCGCTGGCAGCGGGCGTGCGCGGCGATCTGCCCGAAGGCGAACGCGGAATGATGTTTGCCGGCCATTCGCTGCGCGCCGGCCTCGCCTCCTCGGCCGAGGTCGACGAACGCTATGTGCAGAAGCAGCTCGGCCACTCAAGCGCCGAGATGACCCGCAAATATCAGCGGCGGCGCGACCGCTTTCGTGTCAATCTCACCAAGGCATCGGGACTGTAGAAAAGCCCCCTCCCCTCCCCCCGATTTCGGCCACGCAATACCCGGTCGGGAGAGCAGGATTTTCAGCTTAGTCTAGCGCTTCAATTGAAATCGGGAAGTAAAAGCGACACCGGTGCTGGTCCTAAAAGACTGGCTTGAGCGCGCCGGCATCAGCGACGGCGCCGTATTTCGCGGCATCGACCGCTGGGGCAATGTGGAAAAACGCGCCCTGACGCCGCAGGCCGTCAATCTGATCCTGAAGCGCCGCGTCGCCGAGGCGGGCTCGACCGGGCGGCGTTTTCCGCCCATGGCCTGCGCTCCGGCTATCTCACCGAAACCGCCCGTCGCGGCATTCCGCTGCCTGAAGCCATGCAGCAGTCACAGCACCGCTCCGTCCAGCAAGCCTCGAATTATTACAATGACGCCGAGCGGACGCTTGGAAGGGCGGCAAGACTCATCGTTTAGGAACCCGGACTGCCGGTTGCGGCGCCGACCTCCATCGTTATCCGCCGCTCGGCGGCAAAGCCGGTCATCGCGCGCAATAAAATGATATAATACGCATTCGTGGTCTTCACCACGAGCGTGCGCCGGTTCATCATATCGTTGGTCGTCGGTGGGTCCTTCGAAAAAGGTTTGTGTGAGCAACCCGACCCAGCCGGAAAAAATCGATGACCGCCGCTACGCCGCTCGCTCGCTAGCGCTGTTGAGGGCGCGCTCGCGAGCGGCTTCGTCATCGCCGAGCTACACGCGGCGGGGCATGCTCGAGACAGCTCGTGGTACCGACCTCTGATGCGTTGGCATCTATAGGGGACGCCGAACGACAATGCCCGTCAGTTTCAAAGACATAGAGTTAGCTTTCGGATTCGTCAGTTCTGGGGGCAGGGGAGAAAATCAGGCCTTTCTGTGCAAGCAGTCAGACACGCTCTACTGGCATTCCGAGGTCACGGGTGATTTGGACGAATTGCCGGATGATATCGACGACAGCGACAAATACGTCCAGATACCTGACAAGAAAGAACTCGACCTGGGCAAGCCGCTCGTCCTGGACTTCGCCCGCCAATTTCTGCCTGACAACGTCGGTGACGTTCAAGAAATCTTCAGCAAAAGAGGCGCGTACGCAAGATTCAAGGATCTGTTGCAGCGAAGGGGTGCACTCGATCGGTGGTACGCTTTCGAAGCGAATGCGGAAGAAAGAGCGTTGCGGATGTGGTGCGATGACAATTCGATCGAGGTCGGTGACTGATATCGCCTCCGAAAGCGTCGCGCGACATCCCTGCCCTTCGCGAATTCTCATCGCCAGGACAGCTGGTCCCTTGGCAGCCGGCCGCTCGGGTCGAATACAGTTACCTTGTGCGGAAGACGCGGACCCCAGTCCCAAAGCACCAGGTTGCGATCCTCAGTCTCGGCACCGGGAGCAAAACTCGGAACCAGAATACCGGCAATGCCTCGCGGCCGCAGTCGGTCATAGATGGACCATGACGCTGGGCGGTTTCCATCGCTGAGAGCCGTCGCCCAGGCGCAGGCCATGTCCTCGAGCGTGATGGAGAATTCTCCCCTCGCCGGTTCTATCGTCAGGTCCGCAACGTCGTCGCAATCGACTTCGTAGGAGCACAGCACGCAAGGGTCGATCCGATGCGCGAAACCCTGGTTGGCTTCCTTGACCGCTGTCATGACGGTCAGCGCCAGATAGAGCGCCGGCACACCCTTGGGATTGAAGCGTGCACCCCGGATCGCCGCTCCATCACCGGAAGTCGGCTTGAATGCCCAACGTGGATCATGCGCCCTGTAGCAGGTTCCGGCAAACCTCAAGCAAAGCCACCCAGGGCGATATGATCGAGATAATCGCGAACTGCAGCGGCCCTGCCCTCCTTCACAAGCGCTTCGGCGGTGCGCCCGCCGAATGCCGGAAGCGGCTGGGCTCGGTACCAGGCCATCGCCTGTTCCTTGCCGCCCGCCCAGTCCGTCACCCGGCTGATGATCTCGAGCATTTCACGCAGACGTCCCTGTGTCTTTACCGTCCGGCTGCGCTCAGACCGGTAGAGGGTCTCGCGAGCAAGACCGGCGGTCTGGGCCAACTGGCCCTTGGACATGCCAAACCCATCCGCGACCTGCTCGATCGCGATCTTCCCGCTCCGGTCCATATAGGACAAGACGAGAGGTTCATTCTGCACGGAAGTCTTGAGGGCCTGGCTCATGGGATCCCACCATATATACAGCCACGTTTCTTGTGCAAAAAATATGGCAATTTTCGGCAGTTTTCAAGCCCGCAATCGAACCAGCTTGAGCGCCTACATGAGCGGATCACAAGGGGAGCTGCTCGATGGTCGGCTTCGTCAGCCAAGAACCTGCCCCATCGAGCCCAAAGGCTTGCTCTCGTGGCAGAACCAGTCATCTCGTGATCTCGATCCGCAGGGACCGCCGTCACTTTATAGTCCGCGGTTGACGCTCAACATTTCCGAGCCGCTTGTACGCGGCCCAGGCATCAGCTGGAACAGCGCTGCCGGCCCGCGCCAGCCAAGCCGCACGATCGGATTCGGCAAGTGAGTTCCACCACACCA
>NZ_JAMYUV010000056.1:0-38291 GCF_040323405.1 Mesorhizobium sp. M0048 | reverse complement strand
ATCAGCCCCAACGACCGAAATCCAGCCCCCGCCGCGCGTCAGGCTGTTCGCAACCTCATTGTCGCACCACCCACTCTGGAAATGCCGGTAGTTCGAGGTGTCCGATTGCTTTCCTTTGGTGGAAGGATTCTTCGCAATACTGGAGAAATCGCCCAAGGTTGAGCTTGGCGACACGTGGGATTTGATGCTTGCAGAACGCGCGTTCTTCAGAAAGCTGAAAGACTCGTGCAACGCGACATTCCAGAAAATTCCCTGGTGGCCAGAGATTGCTGAACGCGATGATATCTCGTGCCCGAACTGTAGATCGTCGCTCGTTTACCAGAAAGACGACACCAACGACGAACCAGGTGACATTGAGGGATGCTGCAAGGCATGCGGCGATGCTTTCTCAGCAGAGAAGACCGTCGAGATAATTGTGCAGGCAGGCTTCGGCATTGATGACTACATGGCTGCCAAGGAAGGGTTGGAGCCGACGATTCACGACTGTCCTGAGTGCTACAACGCCACATATGTGGAAACAGGCATCACCGTAAAATGCTTCTTCTGCGGCTATGCAGTGGGCGGCGACTGCGCGAGGTGCGGTGAGTCACTTAGTATAAGTAACAAGTCTGTCAACAATCCCCGACTCTGCGACTACTGCGATCACATGTTGTCGAAGGACGACTAGGTCCTGAGACCCAGACCGAGCGCCCTCTAACGGGAAACAGATTCGTGGCCAAAGAAGAGGCAGATACCTGGGAACTCGACGAACCAGCGGCGCGCACCCACACCCCCCCAGGTTGGCCGATCAAAGTGATCGAGTTCAGTGCAAGTGGGAAGGCACCAAAGAAGTATGGACCGAACACCTATCGGTTCGGCGCTTCCCTCACGTTGAGCGTGGTTATTCCAAGGCGGGGATGGTCGCTTGTCAAGCAGACGAAGAACTACGCCTACTTAACACCACCCCCAGATCAGCTAGGCCCCAACTTCCGGATCTCAATAGCAGTTCCACCCGCTTCGGAATGCTTGGCCATCGCGCGCAGGTGTCACGCTCGTGCCGAATCCTGGGCATACCAGCTTGGCGAGTGGCCGGCGTGGTATCTCCATGAGCGAAATCGCGACATGCGCCGCTTATGGCGCGACCCGGTGACAGGAGAGATGGCATCGGAGTTGCATCCCGCCCCGCCGGGATCCAGCCTTTCCATCGGTCAGTGGGGCATTTGGGAGATGCACGTCTCCGGAATCGCCGGGAACTTCGTAATCGGGCGCGCCCTTCCTGCTGCTCCGGCGAACGGCAGCCTGGGCGTTCCCGCTGACGCCCTAACCGAAGGCGAGCTAAGAACAGTCGAACTCACGAAACACGATCGCAACGTTAAAGCTCGACGAGAGTGTATCAGGCACTTCGGCTACCGATGCCAAGCATGCGATCTCAGCTATGAGGATAGGTATGGTCCGATTGGCGCCGATCTCATCCACGTTCACCACCTAACGCCTCTCTCGGAGATTGGCGAAGCCTATCGGGTCGACCCGATCCGCGATCTGGTGCCGCTCTGCGCAAATTGTCATCACGTCGTGCATCGCCGAAACCCGCCGTATTCAATAGCCGAGCTGAGAAGTGTGATCACCGAGCAGGCAAAACGCACCTTGGCGTAGCCCGGACCTTGCAGCGACCAGCGAATATTCTTGAACAGAAGCAACACGATACCGATCTTACGGTCACACTGGAGTTACCCTGCATGGCTGATGATAGCGAACCCATCACCGTCGATGATTCCGAGGAGCCTACAACGCTGCCAACTAACGTTGGTGTTAGCCTCAGCGGCCCGTTTGAGAGCGAGGACAAAGCTCGCGAGTTTGCCTATCGAGTATTAGGGTCGATGAGGGTTCTCGGCAGATCGATGGACCTCAGCGGGGTCGATGGCGTTACCATTTCTGGGGACTACCATGAAGCTTTGACCGCCCTCGATCGCGGCATTGAAGGCCTCCGACCTTTGACGGCCTCCACCGACGAAGACGGCGTAATCGGCATAGCAATGGCACCAGCGGTTCTAAGAGACGGAAAGCTCAAAACCCACTTGGTCTTCCACGTCCACGCGATCCTCGGCCTTGCAGAACCTGAGTCCGAATTATTCCCGCTGGCTGTCCATACCCTTGCACACGAATGCGCTCATGCGATGCTGCATACAGCATTCGACAACCGATTTCCGAACGTGATTTTACGTGAAGGCGCATCGAACTACTTCGACCGTTTCCGACTAGAGGTCACCGATGCATGCTGGGAAGAATACGGCGCTACTCGGGCGAGCGCAGACTGGGGTACAGATCCGACGGACGGTTATGTCAGCACGTTCGTCAAGGCACTCTCGGAAACAGACCAATCAGCGAATGAATTCATTTTGTCCTATCGGACACACGGCGACATCGACCAAGTTCTTGCAGAGGTCCCGCCGCTATATGGCAACCTCATCAAATGGGCATCCTATCTGATTGGAACGATGCACGGCCTCGATAAGAAGATCGCCGATCTTCCCGAACTGGTCGAAGCACTCAACGGTCATTGGTTCTCCGAGTATTTCCAAAAGCTCGAAACCGCTTATAGGAAACTCTGGGAACGGCTTGGCGAATGGGATGAGCGGGCCGAATTCGATCCAATCGGAGACATCGCGATCGACGCTCTCGAAAGGGGCGGAATGAAGCTGATCAAGACCTCCCCTGACAACACCAAGGTCGAGATTCCTTTTCGAACATGGAACACCCCTATGGGCGGCCTGCTCAATCTAATGGGGCAGCTCTAGTCGGCCAGCGTCAAAACCTTTTCAGGGAGCGCATCCCCCGGCCGGGCATCCGGAACTCCTCGGCGAGGGTGGAAGGCAAGCACACGTCGGGCCATGCGCCTCCTGCATACGGACACGGGACAGGATAGCAAGGCCTTCGCGACGCCAGTTCCGGAGGGCCTGACGGCGGTTGCAGGTGACTTCCTTGAATAGGCGCTGCCAGTCGTGCGGCTCGCGGGCGCGCAATTCGAAAAAGGTCTGAAGGGCGTGGTCTTCGGCAATGCGGGCGTCCAGTCCCAGCCATGGGCACCATGGGAGGCCGGGGCGGCGTACCAGACGGAAGGCTTTCCCGTCGCATCGGCCGGCGGCCTCGGTGGCATTGGATTCCACCCAGCATTGCGTTGCCGGATCGAAGCGCGCGAACTCGGGATAGGTCCGCCCGTGAGCGTGGGCGGACACGTATCTCCGAAGCGCATGGGACTCGTCCTGATTTTCGTGGCTCACGAAATTCAACGGGGCCTCCTCTCCCCATGGTCCAAGTCTGACGACGGCGGAGGAAGATCCATGTCGTGCGGGGAGCCTTTCCTTTTTCCTGCGGGCTTCCTCGGCCTCGCGCGCGGTCCTGCCGTAGCCTCTGAGGGTAGGGAGCGCGGCAACGACGTCGGCCTCGGGTTTCCCGGCCAACTTGCCGCGCTGCTCGTCGTCAAGGTGGCGCGTGACGAAGGCAGCGAGGTCGTGGTCGTTCCCTTCCAGCTTTTCGAGAGCGGCGACATCACCGGCAGCGGCCTCGAGCACCAAGGCGGCGACGGCTCTGTGGTTCCGGATCGCGGACATCTCATCGCCCTCGGAACGGATTCTGAACTGGTCGCCCTCGAACGCCTTCCGGACTTCCTCCGAAGGCTCGTAGAGTTTGCCCGTCGCCTGATCGTAGACCGCGACGCCCTGGCGCTGGCCCTCAAGCCATGCGGCATCCTTGAAGGGGCGTTCGCCGAAGATCTCCAAGCTGGAATCCCACTCGTCCATGGCCTTGGAAATCATGGCACGGACAGCGGCGTCCGACGCGGCAGGGTCATATATAGCTCCTAGGCTATGTGGTCAACATCATCAAGCTGACGAACGATAGTCTGCGGCCGAAACAAGGTACGCGCGGTCGACGATAATCCGGCCGCCGTTGACACGACTGGCAATTCGCGACCTGTCTGCGCTATCGAGCGGCATCGTCACCGGCGTTCTGACGGGCATGGCCGGCGCGTAGCTGTCGCTTGCCCAGAATGCCGGCTTGTTGTGAAGGATATGACGGCCAGCAAGGGTTCCCGCGCCGGCAGCGCTCACCGTCGCCAAATGGAAACCGGTGCCGGCGAGGTTCACGTGTCGGGCGGCGAAGGTCGCCATGGCCCGGAAGTGGAGCCGGCGAGCGCTTCCGCTGGTCCATGCAAGCGAAGGATCGCGCCGCGCCGTGCAAACGTTTGCATCTCTCGTCCCCCTGCGCTGCTGAGACCTCTCTACTGTCAGGCGGTCTAGGTTTCGCGCTTCGGGCCGAGCAGGAACACTGTCAGGGCGGCGATGAACGTGGCAACAGCACTGTAGGCAATGGCACTGGTAACCCCGGCATTGTCCACCAATAGTCCGCCGAAACTCGCGCCGGCTGCGATTGCCACTTGGAATGCTACGACCATCAGCACACCGGCGCTTTCGGCCTGCTCGGGAACGGCCCGCCGCACCATCCACGTCTGTAATCCCACCGGCACCGCGCCGAAGGCAAACCCCCATGCGGCAACCGCAATCGCCGAGGCGAAGGCCGATGCTCCCGCCGTCAGCAGCGAAACAGCGGCTATCGCTATGAGCAGCGGTGCAAGGGCCGCGACTGCCTTGAGACTGTACTCGGCCAGAAGCCCGCCGGCCAAATTGCCGAAGAAACCGCCGATGCCGAAACCAAGCAACACAAGCGAGATCGTCTCGACGTCCAGCGCGGGAATCTTCTCGAGGAAGGCGCGGATATAAGTGATTCCGGCGAAGTGGCCGGAAGCGACAAGCAGGACGACCACAATCGCGACCTTGACCATCGGAATCTTAGCCACATCCAGCAGGCTGCGGAAGCTAGCCACTCCAATCGGAGGCAGTCTCGGAATGGTTATGAGTTGCACCAGCAGTGTAGCCGCGCCGCCGACTGCGGCGAGCATGAAGGCGCTTCGCCATCCCCAGATATCGCCGACATAAGCGCCGATTGGAGCTGCGCAAACGGTAGCCACCGAAACGCCGGTGAGGATGATCGACATAGCGCGCGCCAGGAGGTGGCTTGGAACGAGCCGCATCGCCAGTGCTGCCGACATCGACCAGAAGCCTCCGAGCGCTATGCCGAGCACGACGCGTGCAGTCAGGAGAACCGCCAGCGACCACGCGCCGGCCGCCAGAACGTCCGCCAGGATCAGCAGCAGCGTCATCGCCCACATGACGATCCTGCGGTCCAGGCGCTTTGTGATGATGGCCACCGTCGGCGCCGAGATCGCCCCGACGATAGCGGTCGCCGTCATCGCCTGTCCAGCCGCTCCCTCGGTGATACCGAGATCATGTGCGAGCGGCGTGAGCAGGCTAACAGGCAGAAACTCTGCGGTCACCAGCCCGAAGGTGCCCAAGGAAAGCGAAATGACCGCACCCCATGCGGGACCAGACGGTGGGACGGGCTTTTCTGAGTCGTGCAGAACAGCGTCCACGACGCCTGCCGCGGATTGGGTCATGAACGAAGTCTCCACTTTGGATGCACTGCAACATGAGGTTGGCTGCCTTGACCCACATTAAAGACACAAGCGCATTTCGCGGCGGCGTTGCACGGAGGAGGGGATGTTCATTGCTTCGCGATATTTTGTGACGGTGCGGCGCGCAACATCGATGCCGGTTTCCTTCAGCCGGACAGCGATGTCATCGTCGGAAAGCACGTCGCCGGGAGATTCTGCGGCAATTATCGCTTTGATCCGATGGCGGACAGCTTCGGCGGAGTGCGCATCGCCGCCTTGGCAGGACGCGATCGCGACGGTGAAAAAATACTTGAGTTCGAAGACTCCGCGCGGGGTAAGCATGTACTTGTTCGAGGTCACCCGGCTTACCGTCGACTCGTGCACGCCGATCGCGTCAGCGACGGTTCTGAGATTGAGAGGCCGCAGGTGGGCGACGCCATGTTCCAAAAAGGCATCCTGCTGGCGCACGATTTCAGCCGCAACCTTAACAATCGTCTTGGCGCGCTGATCGAGGCTGCGGATTAGCCAGTTCGCGTTTTGCAAGCATTCGTTGAGAAATGCTTGATCTTTCGAATTTTGGACAGTTTGACGCGACACTTCGGCATAGTAGGTTTGGTTGATCAGCAGCTTGGGGAGTGTGGCCGGATCAAGTTCGATCTGCCACCCGCCTTCCGGCGAGGGCGTGACCCAGACGTCGGGTATGATTGATTCAGACGCACCGGATTGGAATCGGTTTCCAGGCTTGGGATCGAGCGCCCGAATCTCATGCATCATGTCGAGAAGGTCGTCTTCATCGACGCCGCAATGCTGCTTCAGTGCCTGAAAATCGCGTCGCGCAAGCATTTCAAGATTGGCAACCAAAGCTGCCATTGCCGGGTCGAACCGGTCTCGCTGGCGCAACTGGATTTCAAGGCATTCTCCGAGAGTTCGGGCAAAAATTCCCGGTGGATCAAAGTGCTGCAAGGTTCCGAGAACCCGTTCCACATCAGCCTCCCGGACATTCAGGCTCTCGGCCAGCTCCAAAAGGTTTGCCCGAAGATAGCCAGTGTCTTCCAGATCGGCGGCAAGCTGGCCAGCGATCAGCCGCTCCTGTGGTGTGAACGCAGTGAGGGCGATCTGACGAGCGACATGGTCGTGCAATGTCTCGGCGAGGCTGGCAAACTCGTCGAGGGAAGGGCCATTACCCGGCGGGTTGTTGGTCGTGTTGCGAAGTGATTTCCATTGCCCGAGCCGTTCAGGCGAGCCGGCCCCGGTCGGTCCGTCAACGGCGTTTGCGCGTGGGCCGACAGGCTGATCCGCTCCCGAAATCGAAACATCGCCAAAAGGCCCGCCATCGTTTGACGCAGATTCCAAGAGCGGGTTCTTCTCGATTTCCCGCTCCACGAACTGATGCAGTTCAGTTTGCGCCAGTTGCAGCAAGCGAATCGACTCAATGAGTTGAGGCGATGCGACCATCGATTGCTTCTGGCGCTGAAGCAGGCTTGCTGAGGATTGCATGGTGAGCGCGATAATCCTGTCGAGGAGCCTCTTGGGGCGGGCAATGGCACCAGTGAGACGTTTTCTAGGTCATGCGGCGGCTTTCAGCGTTTCGAGAACGTTTTGCGGGGATGAGACGCCATAGGGGTCGGCCTCGCAGTTGTCGGAGAAACCTTCCTCCTCAAACCACTGCTCCACCACGCCATTGTTGATCAGGGCGGCGTAGCGCCAGGAGCGCATCCCAAAACCGAGATTGTCCTTGGCGACCAGCATGCCCATCTTGCGTGTGAACTCGCCTGAGCCATCGGGGATGAGCTCGACCTTCTGCAGGCCCAAGGACTTCCCCCACGCATTCATGACGAAGGCATCGTTGACGGAGACGCAGTAAATCGCGTCAATTCCCTCCTTCTCAAACTCATCATAGAGCTCTTCGAAATTGGGCAGTTGGTAGGTCGAGCAGGTCGGCGTGAAGGCGCCAGGCAGCGAGAACAGGATGACGCGCTTGCCGGCAAAGTAGTCGTCAGATGTCTTTTCTTGCCAGCGATATGGATTTGGCCCCTGGACTGACTTATCGTGAACACGCGTGAGAAAGGTGACGAAGGGAACTTTCTTTTGAACTGTCATCAAGTTGCTCCTAAAGAAGAATACGGGCGCTGAATTCTGGCAGAGGCTGGCGCAATACCGAGCAAAGGCTCGTATGCCGGGCATGAAATGAGGCCCGCGGCTCGCACCCTCCTTTTTCCATCCCGATGTAGGGGAACGTCCTGGCTGCTGGTCTTCGTCACCCGAACGCCATCGATCTGAGCAAGTGGAGGCTGTCGAGCCGCTGGGGCAATCTTTCCACGGCTATGGCGCCGGAAGCGGCATCCATCGCTCGCGCTCGTGCCCGGGACAAAGTGATAGCGGGCCCGAAGTAGCCAATATCGGACGCGTGTGGAGGCCTCAAATGTGACTTCACGCAAGAGACCCGCGTTACTGAGCTGGTTCGGCGTATTGTCGAAGTTTGCCAGTGACCCGCCGACCTTGGCTTCGGTGGCTCTTTGATGGGGCTCTTGGGCACTCACATGTTGATCAGAACCGGTAAACGGCAATTGCGCGAGCGCCATGTGTTGGCGTGCCGGCATCGGACCAGCCGTCCGCAAAGCGGCTGCCGAGGAGGGACTCCCGGAGGAGATGATGTACCGATGTTCAGCGGGAACAGGCACCGTCTCCTCAGGCCACGGTCTAGAGCTTCGCGTGTCGGGCATGGCGCAAGTCGCTTTCATCGTGTTTTGATGGGCTCTGACCAGGAGCAGCAAGCGGCGTGCCATTTCAAATAGAGAGCTTTTGGAGCGATCCTTTTTCTTGGGAGGACCGTGTCATCAAGACCGGGCGCGCCCTATAACCGCCTCGTCAGCACGCTCGACAAGGGTGCTGTATGGTGCGGATATGCGGCGCTTCCGCACCGGCTGGACAAAGACGAACCGAAAGCCGAGCCGATGCCCTACCTCACACCGGCGGGCACTGCAGCGATTTCGTAGCGTCTGCCGCAAACGTGTTCTTGCGTGCGCAGGCTCGGCTTTCGCGAACATGCGCCTGTCGCAGCAACCATGAGCGCGCGCTTCGGCAAGCGCCTGACTCCGTGAGGATCGAATTCCCCAATCGTGTCTATTGCCACCCTCTTATGTTCGAAACTGGACCAGAATGTCGCAAGCCCGACCTAAAGGTCGCCGAGGCGTACTATCCGACACTGTTCTGTCGCCTTTGTTGGCCCGCGACACCGGCCTATTTCGCCGAGCTCTTGTCTGGCCTCAGGCTAACCCAATGAAAAGCAATCACAATTTTTTTCTTCTGCTGGGTCGGCCAAATTGGCACGAGTTTTGAAGCTCCTTCGTTGCGGGCCGGGAGCTGCCGACCGACCTTCCTTTCGTGGATGGCACCGCGATCGATGGAACGAAGAAAGGAAAGCAAAATGTCAAATCCGCATCAGATAGCATTCTATGGGAAGGGGGCCTCGGCGAAACCGCCCCTTACCAAACAGGCTCGCCGCCCTTGTCGACCCTTGCGCAGGAAATCTTGATGGCCGGCTGCGACTCAAAGGCCCGCCACACTCGCCTTATCCTGAACTCGAAGGCGCAGGATAACGTTCTGCATCTCGCCGCGCGGTATGCCTAGGCAGTTACACGTTGGCCGACCTTGATAATCGAATCGGGCTACGCTGCGGAGGACGTCGTCTACATGCCTTCCTAAGCCATTCGCTGCCCGCAGCGCCTGCCGGTCACCTCCCGCCCTTCCATCGCTTAGAGATCAAGTGCCACCATGTCCGAACAACCCTTGCCGACGCTGCCGATGTGGCGCGTCGATCACATCGAGCCCTCGCCCGAGATGTTGGCGCAACGCGCCAACGGTCCGATCCACCGCGTGCGCTTCCCGTCCGGGCACGAAGGCTGGTGGGTGACAGGCTACGATGAAGCCAAGGCGGTGCTGTCCGACGCGGCGTTCCGGCCCTCGGGAATGCCGCCGGCGACATTCACCCCGGATTCGGTGATTCTCGGATCGCCGGGGTGGTTGGTCTCGCACGAGGGGGGCGAGCATGCCCGGTTACGCACGATCGTGGCGCCGGCCTTCAGCAACCGCAGGGTGAAGCTGCTCGCGCAGCAGGTCGAGGTGATCGCCGCGCAGTTGTTCGAGACACTGGCGGCCCAGCCCCAGCCCGCCGACCTGCGGCGCCACCTCTCCTTTCCACTTCCGGCCATGGTCATCAGCGCGCTGATGGGCGTGCTCTACGAGGATCACGCCTTTTTCGCCGGGCTGTCCGACGAGGTGATGACGCACCAGCATGAAAGCGGCCCGCGCAGCGCGTCGCGCTTGGCCTGGGAAGAACTGCGCGCCTACATTCGCGGCAAGATGCGGGACAAGCGCCAGGATCCTGGCGACAACCTGCTGACGGATCTGCTCGCGGCGGTCGACCAGGGCAAGGCGACCGAGGAAGAGGCGATCGGCCTGGCGACGGGCATGCTGGTGGCGGGGCACGAGAGCACCGTCGCGCAGATCGAATTCGGCCTGCTGGCCATGTTCCGCCATCCGCAACAGCGCGAACGCCTAGTCGGCGATCCATCCCTGGTTGACAAGGCGGTGGAGGAAATCCTGCGCATGTACCCGCCGGGCGCGGGCTGGGACGGCATCATGCGCTATCCGAGGACCGACGTGACCATCGCGGGCGTGGATATTCCTGCGGAGAGCAAGGTGCTTGTCGGCCTGCCGGCGACGTCGTTCGATGCGCGCCACTTCGACGACCCGGAAATCTTCGACATTGGACGCGACGAAAACCCGCACCTGGCGTTCTCCCATGGGCCGCACTACTGCATCGGCGCGGCGCTGGCCAGGCTGGAACTCAAGGTGGTGTTCGGTTCGATCTTCCAGCGCTTTCCCGCGCTGCGCCTGGCCGTGGCGCCCGAAGAACTGAAGTTGCGCAAGGAGATCATCACTGGCGGGTTCGAGGAGTTCCCGGTGCTCTGGTGATGCGCGGACGCCGCCGGGAATCGCGATCTTCTCCGCAATTTGCCGGCGCGCCTGGCGCGCGCCGGTCAGATCAGCCAGCCAACAGGTAACCAAGATGGACGTGCAAGAAACCACGGCAGCATGCCGGGACGCCTTCGCCGAACTGGCGTCGCCAGCGTGCATCCACGACCCGTATCCGTTCATGCGGTGGTTGCGCGAGCACGATCCGGTGCATCGCGCGGCGTCGGGCCTCTTTCTGTTGAGCCGCCACGCCGACATCTACTGGGCGCTCAAGGCCACGGGCGATGCTTTTCGGGGACCGGCGCCGGGCGAACTGGCGCGCTATTTCCCGCGTGCGGCGACCAGCCTGTCACTCAATCTGCTGGCGTCCACGCTAGCGATGAAGGAACCACCGACGCATACGCGTCTGCGCCGGCTGATCTCGCGCGATTTCACCATCGGCCAGACCGACAACCTGAGGCCGACCATCGCTCGCATTGTCGCAGCGCGCCTGGACGGCATGGCGCCCGCACTGGAGCGCGGGGAGGCAGTGGACCTGCATCGGGAATTCGCGCTGGCCTTGCCCATGCTGGTTTTCGGCGAACTGTTCGGCATGCCCCCGGACGACATTCTCGGGCTCATCACCGGCATCAGCGCCATTCTGGAAGGCCTGAGCCCGCACGCCAGCGATCCCCAACTCGCCGCGGGGGACGCGGCCAGCGCCAGGGTGCAGGCCTACTTCGGCGACCTCATACAGCGCAAGCGCACCGATTCCCGCCACGACATCGTGTCAATGCTGGTCGGCGCACACGACGACGATCCCGAGATGCTGTCGGATGCGGAATTGATCAGCATGCTCTGGGGCATGCTGCTGGGCGGCTTCGCCACCACTGCTGCGGCCATCGACCATGCGGTCCTGGCGATGCTGGCGTATCCCGAACAGCGGCACTGGCTGCAGGGAGACGCCGTGGGGGTGAAGGCATTCGTCGAAGAAGTCCTGCGCTACGACGCGCCCGCCATGTTCAGCTCCATTCCGCGTATCGCCCAGCGCGACATCGAACTGGGCGGCGTGGTGATCCCGAAGAACGCGGACGTGCGCGTGCTGATCGCGGCCGGCAATCGCGACCCGGACGCCTTCGCCGATCCCGACCGCTTCGATCCCGTGCGGTTCTACGGCACCAGTCCTGGCATGTCGATCGACGGGAAGATCATGCTGAGCTTCGGCCACGGCATCCACTTCTGCCTCGGTGCGCAACTGGCCCGAGTGCAGTTGGCCGAGAGCCTGCCGCGGATCCAGGCGCGCTTCCCCACGCTGGCATTGGCCGAGCAGCCGACCCGGGAGCCCTCCGCGTTCCTTAGGACGTTCCGCGCGCTGCCGGTGCGGCTGCATGGGCACGGGGGCTGAGATGCGCGTCCTGGTCGATCAGGATCTGTGCGGAACCACCGGGCAGTGCGTGCTGACGCTGCCGGGCACCTTTCGCCAGCGCGAATCGGACGGCGTGGCCGAAGTGTGCGTGGCGACGGTCCCGCAGGCGCTGCACGCCGCCGTGCGGCTCGCGGCCAGCCAGTGCCCGGTCGCCGCCATTCGGGTCATCGAAAGCGACGCTGGCGATGACGAGCGCGCCAGCGCCGACCCTGCGCCTTCTCCGGCGGAGGCCGAGCGGCATGCCGCGAAAGACCAACGCAATCCAGGAGACACGATGGGACGGTTGAAGGCAAGGTGGCCGTGGTGACCGGCGCCGGCGCCGGCATCGGCAAGGCATGCGCCCTCGCCATCGCGCGCGGGGGCGGCAGAGTGGTGGTGGCCGACATTGATGGCTCGGCGGCCATCGCCTGCACCGCGCAGATCGCGGCTGAAGCGGGCCACGCGCTGGCCCTGGCCATGGACATCGCCGATGAGCAGGCGGTGGCAGCGCTGTTCGAGACGGCGGAGCGGCACTTCGGTGGGGTCGACCTGCTAGTGAACAATGCGAGCGCCATGCATCTGACCTCACGCGACCGCGCGATCCTCGAGCTGGACCTGGCGGTCTGGGATCAAACCATGGCGACCAATCTGCGCGGCACGCTGCTCTGCTGCCGGCAGGCCATCCCACGGATGATCGCCCGCGGCGGTGGCGCGATCGTCAACATGTCGTCGTGCCAGGGGCTCAGCGGTGACACCGCGCAGACGTCGTACGCCGCGTCGAAGGCGGCGATGAACATGCTCTCGGCCTCGCTCGCCACCCAGTACGGCCATGCGCAGATCCGCTGCAACGCCGTTGCGCCGGGTCTCGTCATGACCGAGCGTCTCCTCGCCAAGCTGGACGAGTGCATGCAACGGCATCTGCGCCGGCACCAGCTCCTGCAGCGCGTCGGCCGCCCCGAGGACGTGGCCGCGCTCGTGGCGTTCCTGCTCTCCGACGATGCTGCGTTCATCACCGGCCAGGTCGTGTGCATCGACGGCGGCATGCTGGCGCATGTGCCGACGTACGCCGACGGTGGCAACAGCTGCGCCGCGCGGCCTGCCGGCGACACCGCCGAAGCGGCCGCGGCGTCGCGCTGCTGATGGACATGCTGCTCAACCCGCTCAACCGTCGGCACAGGCTGCGGTACGACATCCCGGTCATGCCAGGCGCTTTCCCCCTGGTCGGGCATCTTCCCGCCATCGTCTGCGACCTGCCGCGCCTGCTGCGGCGCGCGGAACGGACGCTGGGCAGCCACTTCTGGCTGGATTTCGGCCCTGCCGGACACCTGATGACCTGCGTGCATCCGGATGCGTTCGCACTGCTCCGGCACAAGGACGTGTCCTCGGCGCTGATCGAAGAGATCGCGCCCGAATTGCTTGGCGGAACGTTGGTTGCCCAGGACGGCCGCGCGCACCGGCAAGCGCGCGATGCGATCAAGGCGGCGTTCCTGCCCAAGGGGCTGACCCAGGCCGGCATCGGCGACCTGTTCGCGCCCGTCATCTGGGCGCGGGTGCAGGCGTGGCGCGAGCGCGGCGACGTAACCATCCTGCGCGAAACCGGCGACCTGATGCTCAAGCTCATCTTCAGCCTGATGGGAATCCCCGCGCAGGACCTGCCGGGATGGCATCGCAAGTACCGGCAACTGCTGCAGTTGATCGTCGCGCCCCCGGTCGACCTGCCGGGACTGCCCTTGCGGCGCGGCCGCGCCGCCCGAGACTGGATCGACGCGCAGTTGCGCCAGTTCGTCCGCGACGCGCGCGCGCATGCCGCGCGCACCGGGTTGATCAACGACATGGTGAGCGCCTTCGACCGCAGCGACGATGCGCTTTCCGATGACGTCCTGGTCGCCAATATCCGCTTGCTGCTGCTTGCCGGTCACGACACCACTGCCTCGACGATGGCCTGGATGGTGATCGAGCTGGCGCGGCAGCCTGTGATGTGGGACGCCCTGGTCGAGGAGGCGCAACGCGTGGGCGCGGTGCCGACCCGTCACGCGGACCTGGCGGAGTGTCCGGTCGCCGAGGCGCTGTTCCGCGAGACGCTGCGCCTGCATCCGGCGACCACGCTCCTGCCGCGTCGCGCCCTGCAGGAATTGCAACTCGGCCAACGGCGCATTCCCGCGGGCACCCATCTGTGCATCCCGCTGCTGCATTTCTCGACCTCGGCGCTGCTGCACGAGGCGCCTGATCAGTTCCGCCTGGCGCGGTGGCTGCAACGCACGGAGCCGATCCGGCCGGTGGACATGCTGCAGTTCGGTACCGGCCCACACGTCTGCATCGGCTACCACCTGGTATGGCTGGAAATGGTGCAGTTCTGCATCGCCTTGGCGCTAATCATGCACAAGGCCGGGGTGCGGCCGCGGTTGCTGAGCGGCGTCGAAAAAGGCCGGCGGTATTACCCGACCGCACATCCGTCCATGGCAATCCGCATAGGCTTCTCATGAGCTGGCATCGCATGCCCCGTGTGGCGAGGCAGCGGCGCCGGCGAGGCGCGGCATTGCTGCACTCAGCGCACGCGCTCGGTGCGACGCCGGCAACACCGCTGCGGCTTGGCGCTCGCTGTGGTCATCTCGTGTCAGGTACAAGGACATGAAAAACATGCAGACCGGTTCCACGCTACACGACGACCGAACTGGCGTTTCCGCGCTCGGCGGATTGGGCGCGCAGGCGCGCGGCGCATCCGGCAGGCTGCTGCCTGAGATCTGGATGCAGGACGGCGCAAAGCGGGTCGAACAGACGCTGGCGCGTCTTCTCTGCGCCGAAGACGACGGTGAGACCGAGCTGATGGTGGCGATGCGCTACGCCACCTTGCATGGCGGGAAGCGCACCCGCGCCTTGCTCTGTCTGGCGGCCGGCGCACTGGCCGACACGCCGGCGCACATGCTCGACGACGTCGGCGCCGCCATCGAGATGATGCACGCCTGTACCCTGGTCCACGACGACTTGCCCGCGATGGACGACGACGTGCTTCGCCGCGGCCTTCCGACCGTGCACGTCAAGTTCGGCGAAGCCACTGCGATCCTGGTCGGCGATGCGCTGCAGGCGCACGCCTTCCTGACCCTGGCGAGCCTGGATGCGCCCGGCGACAACCGTATCGCGCTCGTGCGCGAACTGGCGCAGGCCGTGTCCGCCGAGGGTGCCGCAGGCGGGCAGGCCATGGATCTGTCGCTGGTCGGAAAGCACGCCGAGCTGGACAGGATCCTGGCGATGCACCGGATGAAGAGCGGAGCGTTAGTGCGCGCGTCCGTTCGCATGGGCGCGCTATGCTCCATCGCGGAGGATGCCGCGCACGCTGCGCTGTACTGTGCGCTCGATCGCTACACCGCCTGTTTCGGGCTGGCGTTGCAGGTGGTCGACGACATTCTCGACGCGACAGCGGATACCGCGACGCTGGGCAAGACCCCCGGCAAGGACGCGGCGGCGCAGAAGCCGACCTGCGCGTCGATCATGGGGCTGCAGGCAGCGCGCCAGTTCGCGCTGGATTTGTTGCGCGACGCCGGGGAAGCCATCGCCCCGCTGGGGCCGCGTGCGGAACGGTTGGCGCAGATACTGCAGCGGGCCAACGGGTATCTGTCCGCGCCCTACGCATGAGCACGCCCGTCCACATGGAGTCGCCCCTGTGCCGCTGCGATCGGCCGGCGGCAGCGGTGCATGCTGCACTGTGCCCGAGTCCGCGGCGATGTGCGCGGCGTCTGCCGATCCTAGTTCTCGTCAACCGTCTGCAGAAGGAACATCCCGCGTGAACGCGCTGTCCGAACAGATCCTTTCCGAATTGCGCCACCTGCTGAGCGAGATGAGCGACGGCGGCAGCGTCGGTCCGTCCGTCTACGACACGGCGCGAGCTCTGCAGTTCCACGGCAACGTCACCGGTCGGCAGGACGCATACGCGTGGCTCATCGCGCAGCAACAGGCCGATGGCGGATGGGGAAGTGCAGACTTCCCGCTGTTCCGCCATGCGCCCACGTGGGCGGCGTTGCTGGCATTGCAGCGTGCCGATCCTCTTCCCGGCGCTGCCGACGCAGTCCAGGCTGCAACCCGGTTCCTCGAGCGCCAGCCCGATCCCTACGCGCATGCGGTGCCGGAAGATGCGCCGATCGGCGCGGAGCTGATCCTGCCGCAGTTGTGCGGCGAGGCCGCATCCTTGCTGCGCGGCGTGGCGTTTCCGCGCCACCCGGCGCTGTTGCCGTTGCGGCAAGCGTGCCTGGTCAAGCTGGGGGCGGTGGCGACGTTGCCGAGCGGCCATCCGTTGCTGCACTCCTGGGAAGCCTGGGGGCCGTCGCCGACCACCGCATGCCCGGATAGCGACGGCAGCATCGGCATCAGTCCGGCGGCCACCGCCGCGTGGCGTGCGCACGCCGTGACACAGGGAAGCACGCCGCAGGTCGGGCGCGCCGACGCGTATCTGCAAGCGGCATCGCGGGCGACGCGCAGCGGCATCGAAGGTGTTTTTCCCAACGTCTGGCCGATCAATGTATTCGAGCCATGCTGGTCGCTGTACACCCTGCATCTGGCCGGGCTGTTCGCGCATCCCGCGCTCGCCGAGGCGGTGCAAGTGATCGTCGCGCAGCTCGACGCCCGCCTGGGCGTGCGCGGTCTGGGCCCGGCCTTGCACTTCGCGGCCGATGCGGACGATACCGCGATTGCGATGTGCGTCCTGCGCCTTGCAGGCCGCGACCCGACGGTCGATGCGTTGCGCCATTTCGAAATCGGCGAGCTGTTCGTTACCTTCCCCGGCGAGCGCAATGCCTCGGTGTCGACCAACATCCACGCCCTGCATGCGTTGCGAATGTTAGGACAGCCCGCCGCCGGCACCAGCGCCTACGTCGAGGCCAATCGCAACCCGCACGGTCTATGGGACAACGAAAAATGGCACGTTTCGTGGCTGTATCCCACCGCGCATGCGGTCGCTGCGCTGGCGCAAGGCAAGCCCCAGTGGCGCGACGAGCGCGCGCTGGCGGCACTGCTGCAGGCGCAGCGCGGCGACGGCGGCTGGGGCGCCGGTCGCGCGTCCACATTCGAGGAAACCGCCTATGCGCTGTTCGCGTTGCACGTGATGGACGGGAGCGAAGAGCCGACAGGGCGCCGGCGCATCGCGCAGGCGGTGGCGCGTGCGCTGAAGTGGATGCTCGCCCGCCACGCGGCGCATGCATTGCCGCAGACGCCGCTGTGGATCGGCAAGGAACTGTATTGCCCCACCCGGGTGGTGCGCGTGGGCGAACTCGCCGGGTTGTGGCTGGCGCTTCGTTGGGGGCGGCGCGTCCTGGCCGAGGGAGCAGGAGCGGCGCCATGATCCAGACCGAACGCGCGCTGCAGCAGGTGCTGGAGTGGGGGCGTTCCCTGACCGGCTTCGCCGACGAGCATGCCGTGGAAGCGGTCAGGGGCGGCCACTACATCCTGCAGCGCATCCACCCGAGCCTGCGCGACACCAGCGCCCGCACCGGCCGCGATCCGCAGGACGAAACGCTGATCGTGGCGTTCTATCGCGAACTGGCGCTGCTGTTCTGGCTCGACGATTGCAATGACCTTGGCCTGATCGCGCCGGAGCAGCTCGCCGCGGTGGAGCAGGCGCTGGGGCAGGGCGTGCCGTGCGCGCTCCCCGGATTCGAGGGCTGCGCTGTGCTGCGCGCTTCGCTGGCCGCGCTCGCCTACGATCGTCGCGACTATGCTCAGCTTCTCGACGATACCCGGTGCTACTGCGCGGCGCTGCGCGCCGGACACGCGCAGGCGGCAGGGGCGGAACGCTGGTCCTACGCCGAGTACCTGCACAACGGCATCGATTCGATCGCCTACACGAACGTGTTCTGTTGCCTGTCGTTGCTGTGGGGACTGGACATGGCGACCTTGCGCGCGGGTCCGGCCTTTCGCCAGGTCCTGCGGCTCATCTCCGCGATAGGGCGCCTGCAGAACGATCTGCATGGACGCGAAAAGGACAGGTCGGCCGGCGAGGCCGACAACGCGGCGATCCTGCTGCTGCAGCGCTATCCGGCTATGCCTGTGGTGGAGTTCCTCAACGACGAACTGGCCGGCCATACGCGCATGCTGCACCGGGTGATGGCGGAAGAACGCTTTCCCGCGCCGTGGGGACCGTTGATCGAGGCCATGGCGGCCATCCGCGCGCAGTACTACCAGACCTCGACCAGCCGCTACCGCAGCGACGCTGCGGGGGGAGGCCAGCGTGCGCCGGCCTGAACGCGCGGGAGGCGGGGGCGTGCGCGCGCTGCCGTCGGTCCGATCCGACGCAACGCCGCCGCCCGATGCGACGGACGGAGTGAGCGTGAGCGACACCGCCCTGAGCCGGCGCAAGGACGACCATCTGGACATCGTGCTGGATCGGCGAACGGCGTCGGCCACGGTCGCCGCCGGCTGGGAGTACATCCGTTTCGAACACTGCGCATTGCCCGAGTTGGACCTGACGCAGATCGACCTGCGCGCCTCGCTGCTGGGCAAGACCATGCGCGCGCCGCTGCTGATCAGCTCAATGACCGGCGGCATGCCACGCGCGGAGGCCATCAACCGGCATCTGAGCGAAGCAGCGCAAGCCTTGGGGATCGCGATGTGCGTCGGTTCGCAGCGCGTGAGCCTGCAATCCCGCAACTCCCAGGGGCTGACGCGCGCGCTGCGCCGCCTGGCCCCAGACATTCCCTTGCTGGCCAATATCGGCGCCGCGCAACTGCGCGAGGCCGACGGCCTGGACCTGGCGCGCCGGGCGGTGGATGCGCTGGAGGCCGATGGACTCATCGTCCATCTCAATCCGCTGCAGGAAGCGGTACAGCCGGAGGGCGACCGCGACTGGCGCGGCGTCCTGGCGCAGATCGCTCGCGCTGCGCGCAGCGTGGGCGTGCCGATCGTGGCCAAGGAAGTGGGGTCGGGCCTGTCCGCCTCGGTGGCCTGTGCGCTCGTCGACGCGGGCGTGGCGGTGATCGATGTCGCCGGCGCCGGCGGCACCAGTTGGGCCGCGGTGGAGGGCGAGCGCGCCCGCGATGCCGCCGACCGTGCAGTGGCGATGGCGTTCGCCGATTGGGGGATTCCGGCCCCGGCCAGCGTGCAGGCGGTACGTCGGGCGCTGCCAATGGTGAAGCTGATCGCGTCGGGCGGGATCCGCGACGGCGTCGACGTGGCCAAGGCCATCCGCCTGGGCGCGGACATCGCCGGGCAGGCGGCCGGCGTGCTGCGCGCCGCCACGATATCCACCGAGGCGGTTGTCGCGCATTTCGAGATCGTCATCCGCCAGTTGGCCGTCGCCTGCTTCTGCACCGGCTCGGCTGATCTGGCGGCGTTGCGTCAGGCGCGCTTGTTGCCCTCGGCGCATCCGCCCGCCGGTTGATGCCGGCGTCGCCCGCACGTGGCGGCGGGCGCCTAGTCTTACTGAGTCAAAAAGTCGCGGATGCGGGGGGAATCGCGCTGGTCGCGGGCTTGTTCGGGTGCTGCTTCGTGATCAGGGAGGCACCCCGCCATGCCCGAACGGACAGCCGAGAGTAAAGCGGTATTCGACGGCTATGTCGATGCTTGATCAGGGTGATCGGTCACGCGAACCGCGCTGAGCCCCTGAAAGGGTCCGAACACCAGGTGCGGCGGGAGACCGGCAGGGAGTACATGGTACAAAGCCATTGCAATCAAGGAGTGGCGATCCACATTGACCCCCAGTCAGCGCGGCCGGCCGTATGAACGAGAAGAGACGAGCGATTTCAGCTGCCGGACCGCCTTGATTTAATATTCCGATGATTTCGGAGCGCTGATCGGGCGTCAGTTTCGGACGGTGTCCACTGTCGGGCGGCGCCAAAGGCAGGATGATTGATCTCTTTGCGTATCATCGGGCTGATGGTTGATACGCGAACAGATCATAACGTGTTGACTCGATCGCTGGATAAGATACTCTGCCATATCATCTAGCATTGGAATGGATCGTTTACATATCATATGGACTCTCAATCGGAAATTCTACGGGAAATCGGTGGGCTTTTCAGGCAGGCGAGGCTGGCCGCTGCGATGACGCAGGAGCAGGTCGCTGATTTGGCGGGTATATCCCGTCCCCGATATCGCGACATCGAAAAGGGAGCCGCAGCCGCGCGTGCAACAACGCTCATGAATATCGCTCGCGCGCTCGGTCTGGAAATGATGCTGGTTCCACAAGCCATGGTGCCGGCTGTCCAGGCTCTATTGCGCCCGCATGATGATGACGATCGACCCGCCTTTGTTTCTCAACCTGACGATGACGATCATGGCTCCAGTCTTTCGCGCACCTAAGACGATCCCGTCGCTGGACGTGCTCTTAAACGCACTGAAGATCGGCACAATCGTTAGGACGCCGGGCGATTTCAATGCATTCAACTTCAATGAGGCCTACCGCGCGACGGGCGGCTTTCCGGTTTTCAGCCTGTCGTTCCGGGCAGCGACGGGAGGATTGCGGAAAGATCCGAAGCCTCTGGCGGGCGCCTTGCCCGCTTTCTTCGCGAACCTCCTGCCGGAGGAGAAATTGCGCGCGGCGATGGAAAAGCACCACGAAGGCAATGTGCGGCCAGGCAATGATTTCGATCTTTTGGCGGCGCTGGGCGCCGATCTGCCGGGAGCCGTACGGGCGTTGCCCAGTGACGGCGCGATAGCGGTTTCGCAGGATGCTTCAAAGGATAAGCCCAAGGCACGGTTCTCACTTGCCGGCGTGCAGATTAAGCTGTCGGTCATGAAGAACACTGGAAAAGGCGGCGGCCTTACTTTGCCGATGGACGACGAGCAGGGCCGGTATATTGCCAAGTTCCCTTCGACGGCCTTTCTGGGCGTTTCCGAGAACGAATTCGCCAACCTGGCGCTGGCAGCAGCAATCGGCATGGAGGTTCCTGAATGCGAACTGGTCGAGAAGTCCGATTTTGAGGGCGTTCCCGAAGAATTCAATACGCTGTCGGAAGGCAAGGTCCTTCTCGTCAAACGCTTCGATCGCGGCGCCGGTGGCGAGAGGATACACATCGAGGATTTCGCTCAGGTCTTCGGTGTCTACCCCTCGCGCAAATATGAGGGGGCCGCTTATCACGACATAGCCTTGGCTCTTGGTGTGGCCGTCTCGCCTACGGCGGCTCTCGAGTTCGTCCGCCGCCTGGCACTGACCGTCATGACCGGCAATGGCGACATGCACCTGAAGAATTGGTCTTTGATCTATCCGGGTAACGGCGACAAGCCGGCGCTTGCACCAATCTACGACGTCCTGTCCACCGTGCCATATATTCCCGCCGACGCCATGGCGCTGTCGCTTGGAGGAGAGCGCTCGTTTAAGGCGCTAGTAGCACCGCGATGGAAAGCATTTGCGAACCGTGCACGGCTTCCGGAGCCAGCAGTCCTGAAGGCAGTGGTCGAGACAGTCAAACTCGTCAACGAACACTGGTGGCATCTGCCTGAGCGTGATGTCGTCGCAGCGAAAGTGCTCGAGCGGATCGACGAACATGTGAAGGCGATGACGCCGATACTGAACTCCTGTGCCGACAAGTGAGCCGAGTCCCCTCGGGTTGCTGATATAGGGAACCATCCGCCTGTGGCACCGAATGAGTGGCCGCGGACCGATGGTATGCCAGCGTCGCGCGCAAGATTTTGCGCAGTCTCGACGAGGACACGCGAGACGAAGCACGTCGGCTCGCGGGCACAGAAGAGTTCGCAGCATCCCGCAACTAACGTTGATAGGGTCGAGATGCTGTTCGTCCACCTCAACACAACGATGCGGTTCAAACGAATGCGGTGACTGAGGATCGCGATCCGACGCTTTGTGTCGCCATTGTCGGGTCCGCTACACGGTCTGTTCCGACGATCCTTTCTTTGGCCCTCAAGCTAAATCCCTGAAAAGCAACCATGAAATTATTCTTCGGTTCGATCAGCCAAATTGGCACGAGTCTTGAGATCCTTAGGTGCGAGGCGGCTACAGCTGCCCGACCGGCATTCATGTCGCGGCAGCCGCGATGAATGGAACGAAGGAAGGAAAGCTACATGTCAGGTTTGCGTCAGATCGCCTTTTACGGCAAGGGCGGCATCGGCAAGTCCACCACCTCCCAAAATACGCTCGCCGCCCTTGTCGACCTGGGGCAGAGAATCCTCATCGTCGGCTGCGACCCCAAAGCCGACTCCACCCGCCTGATCCTGAACGCGAAGGCGCAGGATACGGTCCTGCACCTCGCGGCAGAGGAAGGTTCGGTGGAAGACCTGGAACTCGCGGACGTGCTCAAGGTCGGCTATAAGGGCATCAAATGCGTGGAGTCGGGCGGCCCTGAGCCGGGTGTCGGCTGCGCCGGCCGCGGCGTGATCACCTCGATCAATTTCCTCGAGGAGAACGGTGCCTACGACGATGTCGACTATGTCTCCTACGACGTGCTCGGGGATGTGGTGTGCGGCGGTTTCGCGATGCCGATCCGCGAGAACAAGGCCCAGGAAATTTATATCGTCATGTCCGGCGAGATGATGGCGCTCTATGCCGCCAACAACATCGCCAAGGGCATCCTGAAATACGCCCATTCGGGCGGCGTGCGGCTCGGCGGCCTGATCTGCAACGAGCGCCAAACCGATCGCGAGCTCGACCTCGCCGAAGCGCTGGCTTCCAGGCTCAATTCCAAGCTTATCCACTTCGTGCCGCGCGACAACATCGTCCAGCACGCCGAGCTCAGGAAGATGTCTGTGATCCAGTATGCGCCGGACTCCAAGCAGGCCGGGGAATACCGGGCGCTGGCCGAGAAGATCCATGCCAATTCGGGCCAGGGCACCATCCCGACCCCGATCACCATGGAGGAGCTCGAGGACATGCTGCTCGACTTCGGCATCATGAAGACCGACGAGCAGATGCTTGCCGAGCTTCAGGTCAAGGAAGCGGCCAAGGCGGCCGCGCAGTAACGACCGCTACTGACTGCGGGCGCGGTCTAACCTGGCGCGCCTTTCAAAGAACGGCGCCTCGTCGGTGAGGCGTCACCCTGAACCTTGAAAGGGGTCCCATGAGCCTGGAATACGAGAATGACGGTGCCCTCCATGCGAAGCTTATCGAGGACGTGCTGTCGCAATATCCTGACAAGGCGGCGAAGCGCCGCAAGAAGCACCTCAGCGTCGCAAAGAGCGGCGACGAGGCTGGCGAGGAAAACGAGGTCCTTTCCGAATGCGAGGTCAAATCGAACATCAAGTCCATCCCCGGGGTGATGACCATTCGCGGCTGCGCCTATGCCGGCTCGAAAGGCGTGGTGTGGGGCCCAGTCAAGGATATGGTCCATATCTCGCACGGCCCGGTCGGCTGCGGGCAATATTCCTGGTCGCAACGCCGAAACTACTACGTCGGCACGACAGGTATCGACACGTTTGTCACGATGCAGTTCACCTCCGATTTCCAGGAGAAGGACATTGTTTTCGGCGGCGACAAGAAGCTGGAACGGATCATCGACGAGATCGAGGAACTGTTTCCGCTGAACAAGGGCATGACTGTGCAATCCGAATGCCCGATCGGCCTGATTGGCGACGACACTGAAGCGGTGTCCCGCAACAAGGCCAAGGAGCACGAAAAGACGATCGTGCCGGTGCGCTGCGAGGGCTTCCGCGGCGTCTCGCAATCACTCGGCCACCACATCGCCAACGACGCGATCCGCGACTGGGTGTTCGAGAAGAAGGAGGTCGAGTTCGAGGCCGGCCCGTACGATGTCAATGTGATCGGCGACTATAATATCGGCGGCGACGCCTGGGCTTCGCGCATCCTGCTCGAGGAGATGGGCCTGCGCGTGGTCGGCAACTGGTCGGGCGACGCTACGCTGGCCGAAATAGAGCGAGCGCCAAAGGCCAAGCTCAATCTCATCCATTGCTACAGGTCGATGAACTACATCTGCCGGCACATGGAGGAAAAGCATGGCATCGACTGGATGGAGTATAATTTCTTCGGCCCCTCCCAGACCGAAGCCTCTCTGCGCAAGATAGCCAAGCATTTCGGGCCGGAAATCGAGGCCAAGGCCGAGGCGGTCATCGCCAAATACCGGCCGTTGGTCGATGCCGTCATCGCCAAGTACCGGCCGCGCCTCGAAGGCAGGACGGTGATGCTCTATGTCGGCGGGCTGCGCCCCCGTCACGTCGTCACGGCATATGAGGATCTGGGCATGGTGATCGTCGGCACTGGCTATGAATTTGGCCATAACGACGACTATCAGCGCACTGGCCACTACGTGAAGAAGGGCACGCTGATCTATGACGACGTGACTGGTTACGAGCTGGAGAAGTTCATCGAGGGGATCCGTCCTGATCTCGTGGGCTCCGGCATCAAAGAAAAGTACCCGGTCCAGAAGATGGGCATACCGTTCCGTCAAATGCATTCCTGGGATTATTCCGGCCCGTATCACGGCTACGACGGCTTCGCCATCTTCGCCCGCGACATGGATCTGGCCATCAACAACCCGGTCTGGAACCTCTACGACGCCCCCTGGAAGAAAAAAGCCGAGCCGTCGGCGGCGATCGCAGCCGAATGAAAATCTGGCCTCCCGGAAGCCGGGAGGCCGTTGAACGCCTGTGGCCGTTTGTCCGCGGGAGACCTGAAACGTTTCGACGTCCCTGTGCCGCCGTATGGCGCGGCCAGATGGAGAAGAGGTAACCACCCATGCCGCAGTCG
Source organism: Mesorhizobium sp. M0048 (assembly GCF_040323405.1). NCBI lineage: Bacteria > Pseudomonadati > Pseudomonadota > Alphaproteobacteria > Hyphomicrobiales > Phyllobacteriaceae > Mesorhizobium > Mesorhizobium sp. M0048. The sequence continues at coordinate 13,808 of NZ_JAMYUV010000056.1, read as the reverse complement.
GCTGAAAAAGTTCTCGACCACGCGCCCCTGTTCCGCGAGCCGGAATACAGGCAGATGCTCGCCGAGAAGAGGCTGAATTTCGAATGTCCTCACCCGGACCAGATCGTTACCGACCAACGCGAATTCACCAAGACGTGGGAATACCGCGAAAAGAACCTCGCTCGCGAAGCGCTTGTGGTGAACCCCGCCAAGGCCTGCCAGCCGCTCGGCGCGGTCTTCGCGGCCGCGGGCTTCGAGCGAACCATGTCCTTCGTCCACGGCAGCCAGGGCTGCGTGGCCTATTACCGCTCGCACCTGTCGCGCCATTTCAAGGAGCCTGCTTCGGCAGTTTCCTCCTCGATGACCGAGGACGCGGCAGTGTTCGGTGGCCTGAAGAACATGGTCGACGGGCTCGCCAACACGTACCAACTCTACGACCCGAAGATGATCGCCGTCTCGACCACTTGTATGGCGGAGGTCATTGGCGACGACCTGCACAGCTTCATCGAGAATGCCAAGGACCAAGGCTCGGTCCCACGCGATTTCCACGTGCCTTTCGCCCACACGCCGGCCTTCGTCGGCAGCCATGTCGACGGCTACGACGTCACGGTCAAGGGCATTTTGGAGCATTTCTGGAAAGGCGAGGAGCGCACGGAAGCCGATGGCACCATCAACATCATTCCGGGCTTCGACGGCTTCTGTGTCGGCAACAACCGGGAACTCAAGCGCCTGCTCGATCTGATAGGCGTGTCCTATACTTTCATCCAAGACGCCTCTGACCAGTTCGACACCCCGTCGGACGGCGAATACCGCATGTACGACGGCGGCACGAAGATCGAAGACGTGAGGAAGGCACTCAACGCCGAGGCGACACTTTCGCTACAGCGTTACAACACCCGAAAAACACTGGAGTATTGCGAGGGGGTAGGGCAGGCGACTGCCTCGTTCCATTACCCGCTCGGAGTCCAGGCGACCGACGACTTCCTGATGGAGGTCTCCGCGATTTCCGGCAAGCAAATCCCCGAGACAATCCGCCTGGAGCGCGGCCGACTTGTTGACGCCATGGCGGACAGCCAATCCTGGCTGCACGGTAAGAAATACGCCATCTACGGTGATCCGGACTTTGTCTACGCCATGGCCCGCTTCATCATGGAGACGGGCGGCGAGCCGACCCATTGCCTCGCCACCAACGGCACCTCAGCATGGGAAGCGGAGTTGAAGGAACTGCTTGCATCATCGCCCTTCGGCAAGGACGCTCAAGTCTGGGCGGGCAAGGACCTCTGGGCGATGCGCTCGCTGCTCTTCACCGAGCCGGTGGACCTGCTGATCGGCAGCTCCTATGGCAAGTATCTGGAGCGCGACACCGGCACGCCGCTGATCCGGCTGGCGTTTCCGATCTTCGACCGCCACCATCACCATCGCTTTGCGCTCATGGGCTACCAAGGCGGGTTGCGCGTACTGACGACGATCCTCGACAAGATCTTCGACAAGCTCGATCGCGAGACAAGCGAGACGGGCGTGACGGACTATTCGTATGACCTCACCCGCTAAGCGTGACGGTCGGCTTTGGCCGGTCGTCTTCCCGAGGGACTTTGGAGACCGACGCAATGTCCTTGCTCAGAGCCAAGATCCAGGATGTCTTCAACGAGCCCGCCTGCGAGCAGAACCGCGGCAAGGACGCCAAGGCGCGCAAAAAGGGCTGTTCGAAGCCACTGACCCCCGGGGCGGCGGCCGGCGGCTGTGCCTTCGATGGCGCCAAGATCGTGCTGCAGCCGATCACCGACGTTGCGCATTTGATCCATGCGCCGCTCGCCTGCGAGGGCAATTCCTGGGACAACCGCGGTGCGGCTTCGTCCGGGCCAACGCTGTGGCGCACAAGCTTCACGACCGACCTCACCGAACTCGATGTTGTGATGGGGCAGGGCGAGCGGAAGCTCTTCAAAGCGATCCGCGAGATCAAGGAAGCGTATGGGCCGCCGGCTATCTTCGTCTATCCGACCTGCGTGACGGCGCTGATCGGCGACGACATCGAGGCCGTCTGCAAGCGCGCGGCGGAAAAGTTCGGCCTGCCGGTGGTGCCGGTCAATGCGCCGGGCTTCGTCGGCTCCAAGAATCTCGGCAACAAGCTTGCCGGCGAGGCGTTGCTCGAGCATGTCATCGGCACGGTGGAGCCCGACGATGCCGGCCCTTACGACATCAACATCCTTGGCGAATTCAACCTCTCGGGCGAATTCTGGCTGGTGAAACCGCTCCTGGACTGGCTCGGGATCCGGGTGCGCGCCTGCATTCCGGGTGACGCGCGTTACTTCGACATTGCCTGCGCGCACCGCGCCCGGGCGGCTATGATGGTGTGCTCGACCGCGCTCATCAATCTCGCCCGCAAGATGGAGCAGCGCTGGGACATCCCGTTTTTCGAGGGCTCCTTCTACGGCATCACCGACACCTCGGAAGCGCTCCGACAGATCTCTCAGCTGCTCGTGAAGAAGGGTGCCGATCCGGAGATCCTCGGCCGCACCGAGGCATTGATTGCAGAGGAGGAGGCCATCGCTTGGAAGAAGCTCGCGGCCTACCAGCCGAGGCTCGAAGGCAAGCGCGTGCTGCTCAACACCGGCGGTGTGAAGTCCTGGTCGGTCGTCCATGCGCTGATGGAGATCGGCATCGAGATCGTCGGCACCTCTGTCAAGAAGTCGACCGTCGAAGACAAGGAGCGCATCAAGCAGATCCTCAAGGAGGACAACCACATATTCGAGCAGATGGCGCCGCGCGAGCTTTACGCCATGCTCTCAGAACACAAGGCCGATATTATGCTGTCGGGCGGGCGCACGCAGTTCATCGCGCTGAAGGCCAAGACACCCTGGCTCGATATCAACCAGGAGCGCCAACATCCTTACGCCGGCTATGACGGCATGGTGGAACTCGTACGCCAAATCGACCTCGCCATTCATAACCCGATCTGGTTCCAGGTGCGCGAGCCCGCACCATGGGATTGCCAGCCTGCGGTGAGGGAGGAACTGCCGCGCACGAAAAGCGAGACCGCGACCTTGCATGCTGTCCAGAAATTCGCCGGCACGACGGCCGACGATTTCGGCGAGTGTTGAGGAAGCGATGGTCCGCATCCTTCCCCTGACCAAAGCGGCGGCGGTCAATCCGCTGAAGTCATCGCAGCCCCTGGGTGCCGCCTTGGCCTTTCTTGGCGTCGACGGCGCGATGCCGTTGTTCCACGGCAGCCAGGGGTGCACCAGCTTCGCGCTCGTGCTGTTCGTGCGGCATTTCAAGGAAGCCATCCCCTTGCAGACGACAGCGATGGACGAGGTGGCGACGATCCTCGGCGGGGCAGACCATCTGGAAGAGGCGATCCTCAACCTCAAGGCCCGCACAAAGCCAACGCTGATCGGGGTCTGCACCACGGCGCTGGTGGAAGCCCGGGGCGAAGACTGCGCAGGGGATATCGCCAATATCAGGCTGAAGCGCAGGGAAGAACTCGCGGGTACGGAGGTGGTGCTAGCCAACACACCGGATTTCGACGGCGCGATCGAAGAGGGCTGGGCCAAGGCTGTCACCGCGATGATCGAAAGGATTACGCGTCCCGGCGAGCAGGCGCGGCAGCCGAAGAAGATCGTGATCCTGCCTGGCTGGAACCTGACTGTGGCTGATATCGAGCATTTGCGTGAGATGGTTGAGAGCTTTGGACTGAAGCCGGTGATTCTGCCGGACGTCTCCGGCTCGCTCGACGGTACGGTGCCCGACCGCTGGGTCACGACCACCTATGGCGGCACCAGTGTCGAGGATATCCGTGAGCTTGGCACGGCCAGGCAATGCATCGTCATCGGTGAGCATATGCGCCGCCCGGCCGAGCTGCTGCAGAGGTTGACCGGCGTGCCTTACGTACTGTTCCGGTCGCTGACTGGATTGAAGGAAACCGACCGGTTCGTCTCGCTGCTGTCCGCGGTTTCGGGCGCGGCGGCGCCGGCTGGGGTGCGCCGTCGCCGCGCGCAGTTGCAGGACGCGTTGCTCGACGGACATTTCCACTTTGGAGGCAAGAAAATTGCGATCGCTGCTGAACCAGACCAACTCTACCAACTCGCGAGCTTCTTCATCGGAATGGGCTCCGAAATCGCGGCGGCGGTCACCACGACCGATATGTCGAAAATTTTGGAGGAAGTACCGGCGCAGTCGGTTCAAATCGGCGATCTGGGCGATTTGGAAGCTCTTGGCGCCGGCGCTGATCTTCTCGTCACCCATTCCCACGGCCGCCAGGCGGCGCAGCGCCTCGGCATTCCGCTCATGCGGGTCGGCTTCCCGATCTTCGACCGGCTCGGCAGCCAGCACAAGCTCACCATCCTGTACCAGGGGACGCGCGACCTGATCTTCGAGGTCGCCAACATTTTTGAAGCCAACCGGCACGCGCCGACGCCTGAGGCGCTTGATCCACTCCGTAAGCGAGAAATGCCAGATGAGCTCCGTTCGTCGCCTCTCGCTCGTCACTGACGAGGTTCACGCACCGACGCCGGAACGCCAAGCCGGCGCATTGCGCGTGGCGATCGCCACGCAGGACATGAAGAACCTCAACGCCCATTTCGGTTCGGCCAGGCGCTTTGCTGTCTACGACGTCACGCGCGAGGAGTGGAATCTCGTCGAGGCCGTGGCCTTCGATGACGTTTCCGATGAGAGCGGGGAGCACCGAACTGAGGGCGATGACCGCATCACCCCGAAGGTGGAGGCGCTGAAGGGCTGTCATCTCCTGTTTTGTCTGGCGATCGGCGGACCTTCGGCAGCCAAGGTTGTTTCGGCAAAAATTCATCCGATCAAAGTGCCGCATCCCCAAACCATTCAAGAGGTGCTGTTGCGAACGCAGATGATGCTCAGGACGTGTCCTCCGCCTTGGCTGCGCAAGGTGCTGGCGCAGGCAGGTGTCGCCGAACAACCGTCCTTCGAGGACGAGGACTGAAATGAGGAGTGGGCGAAATGTCTGACGCCGTGGTTAGCCCTGCTGTCGCCGAGGACGAGGCGGCCCTTGCCACCCCGTTCGTCAAATGCCTCGTGCGGCTGGTCCGGGCTCATGATTCCCACGGGTCTTGGGAAGGGAAATCGGACGCCGAGCTGCTGGGCGACTTCATCATCACCAGGGAACAGCGCCGTGCGATCCCGATCATCGGCGATCCCGATCCGGACGTGCTGTGGAGGCTCGAGATGTTTTACACCGCCGTCGGGCTTGCGATCGAGGAGCGTTCCGGCCTGATGGCATCGCCGATGATGGAGATAAGCCGTGAGGGCTTTGGGCGCGTGCTTCTCACGGCCGGGCGGTTGGTCGTTCTGTCGAAGACCCTGCGCGACGTCCACCGGTTCGGCTTCGAGACGTTCTGGAAACTCGCCGCGGCCGGTACCAAACTGGCCGGCGATGCGACCGCAGCCATTGAGGCTCATCCCGAGGTGGCCCGGGCGTGATGGAACCGATTTTCGATCAAGGGGATCATGTCAGGCCTTGAGGACATGCGATGGCCAGCCCTCTCAATGGAGGCGTCGAGGCCGATGTGGTTCTTGGGGTAGCGCTGATGAAGCCACTGGTCCTGATCTGTTCGCAAGATGCTGAGTTGTATCTGTTCCTCAGCCACATTCTGGGAGTGGACGGCTTCACGAGTGAGCCGGCAGGCGGCGTGAAGGAAGCACTTGCATTGGCCGATGAACGGGAGCTCCAGGCGGTAGTGCTGGACTGCGGGCCGGCAAGCGCGACAGGCTCCACAATCTGCGCCCGGTTCAAGGGGGAGCCCCGGACCGGCGGCCTGCCCGTAATTGCGCTGATCGCGCCCGGCGCCGAGAACCAGCACCTCGATCTCTTGAAGGCTGGTATTGACGAGAGCTTTGTGCGGCCCTTCGCGCCGGCCAAGCTGCTTGACTGTCTACGGATGAAGCTGGCGCTGCCAAAGCCGGGTTCGAACGGGATTGAAAACGGCGGATGGATCTCCTGTGGCGACCTTGAGATAAGGCTCGATGCCCACCGGGTTCGGGGCAATGGCCACGAAGTCCACCTTGGGCCGATCGAGTTCAACCTGCTGCGGCTTTTGCTTGAGACTCCCGGCAAGGTCTTCACCAGAGACGAGCTGATCAGCGCGGCCTGGCCGGCCAATATCCATGTCGGTGTACGCACCGTGGATGTCCATATCAGCCGGCTCAGAAGGGCGCTGAAGGCGGCCTCCCCCTCCAGCGTCATTCGTACCGTCAGGTCGGCCGGCTACTCGCTCGAGTGGCCGGACGGCTGAATAGATAACCGATGTGGTGCCGCTCCGCATTTCCGCCGTGCTGAGGGCAAATCTTGCGGCTTCGAAACGCGCCGGCAGGTACGACATATCAGAAAGAAACAGTCAAATGGCTTTCAGAAGCGTACTCAGTGTGACGGGAGCTGACCACTCCGATCAGGATGTCAGAACAGCTGCCAGCTTGTGTGCCGAAGTCGGCGCGTATCTTTCCGTACTGGTGATGTCCCCTCCGCCGCTCATTATGCCGTCTCCGCTGCTCGGCGATGGCATCCCCGAGTGGCCTGGACAACGCGCACAGGCCATCGCCAGACTGGACAAACGGTTTAGGCAGATCGAAAGATTTTCTTCACAGGACATAGCCAGGCTGGAAACAACATCCAGGGAATTCAGAAACAGCTGGAGCCACGCGGCTTTGCTATGACGTCGATACCCACTACTGCGATCAGGCCAGCGTCGGTGACGCGGTGCGACAGCGGGTGCTCTGCAACGACCTGACAATCGTCGGCCCCGCACTTCTCAACGACATTAATCTCGGACCTCTTGTTATTGACGGCAGCCTGTTCGATATGGAAGGCTGGTGCTTGTCCTGCCGGAGGGCGCTGAGGCGACTCTGTCGCCACGGCGCGTGCTGGTCGGCTGGGATTCGCGAGTCGAGGCGTCCCGTTCGGTTCGGGAAGCGCTGGATCTGCTAGCCGGTGCTGAGGAAGTTCGCGTCGCATTAGTCGATCCGGAGGCGACCTGCACCGGAAACGGTACCGAGCCGGGAGCCGACATCGCTGCCTATCTCACTCGGCACGGTGCTTGCGTGTCGGTTGACCGGCTGGCGAGCGCCGGCAAACCAGTGGCCACGGTGCTCGCGCAGCACGCAATCGACACGTCTGCCGACATGATAGTGATGGGCGCTTATGGCAGCCGACGGCTGCGCGAGCGGCTCTTCGGTTGCGTAACGAGATGGATAATGGGGAAGCCGCCATTGCCGCTGTTTTTGGTTCGCTGACGGGTTTTGAAGCAGCACCGATGCTGTTCGAAGCTCTTTTCCCCTGGGTATCCTGATGCCAAGTCGGAGAAAGGCCGCGGCAAACGCGCAAGTTTCGCGAAGCTCCTCGGAGCCAATCTGCACGCGCCGTCGCCGAGAACATCGCGGACGTCTCGCGTTCGGGGTTCTGCTCGACCGAGATGATCCGTAACGCGGAGACCAACGGCCGGCAGAGGTACAGGCGCTCCTCAATGCAGTCAAAACCGGGGCTTCGCACGTCGGCGTCAGGTCGAGAAAGAGCGTCGTTTCAGCGCGGCAGGCCGCGTTCGGACCGTAGCCGCATCGTATTGGCGTTATCACGATTTCCCTCACCACTGGCCGGGAGCTGACCACCGCAACGACCGTGCAGTGGCCAAGGCACCGACCTTCGAGTCGGGACGGTCGGGCTCTTGCCGGCGTCGGCGCGAACGATGGCATCAATCGCCTTGTCATCTCTGGGATGGTAGCCCGGGTTAGTGGCGGACAGCCGCATCTCCAGCGTTTCCCGTTGGTCCGGCCCAACCTGCGTGGCGACCGAGCGGTTTTTGGGTTTGCAATTCCGCCAACGCTCACGTCGCGCCGCGAGGTCCCGTTGCACCTGAGCACCGGGAACACAGAAGTAAACACAAAGCAGGGATCCCGCAGAGTTCACCGGCCGGCATATGCCGGCACTCATCTGGCCCTCTTCGCCACGATCGTCATGGTCAATCTGGTGATGACGGTACTCGCGACCCGCAGCTGGACCGGGCCTCGTGAAGAACTCCTGCGTCGCGAGCCAGGAAATCAATGGCAAAGCGGAAGGGTAGGGCAGAGGCGATGCTCGGATGGAGCGGCCCTGCAATCGCAATGGCGTTCTGATACCACCTGAGCGACCGAGATGGCAAGAAGCTCAAGCAAGGCTTGAGGCCGACGATGATGACGAGCCTGGCGGTAGCCAACGCAGTCACGATGTCCATCTGCTCGTCCATCAGCCCGGATATATGTCGAGTCGTCCGTGGCCACGCTTCTCTGGCGACGCGAAGCGCGTGATGCGTGTCCAAGACCTGACAGTGGCAGAAAACATGTCGCGTCCAGTACAACCGGCTATCTTGGGCACCCGGACGGTTTTTAAAATGGAATCAAGCATTTACTGCACGCTGAGTGCGCTGGCACGGCCTTTGCGAAGTGTGATGCGGCAACACTGAGTGAAGGCCGGCTGCACGCAGACGTGCGAGACGAGCGATGCTCTCCTTTGCTTGAACCCGTGTGCCCCTCCCTGAGGGAGAAACAAGCTCGCGCATAAAGTCGCGCAACCTTTGGCAATAGCTTTGGAGAGCAACATGGTATTGCAGATGGAGTCACCGGCTCCTTCGATCAAAGTGGAGAACTGGCTGCGTGGCGAGCCCCTTACGAACCTCCAGCCCGGCAAAGTGTATATCGTCGAATTTTGGGCAACTTGGTGCCGACCATGTGTGGCGGCGATGCCCCATCTGGTGCAGCTCCAGGAGAAATACAAGGACAGCGGACTTGAGGTCGTCGCCATCGCGGCTGATGAAGATGCTCCAACGGCCGTCGAGGCCCAAACCAAGTTGGACGCGTGGTTGACCGAAAAGTGCTCGAATCTGAACTTTCGGATCGCGTTCGACTACACAGGCGAAATGAACAAGCTTTGGATGGAACCCAGCTTTTCTGTCGGGATTCCGACCTCGTTCGTGGTCGACCGAGACGGCCACATCGCCTTTATCGGTCACCCGACGGAACTCGATGAGGTCTTGCCGAAACTGCTTAACGGCAGCTGGCGCACCAGCGATCAAGCGAAATCCGCCGAAACAGAGCGGATCGCCAAAAACGAACCCATAGCGCGCGAACAAGCGTTGAAGAAGCCGATCAATGACAGATTTTGGGCGGCGCTGAAGACAGAGGATTGGAAGACGGCGCTCTCGGCGATCGAAGAGGGCATTGCTTTGTTGCCGGACAACCTCAATTTCCGCCTGGCTCATGCGAATCTGGTGCTTCACAAAATGCACGACATGTGGACCGGCTTGCCCCTCATGCACCAATTGGTTCGCGACGCGATCGACAGAAACTCCGAGGACTGGATGATCGCGGCGCTAGACCAACTCTTCCATCCGAACCTTGACCATTCGCGCTTTCCGTCTTCTGAGCGCTTCGCGATAGGCAAAGAGCTGTCCGAACACGTGCTGGCACTGAATCCCCCGCAAGGCGATAGCCCAAAGTTCTGGTCTTATCCGGCGGTCGCTCGGTATTATCATGAGAGCGGCAACAAAAATCGCGCGATCGAGTTGGTCGAGCTGGCACTGAAGTCGCTGGACGGTCCGGAGCCTATCCCTGCCGAACTGAAAGAGCACCTTCTACCGGAGTTGCTACAGGCCTTGGCCAACTACAAGGATCAGAAGGTTTGTCACGGCGCTCTCTGCGCGGCACCGCAAAAGAACTTTTTGCCGAACGTGTCAAAGCGCCGCCCGTAAAAGGGGGTGATGGTTGGAATGTGTACTGGCCAATTCGTCCATTTCCCTGGCGCGGCCGCAGCAAGTCGGTTCCATGCAACACAGTGTGGATCGCTTGCAGCGGGTTCGAGGCTCCAATCTGCGATGACCTCCGGCCGCATCGCGGCGGAAGCGATGCTCGACGCGAATTCCGGTCGGGGTGGAAGACCTCGCAGTCGAGGACGTGTTCAAGGTCGGCCACTGGGACATCCATTGCGTGGAATCGGCGGCCCCGAGCCGGGCGCCGGCTCCGCAAGTGTGGCCGAAGTAGGCGTCCCCGAAAAAAGAAATCGTCCATCGAGGACGAGGACTGCAATGAGGAGAACATGAAATGCCTGAAGCCGCGGTCAGCCCTGCTGTCAACGAGGACCGAGGCGGCCCTTGATCTGCCTTTTGTCAGATGCCTCGTGCGGCTGATCCGTGCTCAAGACTCCTACGGCTCGTGGGAAAGGCAAATCGGACGCCACGCTGCTGGCCGACTTCATCGTCACGAAGGAACAACGTCGTGCACTCCCCACCATAGGGGATCCCGATCCGGCCGTGCTGTGGAGGCTCGATATGTTCTACACCGCCGTGGGGCTTGCGATCGAGGAGCGCTCCGGCCCGGTGACATCGCCAATGATGGAGATGAAACCCATGGGGGCTTCGGACGATTGCTTTTCACGGCCGGGCGGTTGGTCGCTCTGTCGAGACATCCACCGGTTCGGCTTCGAGACGTTCAGGAAGCTCGCGGAGCCGGTACGAAACTGGTCGACGATGCGACTGCAGCCATTGAAGCCTATCCCGACGTGACACGGGCGTGAAGAAACAGATTTCGAGGAAGGATTTATGTCAAAGCTAGCTGAGATGGGGAAGAAAGTCCGAAAGCTTCAGCTGCGCGCGGCAATTGCCAAGATGAAATTGCGCGACCTTGCAGAGAATCTGCCGGGAAAATGGACGGAGTTAGAGGATGTTGCCGAGGAAACGTCGGCCGTTTTTGCCGAGTTGGATGGTGCCAAGAGAGCGCTCGCTGCAATGAAGAAGTTACGATGACGAGCACATTCACCACCCGCGACGGCTCCGGATGGGTGCCGGAATATCTCACCGCTATAGACAGCACGACCTGCATCGGCTGCGGCCGCTGTTTCAAGGTCTGCTCGCGCGAGGTCATGCATCTTTACGGCGTCGATGACGCGGGTGAAATCCTCGGCGCCTGCAACGACGAGGATGACGATTTCGATGGCGACCTCAATCGCATGATCATGGTCGTCGATCATGCCGGCCGCTGCATTGGCTGCGGAGCCTGCGCCCGCGTCTGCCCGAAGAACTGCCAGACCCATATTGCGGCCGACCAGGTCGCAGCATGATCTGAGGAGACAAAACCAGGAGAACGGCGTTGCCCTTAAAAATCTTTTGTCGCGTCCTGGGGCTGGTGCTGTGCAGCAACGCTCTGATTGTCTACTTCGCTTCTCATTCCATCCGCACAGTAGTCGTCACGACGCTGGCTTGCTCGTTGCTCCTTCAGTTGGCCTATTTCGCAAGCGTGCTCTTTCTGATCTGGCGGTCTGGCTGCGTTAGCCGAGCTGGCCAAAGGGCTGAGCATTTCGACAGTTGCAAGGAAGTTGGATTCGAGCCACCAGACCTTGATGAGGTGACGAATGAATCCGCAGATTTACTCCAGCGCGACCAAATGTTGGCCATATCGCTGCTGCTGCCTTGAGGCGCCATGACAAGGTCAGAGCTCAAGCTGGCGCAAATTTTGGACCAACCATAAACATCGAGCAGATATTAGAAGGAATACTGTGCTTGAGAAGTCGATAGTGACCGCAATCCGGTCGTTCCGTTAATCCAGGATATACAGTTCTTGAATGCCACGCATTGGGTAGTCTCTCGCAGCTGGGCGGTTGCAACTCTCAATGACGAACGAGGCGCTGGAAATAGAATGGGACTCTCCTGGCGCCGGATAATCCAGATGACGTCAAATCAAAGATGCCTCTAGAATGATCGTGAATGGCTAATTCAGCGCCATCGCGTGTTGCCGGAGAGAAAATGCTGGAAAAGTTCGAACGCTATCCGCTCACATTCGGACCCACGCCCATCGAGAAGCTCGACCGCCTCGCCAAGCTTCTGGGGGGCAAGGTGGAAATCTACGCCAAACGCGAGGACTGCAACTCCGGTCTCGCGTTCGGCGCAAACAAGCTGCGCAAGCTCGAATACATCATCCCCGACGCGATCGCGTCAAACGCTGATACGCTCGTCACCATCGGGGGTGTGCAATCTAACCATACGCGCATGGTCGCCGCGGTCGCCGCCAAGATCGGCATGAAATGTCTCCTGGTTCAGGAGAGCTGGGTACTACATGAGGACGCCGTCTACGACCGGGTCGGCAACATTCTCTTGAGTCGGATCATGGGAGCAGAAGTGCGCCTTGTCGACAAGGGCTTCGATATCGACATCCGCCGCAGTTGGGAACAGGCGCTCGATGAAGTCAAATCTAGGGGCGGCAGGCCCTACGCGATACCGGCCGGGGCCTCAGTTCACAAATATGGCGGGCTTGGGTATGTCGGGTTCGCGGAGGAGGTGCGCGCACAGGAGGAACAGCTTGGGTTTGGCTTCGACTACATCGTCGTTTGCACGGTCACGGGCTCGACGCATGCCGGCATGCTCGTTGGATTCGCCAAGGACGGTCGACAGCGCAACGTGCTCGGTATCGATGCCTCCGCCACCCCCGCCCAAGCCAAGGCGCAGGTGCTAAGTATTGTCCGGGATACTGCGAAGCTCGTCAAGTTTGGCATGGAAATCGTCGAGGATGACGTGGTGCTGCTCGAGGGATACGCGTCTCCCGGTTACGGCCTTCCGTCCGCGGAAACGAAGCAGGCCATCCTCCTGTGTGCGCGGCTCGAGGGTATAATTGCCGATCCCGTCTACGAGGCAAATCCATGCAAGGGATGATCGACCTCGTCCAGAAAGGCTTCTTTCCAGAGGGATCCAAGGTGCTCTACGCGCATCTCGGCGGCGGGCCGGCCATCAACGGGTACAGCTACACCTTCCGCAACGGCTGACGCTCGACAGATTGCGATTTCGCCGTCCTGGCGTGCCGGCGAAGCGCCCAAAGTAGGTGCGAGGGCCCAACAAACTGACGGAGCCGGGGGTTGATTGCCGCCCAACGCGAAGCGGACTGAGTTCATTTAGAAAATTTTGATCGATGGAACTTGCTGAGGAAATCGAAAATCCGCTGAGAGTATCATCATGGAAATATTGGAATCCTAGTCGATAGATCGGTATCATGAGAAATAATTCGATATTACTAGCAGGCGAAACAACGTTCCATCAGACAAATAATCTAACTTACTATCTGAAAGTTCAGGATTGGCCGAGAGCGCCAGAAAAGTGGAGGCATATCCGATGATCTTACAGGAATTGGGCTCTGCCATCCCGGGCGGCAGGGTTTTGGAAATAACGACAACCAGCGGCTGCATCATCGGATGTTCTTATTGTCCGCAGGACAAGTTCGCCCATCGGCAAAGAGCGGTCTCTCATGTAAAGCATCTTCGTCTTGAAGATTTCAAGCGATGTCTGGCGCGCGTACCAACTTCCGTCGACCTTAGTTTCGCCGGGTACTCCGAGCCTTGGCTCAATCCGGATTGCACTGAAATGGTCGAGCACGCTTACATCAGAGGCCATGGCATCCGGATTTTCACCACGCTTGTAGGAATGAAGGGGCGAGATCTACACCGCTTGCTGCGCTCAAGGGTACATGATGGCGCATACATGAATAGCCGTCTCGTCGGAGACAATTATCTCGCTTTGATTCGACACGTGGTCGACACAGACATTGCCTCAATTCGGTTTATAGTCCTGGGCGAGGTCCATCCCGATATCGTCGACATAATCCCCGCCCACGCGCTAGAGCACGTCCTGTTTAATCAGGTTCATATCCTGCGGCTTTGAAGTAGTTGGCGCATTCGGCTGGGGTGAAGAGGTCGACGACCGCGCCGACCGCGTCCCAGAGAGCCTTGATGGTTCTCTCGGCCTTTGCTCGCAGCAGCGCCTTGAGTTTGGCGAAGGCGTTCTCAATCGGATTGAAGTCGGGAC